>NZ_SNWX01000005.1 GCF_004362045.1 Halanaerobium saccharolyticum | reverse complement strand
CATTTTGAATATTTTTATTATAATTAAAATTAGTGGTGATCTATTACTATTTACTTACATTTTATGGTAACTATCATATTTTATTTGACGTTATCCACCTTTTGAACCAAAAACTTCTGCCCGCTGATCATAACCATATACTGCTTCTCTACTGTTATTGATTACAGCAATAGCACCATTTTTTAGTTTTAAAGTTATTACTGCTGTATCAATATCTCCTACTTCACCTATTTCAGGATTAACTAATACTTCACCAGCTGCATATACTTCTTCAACTTCACTTCCAGATAAGAATCTTACCATATCAAAATCATGAATGGTCATATCTAAAAACATTCCTCCAGAACCTTTAACATAATCAATTGGAGGAGCTTCTGGATCACGTGAGGTGATATTGATCAGATGTACATCACCTATTTTTCCGTTTTCTACATTTTCTTTTACAGCCTGGAAATTATGATCAAATCTTCTATTAAAACCGACCTGGAATTTAACACCGGCTTTTTCTACAACATTCAGTACTTCTTCAATTTTATCTAAGTTTTTATCAATTGGCTTTTCACAGAAAATATCCTTTCCTGCTTCAGCAGCTTCAATTGACATCTGAGAATGAGTATCAGTTGATGAACAGACTAATACTGCCTCTATTTCTGGATCATCAATTATTTTTTTATGATCCTTATATACATTTTCAATTCCAAGTTCTAGGGCAGCTTTTTCACCTTCTTCATTTATATATGGATCAGCTACAGCCTTTACCTCAGCATCCTTAACATAATTCATTATACTTTCTGCATGAACTCTTCCAATTCGACCGAAACCTATAATACCCAATTTTATCATCTAAACCCCTCCTGATTATTTGTATTTACTAATTATTATAGTCCAGTTTTTTCTCTAATAAACTCTCTGGCCTGAACAGCATATTCAAACGGGTTAGCTTTTGCGGGATCCTGTTCAGCTTCCACAACCATCCAGCCCTCATAATCAGCCTCTTCCAGAGTTTCAAATAGAGGCTCAAACTTAATTGCTCCATCACCTGGAATAGTAAATGTACCCATCTTAACTCCATCCAGGAAACTTAAACCTTTCTCTTTAACCTCTTTTACTACTTCATTTCTAACATCTTTTAGATGAACATGTGCAATCTGGTCAACATACTTTTCCAGTAAATTTTCTACAGCTTCCTGAGTACCTTCAGAATAATAAATGTGACCGGAATCAAATAATAAATAAACATCATCATTTGTCATCTCCATAAACTTATCAACTTCTGCAGGAGTCTGAACACCAGTTCCCATATGGTGATGGAGAGATACCTTCATTCCCTTTTCTGCAGCAAGTTCGGCCAGCTGATTATATCCTTCAGCTATTTTTTCCCATTCTCCCTGACTAAACTCCGGTTTTTCTTCAAAAATTGCTTTGTCCAGTCCCTGAATACTGTAACTCTGCTCAGAACAGCCGATTACTTCAGCACCCATTTCATGTAAGAAGTCTCTATGTTCTCTAAATTTTTCAATTGTTTTTTCCTTTTTCCCTGCTGCAAAAAAAGTACTGAACCAGGCATTACAGATCTGAATTCCTCTAATATCCAATTTTGATTTTAATTCTTCCGGATCAGTTGGATACTTATTTCCAACCTCACTACCTGTAAATCCTGCCAGAGCCATCTCACTTACACACTGCTCAAAAGTATTTTCTGCTCCCAGTTCAGGCAGATCATCATTAGTCCATGCAATTGGTGCTATCCCTAATTTTACTTTATTTTTGTCCATAATTTTCTTTTCCTCCTCTAATATTGTCTGGCTTTTTTAATTTCATTTTCTAATTCCTGATGTGCTTTTTTCACACTGTCTTTTTTTGCTACCTCAGGCACTCCAACTCTCCACCAGGAGTCATAGCCATGAGTCATTGTTTTTGGTAAAACTTTCACATCTATTAAAGTTGAGACGTCACTTTTCTGTGCTTCTTTAACGGCCTCTCTTAATTCTTCAATATTTTTAACTGTAAAAGTTTTTACACCATAGGCAGCTGCACTGGCAGCAAAGTCAATTGGAATTAAACAGCCGTCCAGCTCTCCACTTTCCTGATTTCTATATCTAAATTCTGTACCAAAGCTTCCCATTCCCTGAGACATCTGCAGATTATTTATACAGCCAAAAGCCATGTTATCAAATAAAACAACATTAATTTTTTGACCTTCCTGAATACTGCTTATCAGCTCAGAATGAAGCATTAAATAACTACCATCTCCAACCATTGAATATACTTCTTTATCTCCTACTGCCAGTTTTACTCCATATGATCCTGAGATTTCATAGCCCATACAGGAATATCCATATTCCATATGATAGGTTCCAGGTTTTTTGGGTCTCCAGAGCCGCTGTAAATCGCCAGGCAGACTTCCAGATGAGCCCACAACTATTGCATCATCAGCAAGTAATTTATCTAATTCACCTAAGACTGCTGTCTGAGTTAATACACTTTCTGTATCAGCATTAAATTCTGCCAGTACCTCATCAATATGTCCTGCTACTTCTGGAGTGAAATTATCAGAGTTATATTCTAAACTAAATAAACGTTCTGATTCATCAAGCCATTCAGCTTTAACTTCTTCAATCTCATTTTGATATGAACTGCTGTAATCAGCTTCTTTTAGTTTTTCAGTTAAAGATTTCAAAGCCAGTTTGGCATCTGCAGTTACCGGCAGAGCATCCATTTTATAAGCATCAAATTCGCAGACATTAATCCCTATAAATTCTACTTCCGGGTTCTGAAATAACTGTTTTGAAGCAGTTGTAAAGTCCATAAAGCGGGTTCCAACACCGATTACTAGATCAGCATCCCTGGCAATTTTATTGGCTGCAGAATTTCCTGTCACACCAATTCCACCAAGATTAAGTTCATGGTCCCAGACAATTGTACCTTTACCTGCCTGTGTTTCACCAAATGGTATTTTAAATTCTTCTGCAAATTCTTTAAATTCTTCTGCTGCTTCTGAATATCTTACTCCTCCACCACAGATTAAAACAGGTTTTTTCTTCTCCTTAATTAACTGAGCTGCCTCAGTTAAAACCCTCTTGCTAGCAGGTCTTCTTTCCAGGTGATGTACTCTCTTTTTAAAGAACTCTTCTGGATAATCATAAGCTTCTGCCTGAACATCCTGTGGTAAAGATAGGGTGACTGCACCTGTTTTTGCGGGATCAGTCAATACCCTCATTGCATTAATAGCAGCTGTCATAAGCTGTTCTGGTCTATTAATTCTATCCCAGTATTTACTTACAGATTTAAAGGCATCATTTGTTGTGATATTATAATTTTCTGGATGTTCAACCTGCTGTAGAACTGGATCCGGCTGTCTGCTGGCAAAGGTGTCTCCCGGCAGTAATAATAAAGGGATTCTGTTTGCTGTAGCTGTCCCAGCAGCTGTTACCATATTTGCTGCTCCAGGTCCAATAGAAGAAGTACAGGCATAAATTTTTTGTCGATTATTTTGTTTGGCAAAAGCTGTTGCTGCATGAGCCATTCCCTGTTCATTCCGGCCCTGTCGTACTATTAAATCACCAGAATCTTCTTCTAGTGCCTGACCGAGCCCCACAACATTACCGTGACCAAAGATTGTAAATACTCCCTCTACAAATTTCTTTTCCTGTCCATCTACTTCCAAATACTGATTATCAAGAAATTTCACCAGTGCTTGAGCAACTGTCAATTTTATTGTACTCAATTTAACTCCTCCTATATTAAATCTGACTTTCGAATAGATAATTCTATATTAATCATTTGAAATTTACAGGTTTTTTTAAAACTAAGATAAATTTACTGCAAAATTATTTAATTAAAATCTCTCGGAAGTGCTTCTTTTAATACACTCAATGATTTTTTTATACCAGTAAGAGCAGCCATACTTAGATCTTCCATTTCAAGACTGACTGTACCATCATAACCAACCATCTTTAAAACGGTAAAAAATTCTTTCCACCAATTTACACTATGACCATGCCCTAATGCAACATAATTCCAGCTGCGAGAAGCAAATTCATCAATAGTTTTGGTGTCTAGTAGTCCATTATTATCAACAAGTATTCTTTCCATTCTCACATCTTTTGCATGTACAAAATAAATTGCATCTCGTAATTCTCGGACGGCAGAAATAGGATCTCCCCCCATCCAGAATAAATGGCTGGAATCTAAATTCATTCCAATCAAATCCCCAACTTCATTTCTAAGCTTAAAAAGTGTTTCAGGATTATAAACCAATTGATAACCATGGTTTTCTAAAGCTATTTTTTCTATTTTATGTTTTTCAGCTAATTTAAAAATTCTTCTCTTTTAATTTTACTTGCTAAAAGTCCATCAAGATCAACGTGTGGAGCCTTTGACCAATTACCACAAGTAAATTCCAATTCTTCAAATCGTAAATTAGAACATATATCTAACATTTTTCAAGTGAATATTCACCTAGTGAATCAGTAACATAGCTTAATCTCATGATAAACACCTTTCTGAAATAGATATTTATAACATCTATTTACAATAAAAATCTGGACATTTTTGAGTTGGAATCTCAATGATTTCATTTTTAATTCTAGCTTGAGAACATAAATCAGCAGTGTAGCTGGCCATATATCCATCCCAAGAACTTGGTCCATTCATTTCATCTTTTTTTACATCATTGATCCATTCTTGTAGTTCAATATCATAAGCTTCAGAAAATCTATCTGACCAATCAGGAAAAATTGGATGGCTTTTTTTCCCTTTTTTTCTTTTAATTGTTTGATGTGGGTCAGCCAAAGTTAAAGTTCCTTCCTCTCCGACCACCTCACACCGCACATCATAGCCATATTGACAGTTAACAAATGATTCGACATCAATTCTGACTCCACTTTCAGTCTCTAACAAGACTATTTGTGGGTCTAGCAATTCTCCTTCAGCATTTTTCGACGTTTTTGGAATAACAACTTGTGCAATTTTATAATCTTCACCCAACAGCCACCTGTATAAATCTATTTCATGAATCACAGAATTTTTAATACTCATTTCTGTAGTAAACTGAGGTTCAGGAACTTTATTCCGATGTATACTATGGATAATGAGTGGAGCTCCAATCTCCTTGTTTTCAATTTCATTTTTAATTTCTCTATATCCACGATCATAACGACGCATAAAACCAACTTGAACTAACTTTTTACCAAATTTAATTTCTTCATCTATTATCATTAAAGTTTCTTCTGCTGAAGTAGCAAGTGGTTTTTCACAAAACACATATTTTCCTGCTTTAATAGATTCTAAGACAAATTCGGCATGTGTAGGATCCCAAGAAGCAACAATTATCGCTTCAACTTCATCCGAATTAATTAGATCAACAGCAGAATTATAGAATTTGGAATTAAATTTTTCAGCAATGCTTTTAGCAGCTTCCACGTTTATATCATTTACTGCAGTAACCTGAGCACCACTCAGTTTATTATTAATTCTTTTTATATGTTCCCGACCTATAAAACCAGTTCCTATTACACCAACCTTTAAGTCCATCATAATCCTCCTATATAGTTAGGAAATTAAAAGGATAGTCAGCTTAGCTTTAATACTCTCACATCTGATAAAACAATATATAGTTTAAACTCATACAAGCTATTTACCTTCTATCACTAAATTTATTTTTCAGGCCAGATTTTAGCATCTTTATCATAGAGCCATGTATGTTCAGGAATATCTATTCTATCAGTCCAGGGATTGGATTCTAGATGTCTAATCATCCAACAGATATACATTGCATATCCTGGAGCAGATGTTTGCGGATGTGATAAGCCGCCAGGAATAGTTACTGTATCATTATGAGTAACTCTAACTACATCATCATCTAAAAAGGCAGCTCCAAATCCCTGTGGTTTATTGAATCTATAGTAATAAACTTCCGGCTGGGCATGGCTGTGGGGTGGAAAACTTGACCATTTTCCGGGATAAGTAATTGATTCACCCATAACCATATTAGAATAAGGAGCAGTTTCATAGTCAAAAACTGTTCTTACCTTTCTGGTAGCTGTATTATTCATTAAACCATCACCAAACATATCAACTCTGCAGTCTTCTGGTTTATAGAATACAGAATCAAAATCTCTGTCATTTCTGGTTTTCTGAATCAGAACTTCTGACTGTGAAAGAGCTTCAACTTCTACCTCTACCCCTTTACTTACATGGAGTACCCAGGGCTCTTCATCAAAGCAGGATTCTCTTTCTGCTTTTTCTTCTTTACCCTCCCATTTATAAATAATTTCTCCATTTATCAACAGTAAGGCCATTTCTTTTTCATCACTTTTGAGTTTAAAATTTTGATCAGCTTCAAGACTTAAAACTCCAACATCCATCAGCATTGTACTGTATTTGCCGTCTAATTCTGTAATTTTATTATAACCTAATTCAAATTCATTTTCTCTTTCTATTAACATTTTAAAACCCCTCCTAAATAATCTAATCTCGAACTACTCTTTCCCCGTATTCTTTTTTCTTTTCTTCTATAAATTCTTTTATTTCATCTGCTGTAGGCATCGCATCTGAACAGCTGTGAGCTGAAACCAGCATTGAGGCAGAAGCACTGCCAAATTCTAAGGCATCAAGAATATCCCAGTTTTCTAATAAGCCATAGATGAAGGCAGAAGCATAAGCATCTCCACCACCAAAAGACTTAATCATTTCTACAGGGAAGATCTTAACATCATAACTTTCCCCTTCTAGAGTATAGGCGGTTGAACCTTCTTTACCGTGTTTAATTACAACTAGTTTACTGTTAAAGCTAAACCAGTGTTCTGCAACTTCTTTATCAGTTCTATCTTCTTCCTTAATTATCTTTTCCATATAGTTAAACTCAGATCGTGAGCCGATAATTATATCACTTTTTTCTGCCACCTTGGTATAATAAATACCTGTTTCTGCTTCACTCTTCCAGGAATAGGGGCGGTAATCAATATCAAAAATAACTTTAACATTATTTTTAACAGCATATTCGGCTGCCAGTAAAGCCGCCTGACGGGAAGGCTCAGCTGATAAAGCAGTACCCGAAATTAATAAAGCTTTAGAATTTTTAATATAATCTTCGTTTATGTCATCTGTGCAGAGTTTTAAGTCAACTGCTTCATTGCGGTACATTAAAATGCTGCTTTCTGTCTTACTTTTAATCTCTGTAAAAGTTAGTCCAGTTTTAGCACCTGATCTGTCAACAGGCATATTTGAAATATCAATATCTTCATTTTCAAAATACTGCAGTACATAATTTCCAAATTGGTCATCTGCAACTCTGCCAATAAAACCTGTTTTTTTATTTAGGCGAGCCATTCCTATCGCTACATTAGCCGGAGAACCACCTACATATTTTGTAAATGTTTCTGTCTCTTCTAAAGTTGTGTAAAGTTCATTAGCATTTAAATCTACCGCTGCTCTTCCAAGTGCAATTAGATCATATTCTTTATTCTGCTCAAATTTTATTTTATTCACTCAAATACCTCCTAAACCAATTTAATAAAATTAATTTATGCTTTTTTCCTTCTTAAAACATCAATGTAAACTGCAACTATAATAACTATACCTAAAACAACAGTCTGTAAACTGGCTGCAACTCCTAAAAGATTGAGTCCATTTCTGATTACTGCAATAATCATAGCACCAATTAATGTACCCCATATAGTACCTACTCCACCTAAGAAGCTTGCACCACCAATAATAACGGCCGCAATCGCATCCAACTCATACATTAAACCGGCATTAGGATAGGCAGCATTTACTCTACCCATTAAGACAATACCTCCCATACCAGCCATTATACCAGATATTGTATAAACCCAGGTTAAAACTTTTTTGGTGTCGATACCCGACAATCTTGCCGCTTCTGGATTTCCTCCAACGGCATAAATATGTCTACCTAAAGTAGTTTTATTCAAAAAGAAATGGAAAAATATTGCTACAGCAATTACAAGAATAAAACTGAATGGTATTTGACCTATATAACCATTACCAATAAACTGAATCCATTCTGGTAAACCTGATACAGGAGAAGCATCTGTTACAATTAAAGCCAGTCCTCTTGCCACATTCATCATCGCAAGGGTAGAAATAAAAGGATGGGGCAGGTTTAATTTTGTAAGTAAAAGACCGTTAATCAATCCAGCAGCAGCACCAACTGCAAGTACAATTAAAATTCCAATAACAGGATTAATTCCATAATTAACAATTGAAATACCTCCAATTGAAATAGCCAGAGCCAGAACAGATCCAACTGAAAGATCAATTCCAGCAGTAAGAATTGCTAAAAGCATTCCGGATGCCACTAAAGCATTAATTGAAGCCTGCTGTAGTACATTGGTAATATTATTTACCGTTAGAAAATATGGTGAAAGAAAAGATAAAGCAATTACTAAAAATAATAGCCCAAATATAGCTCCGAATTTTTCAAAAATTATATTTTTCCACTTAACAAAGTCATTATTTGTTTTCTCCATTTTGTAATTTTCCTCCTTAAAATTATTAACTTACAGTTGCTGCACTCATTATTTTTTCCTGAGTAGCTTCTTCTATATTCATCTCAGCAGTTAATTTTCCTTCACTAATAACTAAAATTCTATCGCTTACCCCTAAAATTTCCGGCAGTTCTGATGAAACCATGATTACTGATTTACCCTGTCCTTTAAGTTCATTGATAATGTTATAAATCTCTACTTTTGCGCCAACATCAATTCCTCTCGTTGGTTCATCAAAAATAAATATTTCAGAATTGGTATTCAGCCATTTTCCAATTACAACTTTCTGTTGATTACCTCCACTTAACTGTTTTGCCTTAGTATAAATACCAGGTGTTTTAATTTTTAAATTACTTACATATCCTTTACTATCTTCTGCCTGTTGTTTTAAATTCAATAAAATATTTTTTTTGTATTTATTTAAATTTGATGAAACAATATTGAACTTAACAGTTTGATCTAAAAATAAACCCTGGTTTTTTCTATCTTCTGTTAATAATACCATACCTTCTTTTAAAGCATCTTTAGGGTGATCAATTTTAACTTTACGACCATTAATATAAATATCTCCACTATCCTTTTTATCTGCTCCAATAATTGTTCTTACTAATTCTGTTCTACCAGCTCCAACCAATCCAGCAATTCCTAACACTTCACCTCTGAAAGCTGAAAAAGAAATATCATTAACAATATCACCACGTTTTAAATGTTCAACTCGTAAAACTTCTTCTCCACGTTCTATATCTATTTTAGGGAACTGCTCATCAATATCCCGTCCTACCATATCTCTTACTATATCTTCCTCTGTAACATCATCTATATTATTTGTAGATACATGCTGTCCATCTCGTAAAACAGTAACTCTATCCGAAATTCTTTTGGCTTCACTTAATTTATGGGAAATGAAGATCATTGTTACACCCTGTTCTTTTAATTTCTCCATCGTTTTAAATAGTTCATTTACTTCTTCTTCACCCAGGGAAGATGTTGGCTCATCTAAGATTAATAAATTTACATCTACAGACAGAGCTTTTGCTATTTCGACCATCTGTTGTTTCCCTACACCTAAATCCTGGATTTTAGCAGTAGGACTAATATTTTGATTTAATCTATCTAAAATTTCCTGTGTTCTTTTTTCCATATGTTTACGATCTATAATTCCTAATTTTTTATTTTTTTTGATTTCTCTTCCCATAAAAATATTTTCAGTTACATCCAATTGTTGAATTAAGTTTAATTCCTGGTATATTGGAATAATTCCATTATCCAGTGCTATTCTTAAATTATTTTCTTTAATTTCATTTCCATTAATTATTATATTACCACTGTCTGGCTGATGTAAACCAGTTAAAATCTTAATCAAAGTCGATTTACCTGCTCCGTTCTCTCCAATAAGAGCATGAATCTCTCCTTTTTCTACTTCTAAATCAACATTATCTAAAGCTTTAACTCCAGGAAAAGTCTTTGTGATATTTTCAATTTTTAAAAATGTTTTCCCCATAAGCTCTCCTCCTAAATACGGCCCCATAATAGGGGCCGCAACAATTTAGTTACTAATTAATCTAAAACTTCTTCAATTACATCTTTACCAAAAACATCTTCAAGACGTTCTCTACTAAAAGCTTTTCTTAATTCTTTAATAGATTCATCTACATTATCTTTATTAATTATTTTTGTTGGTACTGGCACAACTTCTGGCACTTCCTCACCATTTAATGTTTTAACCATCAGTTCTACACCCATATAACCAATATTATAGGAGTCCTGCTTTACTGTTGCAGTTAACCCACCATTTCTAATTGATTTAATTGCATCAGGTGAACCATCAAAACCAATAACAGTCATACCTTCATCAGCATTTGCACTTTTAAGGGCTCTTAAAGCTCCTAGAGCCATCTCATCGTTTGTACCATATACACCTTCTATATTCGGATAGGTTTGCAAAATATTTTGCATTACACTAACAGCTTGACCCCTTTGGCTATCTGCAGGTTGGATAGATACAGCTTTAATATTTGTATCACTTATCGCATCTAAAAAACCGTCTACTCTTTGATCATGAACATAATCTCCAGCAGCACCTCTAACAATTGCTATTTCTCCTTCACCACCCAATTTTTCTGCCATATAATTACCAGCTTTTTGAGCAGCCTGGAAATTACCTGTTCCAGCAAATGAAATTTTACCTTTAAAATCAGCATCAGTGTCGATTGTAATCACGGGAATTCCACGATTAACTGCTTTTTCTAAAACAGTCTTTGCTGCTGCAGGTCTTAAAGGAGCAACTACCAGACCATCAACCTGTCTAGAAATTTGATCTTCTAATAAATTGATCTGCTGCATAACCTGAGTCTCATTACTAGGTCCAACAACCGAAACTTCTACGCCATAATCTTCTGCAGCCTGTTCTGCACCAGCCTGTACAGACTTCCAATAATCACTGTTTGTAGCTTTAAGTACTACGGAAATTCTATATTCTTCATTGGCATGACTATCAGCAGAAACAGTAATTGTTAAACCTAAGACTAATGTCAGAGCTATGAATAGAAAAAATAATTTTTTCATTTGTAATCCTCCTATTGTTTTACTAAATATTGTTTTTTAAAAAATCCATCCCTATAAGCAATTAACTTAACCCTAAATTTATACCCCAAACTATAAAACGTTTTTAATTATCACCCCTCTCTAATTAATTTTTTAAATAAAAAACTACCAATTGATTAATAACACAGAAATACTTTTTAAAAAAAGCTCTGAATTATCTCAAGTGGTAGTTATAAAATGATAGAGTTATTCCCACAATTTTTTTAATTTTCAAATATCAAACGTTTACAAAGAATTGCAAAAAAATGTCTACAAAAGTTTTTTAAAAAATGCTTTAATTATTAATTTCTAGATAATATTAAACGTTTGCAAGAATTAGAAAAAATATTATATTAATTATTTTCAGATATCAAACGTTTACAAAAAATTAAAAAAATATTATAACTATTACAGTTTGAAGCAATTATAATATAATGATTCTTAATTGTCAAATAATTTATATATTTTTTAATGATTTTTTTATTAATGTCTTAATTCATCAATAATCATAATTAAAAATATCATGTTGATTTACTTAATTATCATTATAGAATAATTATTTTAAATTGTCAAATAATTTATCAAAAAACGCAGGATTTATTTTTTCATATTCCTGCGTTTTAATATTAACATTTTTTAAACTTTAACCCCGCTAATTAAATAGGAATTATAATCTATAGCTTTTACTTCTATATTTTTTATATCTCTCTGCTCTAACATTGTCTTCAACTGCTCACTCCTGATCCGATGATGGAGTGGTGGCCCCTCTTCCCTTTTTTCAGGATCCCATTCAATAAATACTACTCGAGAACCTTTTTTTAAAAATCTAAAATAGTTATCTAAGAATTTATCCTTTGCATCTACCTCATGAAAAAGATAGGCAAAAAGCATAAAATCAGCTGACTGCTGTAAATTGGCATCATTATCTTCACTTTTTACTATCTCAATTCTATCAGCTAAACCAGCCTGCTGAGCTCTATGTTTTAAATCTAAAAGCATATCAATTTCTACATCAACAGAATAGACTTTGCCTGATTCTCCAACTATCTCAGCACCTGGCAGTGAGAAAAAACCATTACCGGCTCCAACATCTATAAAAATATCTCCCTCTTTTAAATATAATTCAGAAAGAAGTTCAGCAGGTTTTAAGCTTTTTAATCTTTTTTCTGTAAATAATTTTTTCTTTCTGGCCGGATGAAATCTTTTACCTGACATAAAACCACTCCTCCTCTATTAAATAGTTACTTTTAATTGTAAAACTTTTTAAAAATCTATATATTTTAAATATTAGTTTATCTCTTTCTAAAAATATTATAACTGAAACTAATAAATTAAAAAGTTAAAGACCCTACAAATAAGAAGATTGTAAGGCCTTTTACTTAATTTATATTAATTTAATGTTGGTACCGGGTACTTGGAAAAAATTTCCAAGTACCCGGTACCAAAACAAAATACAAAAAACAACGATCTATCTTTTTGCCTCCCAAATATCACACCAGACATTTTCGTTATAAGAACCTTTAAATTCAGATTTACCCATAATTTTTTCGATGGTCTGTCTGATGACTTCACTGGTATTTCCATGGGAATTGATAAATGTTTTGACCATTGGAACATCAATAAAGTGGTTGGTATAATTTAAGGATACAAATACTGTTGGAATTTCGGCAGCATACCAGGGTACTTCATTTGCCATCGGTGCTTTCCACTTAATCCGATAATTGTTCTGCTGAGCATAACCTCTAACATCAGCAAAGACAAAGGCTGCATCATATTTATCTCGATATTCCATTATCTTACCCTTTTCTCTGCCGTCACCTTCATTTAGATCAACCTCAAATCCTGCCTTTTCCAGTTCTTCAATTACTCTATCTCTGGAAGAAGTGTCACTGTTATAAATTCCTCCCAGTTCTCCATAAAGATAATATAATTTGACTCTTGGATGAGTTTCCGGGGTTATCGGCAGCTGATCTAAACTATCTTTGACCAGAGTAATTCCTTTATCTGCAGCATCTGCAGCCATCTCATGGTGCTCATCCTGTCCGATTAAATCAAGTTTTTCTTCTGAAGGCATTAATTCATCTAATTCCGCTTTCTGATGCAGTTTGATAGCTGCCTTGAGACCTAAAATTCTCTCAAGGGCTTCATTTAAGCGCTGATCTGTAATTACACCATTTTTATATCCTTCCAGCATAAACTGAAAATCTTCTTCCTTATCATTAAAAAATAAAAACATATCACAGCCGGCAGCAATCGCCCCCGGTACATAATCTTTCCTCGGCATGGCAGCTGTCATTCCCAACATATGGGAGGCATCTGTGACTACCAGACCATTAAAGCCCAGTTTATCTCGCAGCAGATTATTTAATAATTCAGGTGCTAAGGTTGCCGGCATTATCTCCTGCTCACTTAATTCTGGGTTCAGCTGTTTAGAATATTCCGGCATTGCAATATGGCCGGCCATAATACTCATCAAACCATTATCGATGTGGTGTTTATATACCTTACCAAAAGTCTGATCCCACTTTTTAGGCTCAAAATCATTTATTCCTAAAACTAAATGCTGATCTCTTTCTTCAACTCCATCACCGGGAAAATGCTTAACACAGGTTGCGATCTCAGCAACTTCACTGTCTTTTAATCCCTCAAGGTAGGCTGAGGTATATTTAATTACCTTTTCCGGTGTATTTCCATAGGCCCTGGTGTTGACTATTGTATTCCGCCAGTTATATAAAATATCAACTGAGGGATCAAAGTTCCAGTTAACGCCCAGAGCTGCTTCCTCCCGACCGCTGACCAGACCAGCATTATAGGCTACCTCTTCTGATTCTGAGGCCTCAGTCATTGCACCACTGGCAATAAATGTTCCGTCTGTAGAAGCACCATCTCCACCATTATCACAGTTAGCTGCTGCCAGCAGTGGAATTTTACTGGCTGCCTGCATCTCTTTTATAAAATTATAAACTTCATTAGAACTTTTGCTGGCATATCTGATTCCACCAACATGATACTTTTTTACAATTTCTGCATTTTCCGGATCAGCTAAGTCACCGTGAATTCTGGTGATAAAGAGCTGGCCGATTTTTTCTTCCAGTGACATTTCTGAAATTGTATCCTTAACCCAGTTAATATCCTCATCATTTAAATAAAAAGGCTTTGCTTTTAAATCTACCATAATTACCTCCGTTTTTTACTTTAAAATAAAATTAAATTTTTTAATCAGATTTTCTTCATAATTCCCCTGATAATCTCCACTGAAAAACTTTGCCGCTGCCTTTTTAGCAAATTTCAGCCAGGATTCAGCTTCCTCACAGGGGATAATTGGATAAAATAAAACATTATTTTTCTGAGCTGCTCGTAAATCTCCAGGAGCATCACCAATCATTAATATTTTATTGTTTTCATAACCCTTTGCCTTTAAATCCTTAATATTATCTGCTTTAGTTCCGGCTTCCTGGCCCAAAATCACTTTAACATATTGTTTTAAATCATAACTCTCCCATTCATCTAAAAGTGCTTCCTGATTAGCAGAAGAAACAACTGCTAGATCTGCTTTAGTTGAGATTTCAGCCAGTATTTTTTTAACTCCTGCAAAAACTTTTGTCGAATCTTTTTCCAGTTTTGAAATCTCCTGATTAACCTGCCTGCTCCAATTGAGAGCTAATTTAAGCTGCTGGTTATTTTCGTTATTTTCAATTTCTCTGCTCAGGGCGGGATTGGATAATTCGCTGCTTTCTTCCGTCCATTTCTCTATTTGATCAATTTCAGGCAGTTCATAACCTTCTGCTTTTAGCTCATTAAAAGTTTTAATAAGTCCCTGAAAGCGGTTTATTCCTCTGGTGTGTGAATAAAGATTAACCTTATCCCACTTTTGTAAAAAATCAGCTTTTATCTCTTCCAATTTCCAGACATTAACTGCCTGAGGTCCAAATGCCTTTTTATGTTTTTCAGTCATGGTATCAATTGCTGAACCATCGGAGTCAATGCAGATCAGAAATTCTTTTTCCTTAACAAAATTAGCAATAGTAGTCATTTTTTCACCCACTCAATTTATTTGGACCTGGTTCAAAAGAATATTTTCACTATAGCTTAGCCTTTATAATCATTCGGTAGTTTTTCCCATCTCTGCTTTAAAAGATGAGCTGCCATCTTGGGCTGTCTGTCTCTGGTAAAGGCACCCTTTTTGTTACCATTTACTCTTAGTATTCCCTCTACAGTCTGGAAATCGGCAAAGTTCCACATCTGTTCTCCGACTATAGAATCACAGTTATCAAATACTTTATGCTGCAGTTCTAAATATTCATTCTGATATTCTTCTGACCACTGGACTGAAGGTAGTTTATGAATACCTGCCTTAGTATCTGCACCATATTCGGTCATCACAATCGGCTTTCCTTCTTTTTCCCAGCCGGCAAGTTCCTCTTCGAAATTCTTCTGAGAATATCTTAACTCTGCTCCTCCCATTAAGTACCAGCCATAATAGCGGTTAAGGGAAATTACATCTGCAAATTGAGCTGCATTACATTTGCCGTATTGTGCTGTCATTAAATTAGTAAAGGTAAGTGGTCTTGCCTGAGGATCAAGGTCTCTGGCATAGGAGAAAATTTCTTCAAAATACTCCTCGGCTCTCTCCTGAGCACTGTCCGGTTCATTGGCCAGACACCACATGACAACAGAAGCATGGTTTTTATCTCGCTTCATTAAACGCCTAATCTCTCTTTTGTGGTTTTCCTTAGTCTGCTCGTGGACAATTTCTTTATCAAAGAAATCAGATTCTTCACCGGTTCCAGCTGCCAGGAAGTTCATATTCATATCGAAAAGTCCTACAGCTGGAGTCTCGTCAATTACTACTACTCCGCGGCGGTCACACATCCGATAAAATTCTTCATCATAAGGGTAGTGAGAAGTACGAACTGAATTAGCTCCAATCCAGTCTAAAAGCTCAGCATCTCTGATCATTACTGATGGATCAAAGCCACGGCCATTGATCTCACTATCCTGATGTTTACCAAAACCTTTAAAGTAGAAAGGCTCATCATTGATTAAAAAGCGATTTCCTTTTACCTCAACTCTTCTAATTCCTACTGGGAGTGGATAATTATCAACCAGCTCACCTGCACTTAAAAGGCTTACTTCCAGATTATATAAATATCCTTCTCCAGGCTGCCAGAGTTTTACATTTTCAACTTCCAGTTTACCCTCTGCACCGGAATTTTGAGCAACTACTTTTCCGTCAAGATCCTTTAATTCAACTTTTATTTCAGAATGGGAACTGCTTTCAATTTCATATTCTACAAAACCAGTTTCACCTTCAAAATCAGTAACTGTTGTTATATCATAAATATAGTCTTTTGGCAGAATTTGAAGTTTAACTGCAGAATGAATTCCAGCGTAATTAAAGAAATCAAAGTAAGGAAATAGTCTTTTTTTGCCGTCATCATATTCTTTTACCTGACCTGTAGGAATGGTTGTTAAATCCAATTCATTATTGACAACTACAACCAGGGTGTTTTTAGCTCCAAAGTCAGCAGCTTCATTGATGACTGCTCCAAAAGGCATATAACCTCCTTCGTGTTCAGCAATTTTTTCGCCATTCAGCCAGACTTCAGCTCGGTGGGTTGCACTGCCAAAGCGGAGATTAACATTTTTCTGCTGCCATTCTTCTGCCAGATAAAATTCTGTCTGATACCAGACATCACCTACATGTTCTCTAATATCTTTATCTGTAAATAAATCATTATAGCTTGAAGGCACTGGAACTTCACTAAAATCAGTTAAACCATTCTGCCAGCCCTCTTCTCTACCTTTTCCATCAAAATCGACTTTAAACTTCCAAATCCCTGATAAATCAACAACCTGACGAGTTGGTGATTCTGCAGGATATAAAAATTGTGATTCCATTGATTATCACTCCATTTATTTTTTAATTTCAAATCGTTTATACTATCAGAGCTCCTCTAATAATCTTTTAGAGAAGCCCTATTTGAATATCTCCTTATTACCCTATTTATTAACTTTAGGCCGGTGAACTAACCGACTTTTTTTCCTCAATCTCATCCTGAATCTCTGCCATTTTTTCTGCATCAAGTGGATAAAATTTCATAGCAATTAAGGAAGCCACATGACCAATTAAAGGCAGACCAAAAACAATAAATAAAATTGCAATTTCCAGACTCTGACTAACTGGAGAGTTAGGTGGAATTTTTTGACCACCATAGCCGGCTAAAGCTATACTGAAACCAATAATTACAGTTCCTAAAGATGAAATCATTTTATCAACAAATGAGAAAATAGTACCGATAAACCCGGACATGAATCTACCTGAACGGCAGGATTCATAATCAGTACAGTCTGCAATCATTGGAATAACAATATTTCCAGCCAGCTGACTTACAGAATACTGAGCTCCTAAAACTACTAATAAGATTAAAACTCCTGTTGTTAACTCACCTTCTGCCAGCATTGGAGTAATTACCAGTAAAACTACAATTAAAGCTGTTCCCATCCAGGTCAGTTTGACAAATGCATTTTTAAGTCCCACTTTCTCTGCATATTTAACTCCAAGATAAGTTACTAAAATAGCTGGAGCCATAACCCAGACTGAAAAAGTTCCCTGCAGAGCGGTATTATATAAAATATTGGAGAAGAAATATACAAATCCAGCTCGGCGGGCGGTTAAAGCAAGCTTATCAGTTGATGCTGCTACAATTAACATCTGTAAGGGTCTATTATTTTTAAGAACCTCCCAGGCATCTTTAAATTTAATTTCTACCGCATTTTCTGCCAGGCCAAAATATTCTGTTCTATCTTTAGACCAGATACCGATAATTGCTAAAACTGTCATTACAAAAGAAGCAGCCATAAAGATAACTGAAACTGTGGACCATAAAGCAGGATCATTAACATTTTGAGCATATTTGGGTGCCATATAAGTCATGATAAACCAGGTAGCACCTGCAAAAAGTAGGGTATTATAAATTGCATCGAAAAAAGTAAATAGTGGTCTCTGAGCCGGGTCATTTGTCAGTGCAGCCTGTGCCCCTTTAGTACAGGAAGTCTGAAAAGTATAACCAATGATTGCCAAACCATATAATAAAGCTGTGACAATGTATTTAGTCTGTGCTGACCATTCCGGTGGAACATTAAACAGTGCTATAATCATAACTACTAAAATAATATTACCAGCTAACATAAAGGGACGATACTTACCAAATTTAGTATCAGTCTTATCAAGTATAAAGCCAATAACTGGATCGGTAAAACCATCAAACATTCTCATCGCAGTTGCTATTCCACCAACAATTGCTGCCGAAAGCCCAAGAACATTCTGAGTAAAAAATGCATAATACATTATTAGTACAAAAGCTGTGTTGGTTGCAGTATTATTTAGAGCGAAAAAAGCAATCTGCCATTTTTCTGCGTTGTGATACTTCCCTTTTTCTTTGAGCTTCTTCCTTTTCTGTTTAATCTCTTTTTGATCTGGTTTGTTTAACATTAATAAGTCCTCCTAATTTTTAAAATGAATTTAGTTCGGCCCTTCCGGATTGAGCTGAACTACAAAAATAAATTTCTTATCGGACTTATGTTAGATTTAACTAACTCTTATAATTATTACTATATTAATAGTATAAAATAATTTGAATTTTATTTCGTCTCGATTCCTTTGGATTTATAGAATAAAATCACAGTCAAATCTAAAGAAATTGCTGAAACAAAAATAAAACCCAAAGAAAAGATAAAATATAGTGCCTTTTCTTTGGGTATGAAAATTAAAAAGTAAAATATTTTATTTTTTAATTAAATTTGGAATTGTTTTCTTAGCAGATAAAATTCAATCTCATGACTGTCCAATTCTGCTTCTATATTATATTCTCCATCTAAATCTAAAAATTTAATTTTTAGATCAGGAAAGGATTTATTTTTCAAATATTTAATTTCATGATTTGTTAGATCTGGCGGTGCTCCCATTTCCAACCACTGATCAAAAGCTGAACCAGAATCTCTATTTAAAAGATAGTGGCTTAACTTATATTTTCCCTTAAGTCCCAGCAATTCAAATTTAAATTTTAAGGGATCCTTATTCTTAAATACCTGATATCTATTATATTCATCAATTATACTGTAATCGCCATTACGATAACTCTGGTTTAAATAAGCATAATTATATAATAAAATTTGAACATCGTCTCCTTTACAGGTAATTATATGATTTTTTCCCTGATCAATAATTTCATCTCCCAGCTCTGAAAGTATAAGATAAGCATAATAACCGGATTTTTTAATTCCTTCTGTATTCATCAAACCTCTGCCGCCGAAAAAAGGTAATTCGTTAATCGGCCATTCTGATATCAAATCTGATAGGTTTAAATAGCCCAACCCATCTAAATAATCCTGAAGTTTTAAAGCATTATCAATTATAAAATCAGCCAGAAAGGCAGTATCATGTATCAACTCTTTTGCGTTCCAGCTGACATTCCAGCGAGTTGCAATTAATTCTGCTTCCGGATAATATTCTTCCAGTAAATTATTTATTTTCTGAGATATCTTAATTGAATAATCCTTTTCTTTGAATTTGAACTTAATATTTTCCAGGGTACTTTCCTTATAAAAATGACTTAAATCTACATCTTCTTCGATAATCGGGACTGAGTTATGATAAAGATTAATATTATAAAAATCTACAGCAATATCGTTCAGCTCAGTGTATTCCATGAATTTTTGAGAAATAAAATTTTCATCAAAAAAAGTTTCAGAAGCCGGGCCAACTTTAAGTGAGTTAGAAATCTCCTTAATCTTTCTGGCGGTTTGAGCATAAAATTCAAAATACTCCGCCTCTGTTCCTGCCCAGTGAAATCCCCGATGTGGAAATTCTGTCCAGACCTGAAAATACCACTCTTTTATTTCTTCAATTCCATATCTGTTAATTAAATGAATGATAAAAGCATCAATCAAATCAAGCCAGGCATTAATATCTTCTGGAGGAGAAAAGTTAGCCTGATAATAAAATATTGTCTTATCCTTGCTGGCCAGCAATTCTGGCATAAAACTTAAAGTAATAAAAGGTTTGAAATTATTTTCTAAGATAAAATCAAATATATTATCTACCAGTTTCCAGTTATAATGAATATTTTTTAGACTATCACCCTTACAAACTTCCAGGTCATCATTAAAGATGCCTTCAAAACGCAAATACTCAAATCCTATTTCCTGCTGCAGTTCTTTAATCTGTTTTCGAAGATTGGAATCTAAGATACTCTGGGCAGTTCCGGCATTAATCAATTTTTGCCAGACCGGCTTAAGTAATTTATTTTCACCTTTTGAGTCTACAATTACTTCCCTTTTTAATTCTTTTTTCCTTTTCTTCTTCTGATTTTGATAAGTATTAATTATATTTTCCAGATAAGCAGTAAAATAACTAAGATCACCAAATTCATTAATTAACTTTTCCTTTTTTAGTTCTGGGTAATTATTCTTTAATTCAACTGGACTCTGCTTAAACTGCTGATTAAAAACCCGATAAAAACTCTTTATATTTTTAAAACCTGATTCCAGTGCAATTTGACTAATATTTTTATTTGTATACAAAAGCTCAGCCAAAATTTTCTCCAGCCGCAGCCGATCCAGGTAACTTTTAAAATTAACTCCTGTTAAACTCTTAAACTTCTCTGATAAATAAGAACTATTATAATGAAACTCCTCTGCTATTTCTTTTAAGGTTAAATTTTCTGCAAATTGTGTTTCCAGTTTTTCAATTACTTTAATCACTATATTGCCTTTCTGTTTATTATAAAAATCATCCTGGCGCTGATTATAAACACAGTAATTCTTATTTAATTCTATCAGTAATTTGTCTAGCCTGGTTTTTATTTTTTCTGCCAGCTGATAGTCCAATCTAAAATAAACTTTAGCCACTATGGCTGCCAAATATTTAAATTCATTAAAATTAGAATCAGTATTCAAGTTATATATTTTCTTATCAAAATCAAAAGAAAAATTATTTAAATAATTATACTTGAAATCAAAAACAAGAAACTTACAATCCTCAGATTTCTTTAGGAGCCTAAAAGGATTATAACTATTTATTATCTGCATTTCTCCTGCTTCTAAGCTAATTTCATTGGCTGATTCTGTATTTAAATTACTATTTTCATAAGTTATTCTTCCTTCTAAAATCCAGATTAACTTAAAACTGCGATTAAATTTCTTTTTTTGATTTAGAGAATTCAACGAAATATTTAGTGGCAGTCCAAATTTGAAATCTACATTTTCACAAATCATAGTTATAACTCCTCAAATGTTTTATTGAATGATATCAATCTCGATATCATTATACCATCTGAAGATAAAAATGTATAAAAACAATGTAACTACCGTTTACGCTTCCAGATTTTGGTTTCATAAACGGTAGGTGTAGGTGGATCTAAATAAGAACTTTTCTAATTTTAGCTGAAAATAATTCAGAAAATAATACTAATGATAAAATCATCATAAAAATTATAATTGCATCAGGCCATTTAAGCCCTAAAATAGCTTCATTTAACTGTAATCCGATTCCACCAGCCCCTACTAAACCAACAACTGTTGATTCGCGAATATTAATATCCCATCTATACACCGCTGTTCCTACAAATGAAGGAAAAACCTGAGGTACAACCGAATAAATTAAAGTTGAAAATTTAGAAGATCCAGTAGCTTTAACTGCTTCTACCTGTTTTTTATCAATTTCCTCTATACTCTCATAAAGCAATTTTGAGACAAATCCAACCGATCTCAAAGAAATAGCAATTATTCCTGCCAGCACTCCTGGTCCCAGAATTATCACCAATATTATCGCCCAGATCAAAGAACTTACTGAGCGGGAAGTTACAATTATCAGAAGAGCCAGCTGTCTTAAAAGTGAGTGGGGTGAAGTATTTTCTGCAGCCAAAAAAGCTACAAATAGTGAAAATAATACAGCAGCCAGTGTTCCCAGGGTGGCAATAGTTATTGTATCCCAGATTGGTCTTAAAAGATCTATAAAATAAGGCCAATTTGGAGGAAACATTCTCATTAGCAATTTTGACCCCTGTTCAGCCCCATCATAAACAAAGGGCCAGATAGTTCGAGCCGAGATAATATTCCAGCAGTAAATAAAAAGCCAGATACCGGCTGTCCAGAACAAAATTTCTTTTAAAATCCTGCGTGTGCCTTTTAACTGCCAGTCATAATCTTTTTTAGACATTATAAAACTCCTTTCTATTTAATAACCATTATTTTATCTTTGTTCTAATAAAAGAAGAAAACAATTCTCCCAGGAGTACAATCGCAATCATCACAATTAATATGGCAGAAGCAGAGTCAAATTCATAACGGTCAAAGGCTGCATTTAAAGTTGTACCAATTCCTCCTGCACCTACTACTCCAATTACAGCAGAAGCTCTAAAATTAATATCTAATCTATAAACTGACAGACCAATAAAACGGGGTAAAATCTGAGGTAAAATAGAATAAGTCATCAACTGCGGCCAGGAAGCCCCGGTAGCTTTAACAGCTTCCACCTGAGTCCAATCAATATCTTCAATTTCTTCTGCCAGTAATTTTGCCAGAAAGCCGATACTGCTGAAAGTTAAGGTTAAAACTCCTGCCATTGGACCAAAACCAATAACTACCACAAAAAAGATTGCAATAACTACTTCCTGAAAACTCCTTGAGATGACTATCACTGCTCGTGAAAAATAATAAATCGGTTTTGGAGATATATTCTCTGCTGCTCCAAAAGCAAATGGGATGGAAATAATTATACCAAATACAGTTGCCACATAAGTCATCGTCAGACTTTCTAAAATCCCATCGACAATCGAATCCCAGCGGGAGATAAAATCCGGTCTTAAAAAATCTCCAAAATATTTTTGACTCCTGCTTAAACCAAGTAAAATTCTCTGAGGATCAACTCTTAGAGAAATAAAAGTAAAAATTAAATAAGCTAGAACAAGTAAATAAATTATTTTTCGTTTATTTTTATTCTTAATTAGATGAGGACGCTGCCAGCTGTAATTTCCGCTGCTCTCTGTCAGCAAGGTCATTACCTCCTTCAGATGTTAAATTTTCTTGATCTTTATTCTTAAAGTTATTCCAGTCCTCTTCTCCATAAATTGTGGTTAAAGTATCTTTATTTAAATCTGCTGGACTGCCGTCAAAAACAATCTTTCCTTTTCTCATTCCAATAATTCTACTTACGTACTCTCTTGCTAAAAGTACATCGTGAATATTTATTAAAGCAGCAAGTTCCCTTTCCCGGGCCATTTCCGTAATTAAACGCATAATCTGACGAGCTGTTTTGGGATCAAGGCTGGCTGTTGGCTCATCAACTAAAAGTAGATCTGGATTCTGCATCAGGGCCCTTGCAATTCCAACCCGCTGTCTCTGTCCCCCTGATAGATGGTCTGATCGTTTATAAACATGATCTTTTAAACCCAGCCTATCCAAAATCTGATAAGCCTGATTAATGTCTTTTTGGGGGAATTTGCGCAGCCAGGCTCTCCAGAAAGATAAATATCCCAGTCTACCTGAGAGAACATTTTCCATAACAGTTAATCTTTCAACCAGGGCATATTCCTGAAAAATCATACCCATTTTTCTTCTGGCATTTTTTAATTCTTTTTTATTAAGATTATTAATATTCTGATCTTGTAAAATTATTTCTCCTGCTGTTGACTCAACCAGACGGTTAATGCAGCGAATTAAAGTAGACTTTCCTGCTCCTGATGGACCGATCACTGCTGCAATTTCACCTTTTTTTAATTCAATATTGACTCCCTGAAGAGCTAAATCTCCCCCAGGGTATTCTTTATGCAAATTATTAATTTTAAGCATTTAACTTCACCTCTCTATATAGGTACCGGGTACCTGGATATTTTTTCCAGGTACCCGGTACTATTCTTAAAAGCAAAAGCGGCTCTTTTAACCGCTTCTGCCACCCCAGCATTATTAAGACAATCTATTTCAATTTAAAGTCAGTAATTTCTACTTATATTCAACTCCATTAGCTTTGTCAATTTTCCTAATAACTTCCCAGTATGTTTTATAATCAATTGGAATAAATTTATCATCTTCAAATTCTGCTGCTAAACTTGTTCCTGCCCAGTCAAAAGTAAAGAAAGCCTTTTTTATTTTCTGAGCCAGTCCAGGATGCAGATTATTTACATAAGAGTAAGCAGTTGTCGGGAAAGTTTGAGACTTATAAATTGTTTTAATCTTTGACATATCAATTACCCCACTGTCAGCCATTCTGTGCATTACAGAATTGGCAATAGCAGCAGCTTCGTAGTCACCATTATAAACACCCATAATCGAGTTATCATGACGGCCGCTAAATGTTGTCTGATAGTCTTCACCAGCTTCATAATCCATTTCGGATTTTAAAATTGCAGATGGAGCTTTGAAACCAGAGTTAGATGTTTGAGATACAAAAGCAACTGTTTTACCCTTTAAGTCTTCTAAACCTTCAAGTTTGCTATCCTGTTGAGTTATAATTTCCATTTCATAACCAAAACTTCCGTCTTCAGCTGCCATCATTGCAAAAGGTTTAACTCCTGCAGTATTTACTGCATAAGGAACACTACCAGTATTAATACCCGCAATATGAATTCTTCCTGCTCTTAAAGCTTCCAACTGAGCGGCATAGTTTTCAACTGCATAAAACATAACTTCTTTACCAGTCACTTCAGCCAGATGATCTAAAAAGTCTGACCAGGCCTTCTTATAGACTGAAGGCTCTTCGACAGGTGTATAGGAAAAAATCAGTGTATCAGGATTAATCCACTTTGATTCATCTGCAGGTAGGTCAGCAACTAAATCACCATCATAGTCCACAAATTCTTCTCCCAGGTCACCAAAGTTCATTTCGGCTGCCATCACAAATCCACTGAAAAGAAAAACTGAAAAAATTAGTACTGTCACAACTACTCCATATTTTTTCATTAATTATTACCTCCAAGTGATTTTTGTTTTCCTCTTGCAATTAATATAATGACACATCAAAGTTACGAGAGTATTTCTGAATTGTTAAAAAATTGTAACTAATTGTTAAGAGAACGTTAAGTGTTTTGTGAATTATTTCTTCTGTACCTGGTACCTAACGTTGGTACCTAACATTTTTTCATTTTAAAGAAGGTATTTATTACTTAACCACGAATTATTATTAATATAGCTTAATTTATTGAGCTATTTTTATATGAAATCTGTTTTTAAATAAAAACATAAAATTTTTTATTGAAACTTAGAAATTAAAATTATTACTGGAGGGAAGTATATGAAGGGAACAGTCGTTTCAACCTGGCTAAAAACTCTTACCAAAACTTATGGAGAAGAAGTAGTCAGCAGTGCAAAAAAGAAGGCAGGATTTAAAGAAGATTTAATCATCACACCAATGACAACAATTGAAGATCAAAAAACAAAGGATTTAATGAAATATGTAGGCCAGGAGGTAGGTAAAAAACCTGGAGAAATCTGGCATGATATGGGGAGGAAAAATATTGAAACTTTTTCAAACTGGTTTCCCTCGTATTTCAGCAATCGTACTTTAAAAAACTTTTTAATGCTGATGGATACAGTACATCTGCAGTTAACAGAAATGATTCCAGGAGCCAATCCCCCACGCCTGCGGGCCAAAGAATTAAATGATCATCAAATAGAAATGACTTATAAGTCTGAAAGAGGAATGTACGATTACTTTTTAGGGCTTTTAGAGGGTAGTTCTTCTTTTTTTAAAACTCCAATTGAAGTTGAAGAAATTGACAGAGGAACATTAGATGATGGTAGAGATTACTTAACCATTCATATTAGCTTTGAAAAATCGTTTAGAAATGAAAAAAAATACATATTCTCCAAAATTATAGGACTGGGCATATTCAAAAGTATTCCTGCTAAGATGGGGCTTACTGCTTTTGTTTTAAGCTTTGCCTTAACATCTCTACCTCAGTTTTCAGCCGGTTGGACAATTAATCTGGGTGCAGCTGCCGGACTGGGTATTGTATTAGCTTTAATCAGCAGACTTTTAATGTCTCCAGTTAAGGCAATTGATAATGAGTTAAGTAAAATAGAAGCACTTAATTTAGATGATGAAAATAGACTTAAAACTGCTGATGATTTTGAAAGACTGTTTAATAAACTACGTCAGATAAAAGCCAAATTGAGAGAGGACATCCTTTTCTTAAAAGGTGGAACTGATGATATGCACAACTTCACTAAAGATTTTGTTGAGCTGGCAGAGGATATGGGAGAAGTTTCTGACAGTATTTCAACCGTTGTAGATGAAGTTGCTCAGGGAGCTCAGGCTCAGGCCCAGGAAACTGAGGAATCAGCTTATATCGTCAATCAGAATGTAGAAGAAATTGAAAAACTGGTTGAAGCCGGACAGGACAGTCGTGAAAACTTAGAAAATGCGGTTTCAAATATTCGCTCATCTACTCAGGCAGTTGTGGATGTTAATCAGAGAATCAGTGGAGTTAGGGAAGCATTTGCCAATGTCAATCAGTTAGGAAAACAGCTTTCGGAAAAAATAGAGACCATCATGGAAATTGTAGATACAGTTGAAGATATTGCAGGTCAGACTAATCTACTTTCACTCAATGCTTCAATTGAAGCAGCCCGCTCTTCTGATAATGGTCGTGGTTTTACAGTAGTTGCAGAAGAAGTAAGAGAACTGGCGGAAGAATCTCAGCAGGCAGTAGAAACAATCAGAAAAAATCTGGGAGAGTTTACCGAACATGTTGAAACTCTTAGCTCCAGTATTAGTGAGCAGTTTACCAATCTTGAGGCAAGCAATCAGGCTCTAGAGGAAGTTGCTGAATCAAGTAATAGTGCCACCAATGATATTGAATCTGCTACTGACCAGGTTGTAGATATCGTCAGCAGCTTAAATACTGAGACCAAGAAAATTAGAGAAGTCATTGAAAACTTCAATAATCTGGCCGCAATTGCTCAGGAAAATTCAGCTTCCAGTGAAGAAATGAGTGCCAGTGTTAATAATTACTCTGAAAAGATTAAAGAAATGACAGGTTACATTGAGCAGATGGAAGACTTAACAGAAAACTTCCGCAAAAACCTTAAAGGTTACAATGTCTAAAAAAATATGATAGAATTAAATAAAAATAAATATGATAAGTAAAACAAATAAAAACCGCTCCCGGGATCTGCAGGCCTTATCCAGCCTCTAATCTTTAAGAGCGGTTTTATTTTATTCTTCCAAATTATCTTTTATTACCTGTTCCCAGGCGTGCATATTATCGAGAAGCCAGGCAGCTGAGTCTTTTTCTCCCTGCTGATTGCTGAATTCAACTTTTAATAGTTCTCTATTTTTACTCTTCCCCAGAAAAGAATTAACCCTCTCAACTTTTTCAATATTATCTAAAGGAATAACTATGTTCTTTTTGGGGACCCATTTTAAAAAATGAAGTTCATCAGGAGTCAATAACAGGGAACCATTACCCCGCAGCTGTGTTCTACCTTCTGATTTCTGACCAAAAAAATTAACCTCTTTGCTAAAGTAAATTATTCTATCTTTGTGGTAATTTGCAAATAGTTCTTCTGCCCTTTTTCTTTTAACAGCAGAAATTGTTCTGCTGATAATAAAATACAGGACAGCTAAGAGAACAGGGATTAATAAAATAAAGGTTTTCTGGTTGAAAAACTGCATAATAAACCTCCCTAAAGAGCTGATATAAATTTAATAAAAAAATGATTTTTAAATTTTTTGAATAACCCTCTTAATTAGAATTTTTTATTTCTTTTTTAACTGTATTTACTAGACTCCCTATCCCTTCAATTTCGATAGTAATTTGGTCCCCATCTTTTAAAAATACTTGATCCTCTCTTGCAAATCCAACTCCTTCTGGAGTTCCTGTCAAAATAACTGTTCCAGGCAGCAGAGTCATATTATGAGATAAATAACTAATCAGCTGCTCTATCTTAAAAATCATATCCGATGTCCTGGACTGCTGCATAATTTCTTCATTTAAAATAGATTTAATCTCTAAATCTCCAGCATCCAATTCAGTTTCAATCCACGGTCCAAGCGGGCAAAAAGTGTCAAATGATTTTCCTCTGGCCCACTGTTCATCTAATTTTTTCTGACAGTCCCGGGCGCTGACGTCATTGGCACAGCTATAGCCTAAAATATATTCATCAACCTCTACAGTTTCAATATTTTTAGCTTCTTTAGCGATAATAACGGCCAGTTCTGCTTCGTAATCAACCTCATCTGGAGCCAGTTTTGGTAAGGTTATCTCTGAATTTGGATCCGTTATACTGCTGGTAGCTTTCAAAAAAATCACCGGTCGCTCTGGTATTTCTGCCCCGGTTTCGACTGCATGCTGTCTGTAATTTAAACCGATAGCTATTATATTGGGCGGCACAATCGGTGCTAAAAGTTTAACCTCTTCCAGATCTGCTGTCTTTTTACCTCTGGAAAAATCAGAAAAAATATCTCCTACCAATTCGAATACCCTGTCATCTTCTAAAATACCTCTTTTAATCTCGTTATTCATTTGATATCTAATAATTTTCATCTACTGCTCACCTGCTTATTATATTTTTATAAATAAATACTTTCAATAATTTCTCTCAGCTCAGCAGCCAGTTCTCTGCTGCCGGCTATAAAAAGTGGTTCATCCTCTAACTCTGTCTGATAAACTTCTCCTCCTGCTTCCTTAACCAGTAATTCTCCTGCTGCATAATCCCATTCTTTAAGCTTAAACTCCCAGAAAGCATCAATCCGTCCTCCAGCCACAGCTACAAGATCAAAAGCAGCACTGCCGGAGCGCCTGATACCCCTTATCTCTTTTAAAATTTTATTAAAAGGAGCCAGATTATCAATTTTAGAATCTTTTTTATCATAGGGAAAACCTGTGGCAACCAGGGCAGAATTCAAGGCCGTTTTTTGAGATATATTAATTACTGTTCCTGATTTATAGGCACCTTTTCCCTTGATGGCGGAATAGATTTCATCTAATTCTGGGATATAAATAACCCCCATTACAACTTCAGATTCATATTTCAAGGCGATGGAAACACAATAAATTGGATATGAACTGGCATAATTATTGGTTCCATCCAGGGGATCAATAACCCAGGTATATTTACTATTTTTATCAGAGTAATCAGATTCTTCTCCCATAATATTATGTTCTGGATAATACTTTTCTATTTTTGCTCTAATCATATCTTCACTTAATAAATCAATTTCAGTTACAAGATCAGTCAATGTACTTTTAGTATCAATTTTAAAGCTTTCCTTTTTCAATTTTTCTTTCTGCATTTTCCCAACATTTAAAGCCCATTCTTTTGTCAGAACTGCTGCATCTACTAAACTTATCAAATTAAAAACACCTCCACTTATAAATTCTATTTAATATAATTTTATCAGATAAATTTTCTGATTACAATTTACAAATCATTTGATAGTGAGGAATATCGTCTTCTAAATAGCGATCTGAAACTACTTTAAATCCCAATTTCTGATAAAAGTTAAGTATATATTCCTGGGCAGAAATCCTGACTGCCTCTGAGTCAAAATTATTTTTTATAAAATCAACAGCAGCCTCCATCATTTTAAAACCCAAACCTTCTCGCCTGTATTCTTTTTTAACCAGCACCCTGCCAATAGAAGCTTCCTGATATGATATTCCGGGTGGAATGATTCTTAAATAAGCTGCAATCTTGTTTTGATCCAGATAAAATAAGTGAAAAGAATCCTGGTCCTTATTATCACATTCCTGATAGGGACAGTTTTGTTCCACCACAAAAACATTAATTCTGGCCTCAATAATCTTATATAATTCCTGTTTATTCAGTTCGGAAAAGCTTCTTATATTTAATTCCATAATCTACTCCTTTGTTAGATAAATCTCTTTAAGATATATTATTTACTAAAATATTTTTCAACATCAACACTTTTTTTGGCTCTGGAAAAATAATACCCCTGATAATAATTACAGCTATTTTTGATTAAAAATTCTAATTCTGCTTTAGTCTCTACACCTTCGGCTACTACCTCCAGATCTAAATTTCTGCCCATCATAATTATTGTCTTTACTATATTTAAATTGCTGCGGTTATGAACAAAAGATTTATCAATTTTTAATTTATCCAGAGCAAAACGATTTAAATATTCTAGAGAGGAATATCCCGTACCAAAATCATCAATAGAAATCCTGACACCTAACTTCTTAAGACTGTTTAAAATTTCTATAGTATATTCTATATCTTTAATTACTGTTCTCTCAGTTATCTCAAGCTCCAAATACTCTGAATCAAGCTGATGTTTTTTGAGTAATTTATCAATTTTCGAGACAAAATCATCCTCCTGAAACTGCTGAGGTGCAATATTAACAGCAGTGATTAAATTATCATAGCCTTTTTTATGCCAGATTTTGAGCTGACGTAGTGCTTCATTTAAGACCCAGTCTCCCAGTCTTAAAATCATTCCACTTTCCTCAGCCAGTGGTATAAATTCTGCCGGAGATATTCTCCCTTTTTCTGGATGCTGCCAGCGAATTAAGGCTTCTACTCCTATAACTTTATTTGTCTTAGTTTCAAGTTGGGGCTGATAGTGAAGTTCAAACTCTTCCTTTACTAAAGCCTTTCTTAACTGACTTTCTAAATTTAACCTACCCGAAAGTTGTCCCATCATTTCTTGATCAAAAAACTTAATATTATTTTTATCATCAACAAAATGCAGAGCCAGCCTAGATTTTCTGATTAATTCTGAACATCTTTCCCGGTCTTCATTGACGGCAATTCCGAGTTTCAATTTTAAATAAATTAGATTATTATTAACTTCGTAAGGTTCAGAGAGATTATTCAAAATTTCACCAGCATATTTTTTAATTTCTTCTCTGTCTTTTTCAGAGGCAAAGTAAAACACAAACTCTTCACTTTTACGGGCAATTGTCATTTCTTCAGATAAATTTTTGCCCAGCCGCTGATAAAGTTCCCGCAGGATTTCATTGCCTTTCTGATAACCATAATTACTGTTAATTAAAGTCATGTTGTCTGTAATCAGGGTAAATAAATAAATTTGTTTATCGTTTTCTATATTTTCCTTTAAACTTTCAGAAAGATTATTTTCCAGGAAATTTAAATTAGGGAGTCCAGTCAGTGGATCATTATAGGTTAGTTTTTTAATCCTTTTTAGCATTTGATTAAAGCCGGCTGAGAGACTGCCAAATTCATCTTTACTATTAATATTAAGTTGAAAATTAAGCTGTCCTTTTTCAACTCTTTTAAATGCTGAAACAATCTGTTTTAAATTTGAATTTATGTATTTTGAGATATCAAATATGATTAAAAATATAATTAAAATAATAATAGCAAAGGTAATTAAAAGAAGATATATAGTCTCATCTCTAATATCATTAATTTTAGCCAGAAGCCTATCTACAGTGCTGTAATAGCTGCTCTGATAACCGCCAGAACCTACAAACATATCAGTACCTTCAATTTTCTGGACATAACTATATTTAGTTTCCAGCATACCATTACGGGGATTATGATAAAGATAGCTCAGTCGACCACCCCCATCTTTTTGAATAATACTAATCATATTTTTTATTATCGAAACACCATTGATTTCTAAATTAAACCTATTTTTCCCTTCTAGAGCCTGTGTTGGTGGTAAAGAAACAGTATTACCCTCTAAATCATAGATATAAAAATAAACATCTTCAATATATATATCATCATTTAGTTCTGCCAGCAATGTTCTCATCTCTGATTCCGTTACTTCCTCACCGCTATCACTTTTTTCTTCAAGTCTTAAATGATAAAACTCAGATAAAATTTCTGCTCTGCTTTTAACAAGAGTCTCATATTTATCATATACTTTTTCTAATAATTCTTTTTCAATTAGCTTCTGATTTTCAGCCGCAAGATCTCCAAACTGAAAAACAATAATTGCCAGCAAAAAAATCATAGCTAAAATAAAGCTAAGCCCAATACCAAGTAATATTTTGTTTTGGATAGTTAAATCTTTTAGTATTTTCATTATTATCTCCTATTTATATATCCATTCGTTTATTTGAGAATTTTTATACGAATTAACTGATTTAATTATAACAGAAATAATTACTTATATCCATTGACAGGTTAGATTACTAAAACTTTCTACAAGTAAATAAGGGCTAAACTCCAATTTAATTTAAAATATTATATTTTTTATATATAAAAAACAGCCGCAGGGGCTGTTTAATAAACTTAATCATTTTTTTGATTTGAGTTTTCCTTGTTTTTCTCTTTAATTGCCTCTGACATCGTCTTTTTTAGTGTTTCCATCATATCTTCTTCACTATCAACACCCATAACTATAATATCCGGGCTGCCTCCAAAAAAATGATCGAAAATCTCAAATATTAAAATTCCAGCTAATAAAGCAGCAATTCCTAATTCTATTCCAAAATTTGTATATATCAGAGTAAAAGCCAGGGCCGAAAGAAAACCAATAATATATGACAGTTGATTTCTGTGCTGAGTAATAAACATTGAGAGAAGATCTTTTAAAACTGCTAATTTTTTCTTGATAATATCACTTCTCCTTTAAAAGTTTTTCCTTAGAGTACCTATATAATATCAATCTTAATTTTAATTGTCAAAATTAGAACCGAAATACTTCATACTGGTTTTCTTTAACTCTTCTGTTGAATATAAAACTTGATAATCTTCAATCTCATATTTTTCGACCAGCTGTTCAATCTTTGTTTCCAGTTCATCTTTATTTTTACCGTGCATCATCGCATAAAAATTATAGGGCCAATTTTGATAAGTCCTGCGCTGATAACAATGGCTTACTGTTTCCAGCTCCGAAATTTCTTTTCCCACTTCTTCAATTTTCTGTTTACTAAAATGACAGACAAACATTCCATTTGCCTGATAACCTGAATCCCTGTGGTGTAAAATAGCAGAAATCCTTTTTAAAATTTTTCTTTCTTTAAGTTTCTGCAGTCTTGTTAACAGTTCAGCTCGATCAATATTTAAATCCTCAGCTATTTTCTGATAGGGATTTAAGATCAAAGGTATCTCAGTTTCTAAAGCCTTAATGATCCTTTTATCAAGCTGATCTACAATTTCCCCAAATTCTTTATCGGAAATATTATTGATGGTCATCACCGGCTTCCTCTTCCATTTTAAAAAATACATTTAACTTAAAAAATTTTTCTTTTGGCAGTTGATAAAGTTCTTTTACTCCTGGTAAAGCTTTAATTTGTGCCAGAAAATTCTCTCGCTCAAGCTCACTGGCAGTTGAGAGGGTAAACCAGAGATTTAATTGATGATCTCTGCGGTAATTATGAGTTACACCTGAGTGCTGATTGATAATTTCAGCTACCTGATAAAAGTTTTCTTCCTCCACTTCTAAGGCTATAAGAGTACTTTTATAACCCAATCTTGAAGATCTAAAAACTCCTCCCAGTCGACGAATATAACCTTCTTTTTTAAGTTTTTTAATCCGCTGCAGCAGTTTCTCTGCTTCTATTCCCAGTTCTGCTGCCATTTTTTGAAAAGGTGAAGCTTCTAATTCTAAACCCATCTGCAGTCTATCTAGAATTTTCTTATCAATTTTTTCCATAAAAACAGCTCCTAAATAAAATAAGCTCAGCTTATGATTTTCTAAACTGAGCTTAATAATTATCAATTAAAGTATTTTAAACTAATTTATAATTTATGCTTTATTAGAGAAGATATCATTATAATAATCATTTTCTATCTCTCTTTTGTGAGCAAGAGATGGGTTTAGATTTTCAATAAATACTTCCAGCCATTTCGAATAAAGCTGGTGCATTATCCCCGGCTCAACATCGGTCTGCTGCCAGAATTCCTGATGCAGCCGACTCTGATGTTTCCAGATTATCTTTTTATCTTCTTTAACAGCTCCTGATAAGCGATCACAGGGCATTCTTTCTACAAAATGCTCATTTATAATTTCAAAAGCATCATCTAAATTAAACTCATCTACATTATCTCGTATTTTAGCCTTTTCTGCAAGTTCTTCTGCCTGTTCAGCATAAATATTTAAAAGTAAATCTTGATCATCATATTTATCAATTAAAGCTGCTGCAGCAGCTGCTTCTCTGCTCTGAGCATTACTAATTGCAGTTTCTAACCAGGGATGGATGTTACTGCCAGCAATTAATTCTGCCAGCGGCTTATCTTCCTTCAATTCTCCATACTGATCGCGGTAGGAAGAAATTAGATTATTAACCTCTTCTGGGGAATACTTGTCAGCAAACTGCTCAACAATTTTCGCTTCTCTTTTTTCTACTATCTGAATCTGATTATATAACCACATGTGGACTGGACCTAAAAATGCACTCATTATCAAAACTCCTTTTTTATTACTTGATTTATTAATATACTTGATTATTCTTCTCAAGTAATTATAGCATCTTTAAAAAGGAGTTTATATGATATGTATCACAGAACTACAGACCAGTGTTTTCTATTGAGCAGAAGGGATCTGCTTTCATGTAGTCACCGCTGTAATAATAAGCTCTGGCTCTACATCCTCTACAGCTGCTGCCATATCTGCAGCTGCCGCATTTTCCTTCCCAGTCTAGAGTTCTCATTTCATTTAAAATTTCATTATTTTCCCAGATAGATTTAAAGCTTTCTTCTTTAACATTTCCAACTTTAAGATCAAGATAGGCACAGGACTGAACATCTCCAACAGGATTGACAATACAGTAGCTTACTCCTGCCAGACAGCCGTTTCTAAAACGGGAGTTAATATCAAGCTGGTCAGCTGTGGCAATAAATTGCGGAGCACAGACAGGCTTAACTTCAATCTCTACCTCTTCCGATTTTCTCATAATTCTCTCTATAGCCAGCTGATATTCTTTTTTCGAAATCGCACTCTCTTCTATATAAGCTGCTCTTCCTGTGGGGACCATAAAGAAAATATGAGCTGCTTTGGCTCCAATTTGAGCTGAATAATCTATTACAGATTCTAACTCACCCAGATTCCAATCCATAACAGTCATGTGAGTCTGAAAAGGAATACCTACTTTTTTAAGTTCTCCAAATGCGTTTTCCACCCGTGCAAAAAGCCCTTCTTCTCCCCGGAATTGATTATGTTTTGCAGCATCGACACTATCTAAACTTATACCGGCTGCCAGAACACCGGCCTCTTTTAATTTATGAGCAGTCTCAGCATCAATCAAACCTCCACCTGTTCCCAGCACCGGCCTCAGTCCAATCTCTGAGGCATAGGCCATTAACTCAAAAATATCATTCCTCAAGAGTGGTTCACCACCAGAAAAAACCATTAAGTGAAAATTGGCAGCTTTTATCTGATCCAGCATTCTTTTGGCTTCAGCAGTATTTAATTCTTCCCCCATATCACTCCCTGCATCACGATAGCAGTGGGGACAGCTTAAATGACATTGATTTGTAGAATTCCAGGATATGATATTCATCTATAAATTACCTCCAGTTTCCTGCTCGTTTAAATAACAGCCGGGGTCTGCTCCCCATAAATCTCCCGCTGCATAAGCACGAGCTCTCAGATTACCATTGCAGATTTCTAAAAATCTGCAGTCCGCACAGCGCCCCTTAAGATATTTTTTTCTATTTCTCATCTTATTTAAAAATTCATTCTGCTGATCCTTCCAGATTTCAGAAAAACTATTCTCTCTAATATTACCAAGTGTTCTAAAACGGCTGAATTGGTCTACAAAAACATCCCCTTTATGATCAATATTGGCAATAGCACTGCCGCTGCGGTTACCTCCACTTTTTAAAAGCTGGCTGTAGATATATTCAGCCTGCTCCGGATCATTTTCCTCTGTTTTTAAATATAGATAGGCTCCATCAGCATGATTATCAACTGTTAATATTTCTCTGGGCTCTCCCTGGTCAATAAAATACTGAGCCCAGTTAATAATTTTATCAACTGTCATCTTTTTATCCTGATCACTTAATTCAGCTTCTTTAATATTTTCTCCTCGACCTGAGTAAACCAGATGATAAAAACAAATGCGTGGAATTTTTTCTGCTTCAATCAGCTGAAAAAGCTCATCAATTTGCTGATAATTTTCCTGATTTATGGTAAAACGAAGTCCTACTTTCTGCCCATATTTCTGACAGTTTTGGATACCCTCTAAAGCAGCATTGAAAGCTCCTTTTTTACCGCGGAATTGATCATTAACTGCTTCCAGGCCATCAAGGCTGATCCCGATATAGCTGACTCCGAGTGATTTGAATTCCTGAACCATTTTTTCTGTCAGCAGAGTTCCATTTGTAGAAATCACAACTCGTAAATTTCTGCTTTTTGCCTTCTTAATCAATTTAAATAAATCAGGACGCAAAAGCGGTTCTCCACCTGATAATAATAAGACCGGAACTTTAAAATCAGCCAGCTGATCAATTAAAGCAAAGGCCTCTTTAGTATTTAAAGTTTCGTCTTTTTTAGCTGCAGTAGAATTTGAATAGCAGTGTTTGCAGTTTAAATTACACTGAGAATTAATATTCCAGGCAGCAACAGGCCCCAGACCAGGCCGGGTACCAATTGGAGACTTGCTGCAGTCTTTATCATAACGCAGCTGATCTCCATAAGTATTAAATTCTGTTAACATCTTAGTTATATTAAACATATTTCACCTCTAAATTAGTATCTTCATAATTATTACTACTTATATATATTAAGGATAAAAGAAGCATTCCCTCTAATTTTAGAAAAAATGGCTCAGAATTAATATAATTTTTACCTGGTACCATTTACTTAATTGATATACTATAGCTGCAGCTGTGCATGTTATCAGGATTTAACTTAATTATTCCTTCTTTTTCTTCTATTTTACCGCTGCTATCAACAGAATCTGCAATTCCCTGCCAGGGTTCAATACAGATAAAAGGAGCCTCAGCCGATTGAGACCAGATTCCTAAATAGGGAAATTTATTAAATTCAACCTGAACTTCCCGCTTTGAGTTGCGGCTTTTTAAAGTTACTTTTTCTGATTTTAGATCCTTAAATACCAGAGCATCATCTTTAAAAATATCCGGCTGCAGTTCTAAAATGTTAGAATCACTAAGTATTTTTTCCTTCTCGTGATTTAACAGCCCGGACTCCAGTAAATATTTATTAACATTTTCTTCTTTTTCAAATTCTAAATAATAATCTTCCTTTTTTTCGTCGTCTTCCAGCGGCCAGTAAAAAGCGGGATGGGCTCCTATAGAAAAAAACATATCTTTTTGATCCTGATTAATAACTTGATAAGTAATTAGAAGAGAATTTGCTTGAATAGTATATTTAATCTCCAGTCTAAATTGAAATGGATATTTTTCTAATGTTTCTTTATTTTCTTCTAAAGTATAAGTTAAATAATTTTTTCCCTGGTCTACTAATTCAAACTCATTATCTCTGGCAAAACCATGCTGAGTCATTTTATATTTCTGTCCGTTGTATTGATATTCATCATTTTTTAAACGACCAACAATCGGAAATAAAACAGGTGCTCTTCTACCCCAGAATTTAGAATCACCGTGCCATAGATAATTTTTATCATCTTTTTTTAAAATTAATTTCTGCAGCTGTGCTCCCTGAGTATCTACTTCAATTTCAATTTCTTCATTTTCAAGCTTAGAAATCATAAATTATCCCTCCCTCTCTCACAAACGTTACGTCAAATCTAATATCAGTATATTAAAATTATATTATATCAATAGTAATTTGCAAGCTAATACATAAAATTTATCTATAATTTTAGGAATATAAGTTAATTATCAAGATTTTCTTCCAATCAGGCAGGAATTTTAACTTCTATGAGGAACTATATATAATAGCTAAAACGATTTCGAATAACTGATTTATTTTTCTGGCAAAACAATTTATAATTTTATAAGCAATTTTTAAAACTCAACTATTAATAGTATTTTTTTGAAAGGAGAATGAAAATTGAAATTTGGACATTTTGATGACAAAAACAAGGAATATGTAATTGAAAGACCTGACACTCCCTATCCCTGGATTAACTACCTGGGATCTGAAGAATTTTTTGGCTTAATTTCTAATACTGCTGGAGGTTACAGTTTTTATAAAGATGCCAGCAAACGCCGTCTAACTCGCTACCGCTATAATAATGTACCTACAGATGCTGGAGGCCGCTATTATTATATCTATGAAAACGATAACTATTTCTCACCCGGCTGGGCTCCCCAAAAATCTGAACTGGATAGTTATGAATGCAGACATGGAATGGGATATACTGTTATTAAATCTGAAAAGAATGATTTAAAAACTGAAATGAAATTTTTTGTGCCTCAGGGAGATAACACTGAACTGCATCAGATTAAAATTAAAAACCTAAATCAAAAGAAAAGAAAGCTTAAACTCTTTTCATTTTTAGAGTTCTGCCTCTATGATGCCGAGGATGACATGACAAATTTCCAGCGTAATTTTAATACAGGAGAAGTTGAAGTAGAAGGCTCAACAATCTATCATAAAACAGAATATAGAGAAAGAAGAAATCACTACACTTTCTTTACAGTTAATCAAAAAATTAGTGGTTTTGATACAGACCGGGAAAGTTTTTTAGGTTTATATAACAGTTTTGCTGAACCACAGGTTTTAGAGGCTGGAGAATCAAGTAATTCTATTGCCCACGGCTGGTCTCCAATCGCTTCTCACTCTTTAGAAATCGAACTGGAAGCAGGAGAAGAAAAAGAATTTATTTTTCAACTGGGTTATATAGAAAATAAAGATGAGGAAAAATGGGAAGACAAAAGTAAAGGGATCATCAATAAAGAAAAAGCAAAAAAATTAATGAAAAAATATAATACTTCTGAAAAAGTTGATCAGGCTTTTGTTCAATTAAAACAACACTGGGATAAACTGCTCTCTTCTTTTTCACTTGAACATCCGGACTCCAGATTAGAAAGAATGGTTAATACCTGGAATCAGTATCAGAATATGGTTACCTATAACTTAGCCCGTTCTGCCTCTTATTTTGAATCAGGTATCAGCCGGGGTATAGGATTTAGAGACTCCAATCAGGACCTCCTGGGTTCAGCTCATTTAATACCGGGGCGAGTTAAACAGAGAATCAAAGATCTGGCTGTAACTCAATTTGAAGACGGCAGTGCTTTTCATCAGTATCAACCGTTAACCAAAAAAGGAAATGACAAAATAGGCAGCGGTTTTAATGATGATCCCCTCTGGTTAATTTTTGCCGTTGCTGCATATATTAAAGAAACCGGAGATTATTCGATATTGGAAGAAGAAGTTCCATTTAACAGTGGTAAAAAAGCCACAATTTTTGACCATCTGGAGTCCTCATTTATGCATGTGGTTAATAATTTAGGTCCCCATGATCTACCTCTAATCGGTCATGCCGACTGGAATGACTGTCTAAATTTAAGTGCCTTTTCGGAAAAGCCCGGAGAATCATTCCAGACAGTAAGTAATAAAGATGATAGTCCGGCTGAATCAGTAATGATTGCAGGTATGTTTTTAACTGCCGGTCCTGATTTTGTACAGCTAGCTAAAAAAGCAGGTAAAAACGAATTAGCTAAAAAAGCAGAATCAGAGTTAGAAAAAATGAAAGAAGCCGTTAATCAAGCTGGTCGTGATGATGCCTGGTTTTTAAGAGCTTACGATTATTATGGAGATAAAGTTGGAGCAAAAGGTAATGAATATGCAGAAATCTTTATTGAACCCCAGGGATTCTGTATTATGGGTGGTATTGGGCTTGAAGATGGATTTGCCGAAAAAACTTTAAACTCAGTTAACAAAAGATTGAATTCTGAACATGGATTAATGATTTTAGACCCTACAATTAAAGAATATCAGATAAATCTGGGTGAAGTTAGTTCCTATCCTCCCGGCTATAAAGAGAATGGTGCTATCTTCTGTCACAATAATCCATGGGTTATGATTGCCGAAACAATTGTTGGTAATGGAGACCGGGCTTTTGAGTATTACAGTAAAATTGCACCTGCTTATCGTGAAAAAATAAGTGAGCTGCACCGCACTGAACCTTATGTTTATTCTCAAATGATTGCAGGTCAGGATGCGGCCAGTTTTGGTGAAGCTAAAAATTCCTGGTTAACCGGTACAGCTGCCTGGAACTTTGTTGCTATAACCCAGTGGATACTCGGAATTAGACCTGAATTTGAAGGTTTAAAAATTGATCCCTGTATTCCCGAAGAATGGGATGGTTTTAAGGTGCTAAGAAAATTCAGAGGCTGTGAATTTGAGATTGAAGTTAAAAACCCCGAGCATGTTAGCAAAGGAGTCAAAGAAATATTTGTTGATGGTGAGCAAATAGAAGATCAAACCTTAAGAGATTTCGATCAGAATAAAGCTAAAGTGAAAGTTATAATGGGATAAAATTAAATGGTTCTTCTCCGTTTCCGTTGGTGAAAAATAACTAAAAAGAAGAGCCTATGGCTATCATGATCCAGAGTATTATAAACTAAAAATCAAACAGGCGTTTCCAGGTGATTGACCAACTGTTTTGGAGAAGAACCTTATTTTATTACTTGATCATTTAGGTATTTATTCCAGACATTCTCAAACCAGTTATTGTCCTCAGGAATTGGCTTTACATCCTGCCAGCCAAATTCAAAATGTTCTCCTTTATATTTAATGCGCTGTATTTTTTTGCTTAAATTACCATCCTCTAAACTAAATCTAAAGTTATCGTCTAAACTTTCTAACGGGAGTTCTCCCTCTTCATCCTGAACAAGATAGGAGCCACGACTTCTGCCTCCAAGTTCAATATAATCTTTAAAGGCTGTTAGATAAACGTACTGAGCTAAAAGCAGATCATAGTTTTGAAAAGCCAGACTTAAATCTCTGCTGGAACTTAAACTGCTAATTTCTCCCAGTTTTTTCAATTCAGTTTCAGCCTCTTTTAAAGCAGCTTCTATAGAACTTAAATTTCGGATATGAGCACCAGCTCTGCTCATTCTCTCTCCCAATTTTTTTCTGATATCTATTACATTAGAATCACTTTCTTTTGCAAGTGACTGCAGAAATTTTCCACCGAGCTGAAGTTTCTTTTTAATCTGCAACTCAGCTTCAGCTTTAAATTTTTCTACAGCAGGTGCTTCTTCCTGATAGCGGGCAGTTATAAACTGTGCAGCTCTGGTACTTCCCACCTGGCCAGAATTTAGGGCAGTTCCACCTGGTCGATAAACACCATGACTTCCATTCACTTCTCCTACCGGGAAGAAATGAGCCAGATTGCTTTCCCACCAGATATTACCTTCTAAACCGCCATTGTTGTGCTGAGCACAGACTGCAATTTCCAGCATTTCATTTTCCAGGTCGATACCATTATCAACATATAAGTCGACTGCCGGCTGATTCATCTTTTTTAATCTCTCAATTGGAGTCCCAAATAAAGCATCAGAATTTTTAAGATACTCTGCGGCTTCTTCTCCCAAAAGAGAAAAATCTAATTTACCATTATCTGATGCAAATTGAGGATTATGGCGGTAGTCCAGCCAGACTCTTCTGCCTTTAATTACAGTTTCATTGTAAACCAAAATATCAATTAAAGAAGATCCAAAATCTTTAACTTTTCGGGGATCAAAGGGCCACTGATAGCCTTTAAGAAAAACTGCATCCAGCATTTTTCCGGGCTCAGCAAAATATTCTTTTAAAAATTCTTTTTTATCATTTCCATCCTGGTCGGTAGAAATGTAGGTAGGTAAAACCTGCTGGTAGGTTCCTGATAGATTCCAGCGAAATTTAATTGAGGCAATTCCGTACTGCCACTCAGTTAAATTTTTTCCCTTAACTCCTGCTTCAAAGGCAAGACCAGAAGCTCCTGTCTGGCTGCCTGGATAAACAGAGGTGTCATATAAACCTGCTGGGCCGCCGGTGGCATAAACAATATTTGTGGCATTAAATAAGGTGTAGCGTTTGCCTTCATTATCCAGCTGCTTTTTATTAAGAGTTAAAAGACCAACTGCATTTTCCTGATCTTGATCAGTTAAAACTGCTATTACCTGATAGTTATCAAAAATTTCAATACCTTTATTTTTAACCTCTTTTTCCAGTTTTTCAGTCATATAGCGAGAAGTCAGAGGTCCGGCTGATGTTGCACGTTTTCGGGGATCATGATCAGTTTTATAACCCACATACTCGCCAAAACGATTATGAGGAAAAGGTACACCAATATCAACCAGATGATAAAAAGAACGAGGGGATAAAGCCGCTTCTACCAGTGCAATATCTCCATCCATACTACCACCGGAAAATAAGGTTTCTGCCATGTCAAACACTGAATCCTGATCCTTACCACCTAAAGTTAACTTATAATATGTCTGTTTATCTGAACCCGTATTGCGGGAAGTTCCCATCTTAATACCTTCTGTAACAATTGCTATATCTTCTTGTCCAAAATTATAAAGTCTGTCTGCTGCATTAAAACCAGCAGCCCCAGACCCAACTACAACTGTATTTAAAGAATAAACATCTATCTTTTGTCCTTCAATTTGAAGCTGATCTTTTTTCATTGTTTCCTCCTCAAAAAAATTAAATTTATGGTATCATTTTAAGCTATTTGCTTAATAATTATCTGCATAAATTTTTTCTAAAACTTTGTTTTTGATTATAAAAAAGCTAATTGTCAGAGCATCAGCTGCTTCTCCAGCTGTTAGAGCAAGAGCAGCAATTATTGCTGCATTAAGCTCCATTGTTAAGGCTAAAATTAAAAAGACTAAAACTACAAAAATGAGCCCCACAATTTTAGCTGCTGCAATAATATTGGTAGTCTGCCGCTGCATCATTACTCCCCAGAAGGTCTCCCTGAAGGCTCTGATAATTGGAAATAAAATAAAAGCAAAAATCACCTTTTTGACTATTGCAGCAATTGCAGGAGAAACTGAAATTAGTCTGATCAAAACAAAATCTCCAACTTCTGTAAAAGCCAGAACGGCGAGAATTAAACTGACAATTGTTCCTGCTGCCAGCGAAAACTTCAATATTTTCTGCCAGTTATTCTGATTTAATTCTCGAGCATAAACAAGTGAACACTGATGCAGCTGATCGAGGGGACCAACAAAAATCATTACCAGAGTCCAGCTGACACCATAAGCTGCCAGATCATGAGTTCCAATACTGGTGCGCACAATTCCACTTTGAACTACCGGCTGAACAAAACGGGCCAGAAATGCCATTATTGCAATCGGTATAAAAAATTTAATTATTCTTTTAAAGTTAACTTTTTTACTTACATTGTCCGGCAGACTATCAATCACTCCACTAAAACTGCCAAAAGTATAACGTAAAGCAAAAGTAATAAAAAACATTTCAATTGTAATTCCAATTAACCAGACCCCACTGGCTGCAGTTACACCAGCCACAGCCTGATTTAAAGTTACCCAGAGCAAAATTAGAGAAATACTGATAATTCTGACTACCACTCCAGGAGTAATTAAGTTTGTTTTTTTGAGACTAATTGCCAGACCCTGCATAATATTTCTTATTGATTCCACCAGGGGGATAAAAGCCATAATACTCAGAGCCTGATAGGCAAATTTAATTTCCTGTGGATTTTTTAAACCAATAATCTTTTTAAATACAAATTCACCTAGAGGTGTATATCCAAGAGAGGCAATCATCAAAAAATATAGGACTCCAAGGCCAAAAATAAAGCGGCTGACAAATTTAAAGCTGCTGTGATCATCGACCAGTGAAGTCACAGTCTGTCTTGACATATGTATTGGAGATTTAATAATATTGGTTATGCTTTTAGCTACTGCATAAACAGCCAGAGTAATCTCCGGAAACGGAAGTCTGGCCAGACTGGCATTAATCGCATTGTGTGAGATTCCAATAATAAGCGGCATTACAGCAAGGGGTAGAAAAAATTTAAGTAAGTGCTGATATTTTATTGCTTCAATTTTATTTTTTATATTCTTCTGCATCAAATTCTCCTATTGGATTATTCTTATTTATAATAATACTAGACCTTATAATATTAGACCATAATCTTTATTTTTTTGATTATTTAAAAACTCTATAGCAGCTGCAGCCGAAACTGAATGCTCTGCATTTTTAATGATTTCCAGTGCTATTTTATTTTTTTTATTTAAAAAACGATAGACCTTTTCTATTTCTTGATATGCTCTTCTGGCAGAATCAACTGGAAATAGGTGATCTTTTTCTGCAGCCTGGATTAAAAGTGGTTTGGGAGCAATGGCAGAAATAATTGTCGGTAATTCCGCAATATTTAATACACCAGGCAAATAATTGTCCAGACAGTGACGCCGGGCCATGATACTGTCCTGATAATAAGAAGTATAACCGCTAATCACGGCTGCTTTTATATTATCTTCAAATAAAGCAGCTAAAATTGCAGCCGGTGCCCCTCCCGAAAATCCAAGACAGCTAATTTGTTCTGTCATTACATCACTTCTTGCTGCCAAAATTTTAACAGCAGAAATAATATCCCAGAGTCTGAGTCTGAGAATACTCTGACCATATAACAGAAGCTGCTGCTGATCCGATAACAGGAATTGGCTGTTGGATTTTCTTTTAAATCTGGATCTTTTTGATAATCCTCCTTCAATCTGCGCTCACCAAAACCAATTAGCTCCGGAACAAGAACAATATAACCTGCCTCTACAAAATCCAGAGCCAGATTATTGTGACAGGTCGCTTCCTTTAACTTTTCTTCGGTTCCATTTAAACCCAGTGTTTCTCGATTTCCATTTCCATGGCCGTGTGCTAAAACAATCGCCGGATATTTCTCTGCATTTTGATCGGGAATTAACATATAGGCAGGAATTTTAAGGTAGCCTTCAACCTGATAGGCAATTCTGATTCGACTGTAAGTTTTAAATTCACTTTTCTCCAGGATTTTTAGTTCAGTAACCCGGGAAGACTGAGGAATCCCACCAATTAACTCAGCTATTTGTGCCTTAAGTTTTTGCCGCCACAGACACCATTCTTCCCGGCTTTCAGCCTGAAACTGCAGTTCAGGCTTGTTTTCCTGACAGCTGCTGTTTTCAATATTTAAATTGTCAATATTTTTAAATTTAAACTGAGCTTCCGCTTTCAGCTTAAGCTTAATATTTTTTAAGTGCAGTCCATCTAAATCACTGGCACTTAGACCATCCTCACCACTTAGCTCGATATTTTCAAGAGTAATATCCTTCATTTTCTTTTCCGGCAGCCCTCTCAGTACAACCGGCTGCTTAATATTTTTACCCTTAATATTACGGACTGTTATATTTCTGAATAAAGGCGGCATTTCACTGCGGGGTTCAACTGTTGTCGCATCATAATACATATTTAAAATTATTCCCTGGTCACGTAAATTGTTAATTTCAATATTTTCAAAAAGAAGATTTTCTACACAGCCGCCCCGGCCGCGCATTGATTTTAAACGAACTCCCCGTTCTCCACCATTAAAGACGCAGTCATGAACATGTACATTTTTAACTCCACCAGACATTTCACTGCCGATTACAACTCCACCATGTCCTTCTTTAGCCTTACAGTTGCGAATCAATAAGTTTTCAGTCGGCTTATTAACTCTCCTGCCATCTTCATTAATTCCAGATTTGATGGCTATACAATCATCACCGGTTTCAAAATCACAGTCTTCAATCAGCATATTTTTACAGGAATCCGGATTTATGCCATCTGTATTTGGTCCATCTGTAATAATTTTCAAATTTCTAATTATTGTATTTTCACAGTAAACCGGATGAATGGTCCACATTGGTCCATCAACAATTGTAATCCCTTCAATCAAAATATTTTTAGAATTAATTGGCTGAATAAACTGAGACCTTAATCCTTCTTCTCTACCAAAAATTCTATCTTCAACTGAAATTCCATTATATTCAGCATCATATAACTCTTTAGCGGCGTCATGCTGAGTCTGCTTCCAGTTTTAAGTGAACATTACTCTTAAAATGAATTGGTCCTGTAAACCAGTCTCCTGCAGGAACAACAATTGTCCCTCCACCCGCTTGATAACAGCTAGCTATCGCCTCAGCAAAAACTTCAGTATTATCAAACTTACCATCTGGTACTCCACCAAACTCTTTAATATCAAATTCTCTATCTGGAAACTCAGGTCTTCTCACTTCTATTTCAAAATTATTTTTTAGCATTGTTACCTCCAATATACAATTAATAATCTTTTAAAGATGCTTAAGATAAATTCAAACTCGAATAGATTTTATAATCCCTTTTTAAAATTGAATTAGCTGTTTCTTATCTGCTGATTCTCTAGCCTGCAGAGCAGCCTCAGTTACTCTAAAAGATTCTTCCGCACTAATTAAGCATTCTCCCTGACCTTTAACCCAATCTAAAAAGTCAGCAAATATTTCTTTATTTGCGACTAAAGGAAGTTCTCTGCTCCCTTCAATCTGATCATTAATTAAATAAACTTTTTCTTTTAAGACCTCAATAACTCCCTTATCACCAGCTATTCTAATCCGATCATCATCATGACTGGTAGCATTCTGAGGTCTGAGATAATCGATATTTACTGAACCAAAAATCTCATCTTCAAAATTAAAATGACAGAGAGCAGAAACCTCGAGTTCCCCGTGATTCTGGTTGGCTTTAGTTGAATGAGAGGCATACACCGATTTGAAATCTTTACCGCTCAACCACTGCATCCAGTCAATAGCATGACTTCCAACCCAGGGAATAGTTCCACCATATGTTTCTCGTTTTTTATAAAATTCAGCCCGCTGACCTAAGCGGTATGATTTTTGAGCATTCATTAATCTTACCTCTCCAATTGCTCCTTCTTTTATATATTTATAGACAGTTAAAAACCAGGGCTTATAGCGAATTCCAAACATAGAAACAAGTTTAGACTCACTTTTTTCGTAAGCAGATTTAACATCATCCAGTTTGGCAAGAGTGGTGGCAATTGGTTTTTCTACAAATAAATCAATATTTCTATTTAATACTTCAACTGCTGCATCTGCATGATCCCCAAAATGACAGGCAACAGCAGCCACATCTGGTTTCAGATCATCCAGCATTTCTTTATAATCATTATATTTTTCTATTTCATAGTCTTTTGCTAACTTTTGATATAAGGAATCTACATTTTCTCCTTCTGATCCAGGAGCAATTCCTACAATCTGATCTTCATAATTATCCTTAAGTCCATTAACAACATAATTAGTATGACCGGTTGATCCAATTAACACTATTTTCACAGCTAACACCTCTTTTATTATTTTGTGGAAAACAATTTCCGATAACTCAAATGTGAATATTAAGAAAAACATAGTTAAAGCTTCTCCAGCTTAAATTATATTTAATTTTTGCACAGAGAAGCTTGAATTTAAAACCTGGATATTAAAAATAATTATAAAGTAACTCCATCTTTAAAGATTGCTATTTCTCGATAATCATTAATTTCATTTTTGGTTTTAGTTTTCTTAGAAGCAAGGTCAAGCAGATATTCAAAAAATTCTTCTGCCAGAGAGTCCATTTTTCGACCTTCAAGCAGTTCGCCTGCATTAAAATCAATCCAGTTGCGCTTCTGATTATACAAACGATTATTAGTTGAAACCTTAACTGTTGGCACCGGACCACCAAAGGGTGTTCCTCTACCGGTAGTAAACAGCACCATATGGGCTCTAGATAATGAGAGAGCAGTTGTCGCTACTAAATCATTTCCCGGACTCTCCAGTAAGTTTAAGCCACTACCTGTAACCTGGTCACCATAAAAAAATACATCTTTAACAATTCCCGTTCCACCTTTTTGGGTACAGCCTAGAGATTTCTCTTCTAAGGTAGTAATTCCACCCTCTTTATTTCCCGGTGATGGATTTTCGTAAATTTCCTGATCATGAGAGAGGAAATAATCTTTAAATCCATTGACTAGCTCAACTACTTTTTCAAAAGTTTCTTCATCTCTGGCTCTATTCATTAAAATAGTTTCGGCACCAAACATCTCTGGAACTTCAGTTAAAATACTTGTTCCACCATAACTGGTAAGTTTATCAGAAATTCTGCCCAGTAAAGGATTAGCTGTTACTCCAGAAAAACCATCTGAGCCTCCACATTTTAAACCAATCTTTAATTCTGAAACTGGAACTTCTTCCTGCTTAAAATCTTTAGCGTAATTTACCAGATTATCTAAAATTGACTCTGCTGCTTTTTGATCATCCTGTACATCCTGCAGATTGATAAACTTAACTCTCTCTGAATTATAATCGCCGATATATTTTTTGAAATCCTCAATTAAATTGTTTTCACAACCCAGACCAACAACCATTACAGCTGCTGCATTGGGATGATTAACCAGACCCGCCAGAGCTTTCTGAGTCATCTCTAAATCATCACCAAGCTGAGAACAACCATAGGGATGAGGAAACGCATGAATACTGTCAATAACTTCATTTTCTATTAATTCTTCGTATTTCATCTCAGCTTTTAAAGCTATTTTTTCCACTACTTTATTGATACAGCCGACTGTGTTGATAATCCAGATATCATTTCGAATCCCAACTTTACCGTTTTCACGTCTGTATCCCATAAAAGTAGGCATCTTATCTGGTTTTTCTTCCTCAGGTAGATCAGGCTGATAATCATAATCCAGTTTTCCTTCTAGAGCAGTTTTTAAATTATGGGTATGGATCCATTCTCCTTTTGTTATTTCTTCAGTTGCTTTACCGATTGGAAAACCATAACGGATTACCTTATCACCTGCTTTAAAATCTTTTAAAGCTACCTTATGTCCCACAGGGATATCACTTAAAATCTTTATTTTTTCTCCTCTGACTTCAATTACTTCTCCAGCATCTATTTCTTCAACTGCAATCACAATATTATCATTATCATTAATTAACAAAACTCTGGCTCCCATAAGAACCTCCTCGATTACAAAATAACCTGGAATAATAAATCCCAGGCTATTTGAATTTATATTTTATTATTTCTCAGCTTATTTTACGTTTTTAAAAAAAAGTTTCTTTGGTCCATAGTAACTTACATGTGCAACCAGATCTGAAGCTACACTGTAAGGCATTCTACCACGATCAACCTGACGGCCGACAACATTGGCTAAGGTTCTTCTAAACATTTCTGAACGAGAAGAATAAGACATTAATTTTCTGGAGTCTGTTACCATCCCTGCAAGATTATAAAATAAATCTACAGTTGTAACCTGCTGCAGCTGTCTTTCCATCCCAAAGGGACTATCAGTTAACCACCAGGGAGCTCCTAATGAAACATTTGGAAAAGCTCTGGAAATTGTAGAAGCTGTAAACCAGTGAGTTGGCTCCATTGTATAAAGTACAATGTCTAACTCAGAATCAAATTTATTAACAAAATACTTTAAATTCTCAGCCAGCTCAATATCACTATTAGAAATATCCCCACCTGTATCAGGGCCTAAATTTTCATAAAGGCTGTCTCGATAGTCTCTAACAGCTCCAATATGCAGCTGGGTTACCCAGCCGCTTTCCTTATTTAATTTAGCGAATTCAACTAAAGTAAAGGCTTTAAAATCTCTAATTTCCGCTTCAGTTAATTCTTCACCATTAACTGCTTTTTTATAAATCTCAGCAGCCTTTGATTTCTCAACTTTATAAGAAATCGGCTCCACAATCCCGTGGTCACTGGCTACACAGCCCATTTCATCAAAATAATCGTGAGACTTTTTAAGAGCAGTTAAAAGACCATCTAAATCGTTAACATCCTGTTCATAAGCATCTCCTAATTTTTCAACATATTCAGACCAGTTTTGGTGTTCAATATTCATTATTTTATCAGGACGCCAGGTAGGAAGAATCTTTACTCCTTCTACCTCTTCTTTTGCTTTTTTATGATTTTCCAGGCGAGAATATGGCTCATCTGTAGTACACATAATCTCAACATTCATTTCTTTTAATAAATTCTGGGGGCTCATTTCTTCTTTAGCCAGCATATTCTTAGTTTTTTCCCAAATCATCTCTGCTGTATGCTCAGAAATAGGCTCTTCAATTCCAAACCGTCGTTTTAAATCAAGATGAACCCACTCATAAGTTGGATTTCCTGCAATTTCTGGAAAGATTTTTGCTAAAGCCATCCATTTTTCTTTATTGGAAGCATCACCGGTAATTTTTTCTTCCGGAACACCTCTTTTACGCATCATCTCCCAGACATAGTGGTCAGTTTCAGCTTCAACCTCCCAGATATCATTCCAGCCTTCATTGGCTAAAATTTCTGGCACATCTCCGTGGTTGTGTGCATCTAAAATCGGTAAATTTTCAATTTCTTTGTATAATTTTTTTGCTGTTTCACCTTCAAGTAAATAATTTTTATCTAAAAAAGACATTTTATTCCTCCTAATGTGATATTTAACTTTTGAAAATGTTTTCATAATCATAATATCATCTATTTTAATTAAAATCCATAACTAATCATAAAATAAATTATTTTTTGTAAAAACCGAGTTTGCTCAGATGTTTGCCGATATGTCTTTCTAAAGCTCGGCGGTATTCCTTATCATGTTCATCCCAGAATTTATATAATTTATCTCTAAAAAGATAACGTCCATCTTTTTTATCCTGAAGTATAAAACCATAGGTAATATGCAGCAGCTGTCTTACTTCATCAATTTCTAATAACTCTCCCAGTTCCTGGTCACTAAGCTGTGCCAGCTCCGGTAGTTGTGAAAGATCAGTAGTCACATGATAGAATTCTTTAGCTGCTTCAAATTTTTCTAAAGCATAAGCATGAATATCCCGATATAATGAAGGGTCGTTTTCAGCAACTACTCTAATTGCCTCCAGCCAATTAGTACCGGCAGTTTTAACATGGACTCTCCCCTGAGTATGACGGCCAATAATTGGGAAAACACTAAATTTATCACTACCAGAATGGATACTTAATTTATAGCCAAAACGTTCTGCAATATCGGCATGAATTTTAAATTCTTTTTCAAACTGCTCCAGATCACCCATATAATCAATACCCTTCTGGAATTCCCCCACAAAACGTGGAGCCAGAGAATTAACATCAATATTATTTCTTTTTAATTCATTGGCTACAAAGAAATGGGCTTCTGGTGTAGTAGGAGTTGAAGTCTCATCAATTGAAATTTCAAAGTCTACATCTTTATCTGATTTTTTGATCAGGTGCTGAATCTCCTTAGCAAAATCGAGCATCTTATAATAAATCAATACTATTTTTTTGAAATTATCCTGATTATATTCAAGCTGATAACCGGAATTGAGTACAAAAGTTTTATCTAAATACTGATCTTCCAGACCATCTCTTAGATAATCAGGTACTTCCTGATAGGCCTCTTCTATTTCAGCTTCAGACATCTGATCAAGATTATCATTGATATATTCTGTGCAATCTAAAGTAAGCATACTATAACCAAGATCCAGCGCTTCTTGAATATCAGGTTTTTCTTTTAAATGATCAGCATCAGCAGCAAACCCATCCTGATATCCTTCCTGAAAAACAGCCCAAGTGACATCATCAAGCACCGATTTAAATGTCCGACCAGTCAAATTGAGTTCTCTTACTGACTGCTGGGCAAAGACAGGTAGGGCAGCACTATCCTTAACAGCTTCAATGTGCCCGGGAGTTGCAATACCCAGTCGATCTCCAAGCCCAATACTGGGTGTCTGATTTCCTAAAGCTTGAGGAGCAGTAAAAGGAAAAACTTCTCGCAATAGATCTGCATTATAGTGGCTTAAAGGAGCAACTTTTGATTTAAAACCTGCCAGTTCCTCGGTTTTACCCTGAAACAGTTCGAAATTTTTACTTTTGTTTAAAATCACCAGTTTCTTTTTCTGATCAATTTTAGCCAGAAAATAAAATGACTTTCCTTCTTTAATTATAGAACGAGGGTAAATTCGATAATCTTCTGCATATTCAGCTACCTTTTTAACAGCCTCTTTTGAAGTTCCAACAAGTTCTTCCGCAAAATCTTTCCAGGACATAATATTACCTCCTTAAGATTGAGAAACAATATTCAGCCAGATTATCCTCACTATAAAAGTGAGGATATTAGTAACTTTATCTATTTAATTAATTTCTCTAAACTTGTCTTCATTCCTTCTTTTTTAATCATTTTTAAATTATTAGTTAAGGAATCAGTTAATCCTGGAAGTTCATTTAAATTTCTGGCCCAGAAATCTTCATTTGCCAGTACATCTTCTCCTAATTCAGCCAGAGTAATTTCTTCAGCTTCATATTTAGACCAGAGATCCACAAAATATTCCAGTGCCTCTTGATCATCCCTGATTAAATATTTTTCTCCATTACGGAAAGCTGCAAGTTTACCTTCTTCTAACTCTGTGCCATGATAGAAATGAATCAGGGAAGCTAAAGCAAAACTTAAACGCTCTGGAACTTTATCCAGCTTTTCAATATGCTGGACCAGTGATGGCAGAACTCGAGTTTTGAATTTAGAAGTTGAATTCAAGGAAATATCAAGCCATTTATGATCAATATATGGATTTTTAAATCGTTCAAATATCTTAGATGCAAAATCTTCTAATTCATCTTCATCTGCATCCAGTGTAGGAATAATATCTTCGAAAACTGCCTGCCTGATAAATTCACCGACTAACTCATCATTAACTGCATCTCTAACCAGATCAATTCCTGCTAGATAGGACACAGGCACTGTTGAAGTATGAGCACCATTTAAAATTCTAACTTTGGTTGTCCGGTAAGGAGTTAAATCATCAACCCACTTAACATTTAAACCAGCTTTATGGAAGGGTAGTTTTTCTTTTAACTTTTCATCACCTTCAATCACCCAGAGGTGGAAAATTTCGCCGGTGTCCAGGTTCTGATCATGATAACCTAATTCTGCTTCCAGATCATCTATTTCATTGAAAGGATAACCGGTTACAATCCGATCAACAAGTGTATTGAGGAAATGATTTGATTCTTCAATCCACTCGGAAAATCCGGCTTCTAATTTCCAGTTCTCAGCTAACTTTAAGATAATTCTTTTTAAATTATCTCCATTACGGTCAATTAATTCAACCGGAATAATTACCATCCCTTTATCTTGAGCACCATTAAAGGTCTGATAGCGGCGGTAAAGATAGGCAGTCAGTTTACCAGGATAAGATTCTGGAGGTGTATCAGTTAATTTATCATCTTCATTATAGGCAATACCTGCTTCTGTAGTATTGGAAACTACAAATTCTATTTCAGGATTTTCTGCCAACTTTAGATACTCTTCCCACTGAGCATATGATTCAAGACCGCGTGAAATAGCTGTCATTATTTCTTTTTTATTTACTTCTTCTCCATTTTCAATCCCTCTTAAGTATAATGTATATAAGCCGTCCTGATCATTTAAATTAGAAATTCTTCCCTCTCTAATTGGCTGAACCACAACCGCTCTTCCTTTAAAAATCCCCTTTTTATTCATGGTATGAAACATCCAGTCAACAAAAGCTCTTAGAAAATTCCCTTCACCAATCTGCACTACTTTTTCTGGATAATCAAGAATTTCAGCTGGAAAATCAGCTAATTCTGTACCCAGCAGTTCTGACTCTAAATATTTTCGATCTATGCCTGGTAAATTATTTTTAGACATTATTTGCCCCCTTTAAATTCATAAAAAAACAAAAATTTTATTTGACCTTTTAACTTATCATACTAAAAATATACTTCAATAACAATAAATTAACTTGTCATTTTATTCAATAATTAGTGATATTATTTAAACAGATACAACTAATAATCATAGTAATCCTTAATATATAATAGAAATAGCCACAAAGATTGTGGCTATTTCTATCAGCTTAATTTTTTTATTCAAGAAGTTTTTTGAGTTTTTAATTGTTTATAAATAGGAAGATAAATTTCTGAATCTCTGACTACACAGCCTGCTTTCATTTTATTAGCCTTTAATTCTGCACATTTACTGCAGCTGATACAGACTTTAGTTTTATCCATTTCCCCGTTTTCAAAAATATCATTGGCAAAATTAGGATAAGCAAATGCCTGACGACCAAAACCAGCCAGATCTGTCCAGCCATCTTCAATCATTCCTGCAGCAGTATTACCTCCAAATTGCCTGAGCCAACTGAAACCAGTACCAACAACTAATGTTTTAGTTAATTGTTCTTTAGTAAATTTAGTTAATTCAAGTAACCTTTTCACTCCAATTAGGGGGTGTTCTGAAGGAATATATTCGCCATTGTCATAGGGGCGATTAATATGTGGTTTTAAATAGGGGGTGCTTGCAGTAATATTAATTATTTGAACTCCAATTTTCTCTAATTCTTTAATTAATTTAGCTGTTTCTTTTAAATCAGGCTCACCATTCTGATCTGTTGACCATCCCCCTGGAATGGCATCATAAATATTTAATCGTACTGTGATATCAATATCAACATTATCTCTAATTTTTTGTATTGTTTCTTTAAGAAAACGTGTTCTGTTTTCATAGCTTCCACCATATTTACCTTCCCGATCATACGCTGCAAGCAAAGAAGATAATAAGTATCGATGACAGCTTTTAATATCTACAGCATCAAAACCGGCTTCAACCGCTAATTTTGCTGCCTGTAAATAATCAAGCTGCAGCTGATCAAGCTCAGAATCAGTTATTATATGAAAATCATTTTCTTCTATTGAAATAGAATCAATGTATTTATCTCTAAAAGCTATGATTTTATTTTTTCCAAATCGACCTGAATGAGTTAGTTGAGCCACCAGATAAGGATCAACTTTTGATTCACTATTTATAAGATCAACTAAACGCTTAAAAGGAGACAAATTATCTTTATTTAAGTAAAGCTGACTATTATTTGCTCTACCAGAATCGTTTACAGCAATTGCCTCCAACCAGATCAAACCAGCACCACCATTAGCAAAGCGCTTATACCTTCTTCTGGTCAAATCAGAAGGTGTTCCATCTAAATTAGCATCTGCCCCTTCCATCGGATGAATAGCAATTCGATTTGGAATATCCAAATCGTCTAATTTTATTTCTTTTTTTAATATCTCTACGTTCTCTGTTAAGGGCAGTTCAAAATCAAGCTCAGACAAATCCGCCCGCAGCTCTTTTAGAGAACTATAATTAAATTTTTTATTATACATTTAATCAAATCCCTTCCTAATTAAACGGATTAAAACCAGGATAGTTCTCTACATTAACCCATTTTGTTTTAACTGCCCAGTCAATTTCTAAGTCAGATAATAATTTTCTTTCTGCAAAAGCACGGTCAATTAATTTATCAATACCAGGTAATACAGTCTGATATTCACCATCATCATTGGTGAACTCTTCTATTAAATCCTGAGGAACAGCTTTAATCTTTTGAGCCGAATCATAAGCACCATTAATTGCTACCACAAAATTTCTTGTGTTTTCTGGTGTACAGTATAAATTTTTTATTTCTCCAAGTTGTTTCCTGGCAACTACTCTAAATTCTTCTTTATAGGGGTCTATATTATTGTTATCAAATTGAATTACTTCGTTATTTTTTAATTCAATAACTGTTTTTTCATTTTCCATATTCCATTTTATTCTTCCTTTTTCTCCTATTATCTCCATATAAGGATGTCTTAATTCTTCCGGTGCATGTGTAACGTAAAAATATATACTAACTCCATTAACTGTTTCTATTTCCATACATGATGTATCATCAGCTTCTATGTAAGAATGGGCTCTATATAATTCTGCCCTAATTCTTTTTAAAGAGGCAGATTTATTCATCTCAGAGCTAGCAATAAAAATCATATTATTTAAATAATGAGCAAAGGCATTATGCATTGGACCATCTAAAACAAGTTGTCCCATTGCTATACTTTTTCCGGCCCAATCATTACGATCATAATACGATTTAAATCGGGGCCAAAAACCTTTAGCAGCAATTTCTTTAATCTCACCTAATTTACCCTCTAAAATAAACTGCTTGATCTTTCTAATTGTATGAGAATGGATAAATTGAAAACCTATTGAACAAAATCTACCTGTTTCTTTCTCAGTTTTAATTATTGCATCTATTTCCTGTACTGTTGGTGCAGGTGGCTTTTCTAAAAGTATATTATAACCTGCATTCATTCCTTTAATTGCCATTTCTGCATGAGTTGGGATTGAGACAGGTAAACCAATTATATCTACACATGATTTAGCATCTTTAAGCAAACTTTCATATGAACTATATACTGCAATACCTTTATGTCTTAACTCTCTAACTTTATCAGCATTATTTACCTGATCATGTATTACAACAGCTGTAAGTTTAATTTGTTCTTCAGACTCTAGTTCTGCTATTTTATCTAAATAAAATTCTGCAAAATTATTTACCCCAACTACAGCCAAACCAACTTTTCTCATATTTAAACCTCCAATATTTTATTACAATTTATTTAAATTATTATTTAAATAATAATTTCTCATTTTTTTAGAATATTGCTCTATAGCGATTTCTGATTCCTCAATCTCAGGATGCCATTTTTTTTCCCATTCTAAAGATAAATAACCATTATAATTTATATTATTTAGTTCTGATAAAAGTTTTAATAAATTTAACTCTCCTGCTCCTAATAAAACAAAATAATCTTCCTTCTTGCTGGGAATACTAATCCAATCCTTTAAGTGAATATGATAAATATAATTCTTAAGATATTTTATAGTTTTTTCTATTCCTTCACCTGCTCTAATTGAATGAGCAACATCCCACAAAATTCCACAGCTTTTCAGATCTGAATTATCAAAGATTTTAATTAGATCTTTACCTTTACAGAGTTCATCATGACTTTCCAACAAAACTACAACTCCCTTTTTTGATGCATAATCATCGATTTCTATAAAAGATTCCCTAATCCACTCTATTATTTTTTCCAAATTAAAAGAATTATCAGGATCTGGACCAAATGTCCTGATATATTTAGCTCCAATATCAGAAGCCAGGTCAATCATCTTTTTTAATTCCTTAATATTTTGCTGACGTAAACTATAATCCTGATAACCAAATCTTGTATAAGCGGTAATACAGGGTATTTCTAAATTATTTTCTTTAAACTTATTTTTAATTTCTTTTCGTTTTTGTTTATTATAATTTACACTAATATGTGGTTCTTTCCCTCTTAATTCAACCCCATCAAAGTTGTTTTTTAATGCAAAATTGATTATCTTGTCTATATTCCAGTCGGGACATGACAAAGTACTAAATGATAGTTTCATAATAAACTCCTTATAATTCTTTAATAAATAACTTTGATATTTAGTCTTCTGCTCCAGCAGCCAAACCCGAAATAAATTGCTTTTGTAAAAATAGAAATGCAATTAATATAGGTAAAACAGTTATTAAAGCAGCCGCAAACATCAACCCATAATCTACTACATAAGGATCTTTAATCAAAGCATTCAACCATATTGGCAAAGTGAATTTAGATTGTGTTCTTAAAATAGTTAAAGGCCATACGAAAGCATTCCAGGCTGCAACAAAATCAACTATTGCAACTGCAGCAAAGGCAGGTTTTATAATCGGAGTAACAATCTGCCAAAAAATTCTTAGTTCAGAAGCACCATCTATTCTTGCTGCTTCCATAAGAGAATCTGGAATTTCTAACATATATTGTCTCATTAAAAACACAGCAAATGGTTGAGCAAAAAATGGCAAAAATAAAGCTATTCTATTATCAAATATACCAAGCTTTTGTGATACTAAGAAAAGTGGTATAATTAAAGCTTGAAAAGGGATTAACATCCCTGCAATAATAATAGAAAAAATTATTTTTTTTCCTCTAAAATTATACTTAGCTAAAGCAAAACCTGCCATTGAACTAAAAACTAACACCCCTAACACATGGAAAAAAACTGTATAAGCACTATTAAAAAAATAAGTATAAAAAGGAATATCTCTTTCAAACAAATTCAAAAAATTATCTATATTAACTTTTTCGGGTATAAAATTGGGGGGATATGCAAATATATCACCTGATTTTTGTATCGAGCCAATAAATAGCCAGTATAAGGGAAAAATAATAATTATAGCTACTAAAATTGCAATTATAAAAAATATTAATTTATTAATTTTTTTGTTCATTTTTTATCACCTCATCTCTAATTATTTGAACCAATTTTTATTTGAATATATGATAATACAGCTAAAAATACAAATAATACCACACTTACTGCTGATGCCATACCAAATTCAAAATTATTTAAACCGCGACTAAACATATACTGAATTATAGTAAGAGTTCCATTGCTTGGTCCTCCATTTGTAATCATATATGGAATAGTAAATATTTGAAAAGAAAAAACTGTGCTGGTTATAAAAATAAATAATGCAATAGGTTTTAACATTGGAACAGTTATAAAAGTGAATTTTTGCATTAGGTTTGCACCATCAATATTTGCAGCTTCATATAATTCAACTGGTATATTTTGTAGACCAGTTAAAAAATAGATCATCATAAATGGAATAGAAATCCATGACCTTATTAAAATTATTCCCAACTTACCATAAAAAGAACTTTGCCACCAGGGAATGTTTTCTGAAATTAAACCTAAATTTCTTAAAATATAATTAAAAACCCCATAATCTGTATGAAGTAAAATTAAAAATATAACTCCACTAACAGATAAAGCAATTACTCTTGGCATAAAATATACAACTCTAAAAAACCCTTTGAAAGGTAATAACTCACTATTTATTAATAAAGCTAACAAAAGTGATATGGGAAGGCTTAAAGCTAAAGTTCCACCAGCCATAATGAAAGTATTTATCAAAGCAGTTGTTGCTACTTCATCTTTGAAAATATTTATAAAATTTTCAAAAGCAACAAAATTGAAGGGGCCAATTCCCTGCCAATTGTGAACACTTAAAAAAAATGCATAAAAAATTGGTATTAATAAAAAAATTATATAAAAAATTAAAAATGGTGTTAAAAACATTAGTGGTACATATTTTTTATTCATTTTGAAACCTCCATTTATTTTAGCTGCACAGATTTCAATCTGTGCAGCATCCAAGCTTTAACTAAAGTTCATTCTGAAATTCAACAATTTTATCTAACCATTCCTTAACATCCATCTCAGCTAATTCATTCATTCTATTCCTAATTTCGGCATCAACACTTGCAAAACCAGGTCCGATATTAAGTGCAGGGAGTTCAGAAGTATATTCTGCATATAATTCTCCAACCTTTTGTTCCCCATATACATCGGGAAGTGTATAGTTAATTACTGCATTTGAATGTAAAGCACTTTTGACAACTGGAAGATAATTTGTAGTTTCAAATTTTCTGATTTGATTTTTAGAAGATAGCACAAATTTAATATAAGCTTCTGCAATATCTGGATATTCAGTTTGGGACTCAACAATAGAAAGCCCTGTACCACCCCAAGTTGATGTCTGATTAGAACTATTATCGAATTTAGGTAACGGTGCTAAACCAAATATAGGATCATCAATTTTATTAAAAAGTCTTGAACCCGGGAACCATAAAGGCGCAACCATTGAGGCAATTTGATCTTGGTGTGAACCGACTAAACGTTGTTGAGTTAATGGATTGTCTGGTTCAGCATCAACAGCAATTTCATATTTATAAACCATATCCTTAATCATTTTAAATACTTCTTGACCTTTTTCATTATTTATTATTAACTCATTATTTTCGTTATAAATAGGATTACTATTTTGTACAATTAAAGATAATGGCATCCAACTACCCCAAGTTATATTTTTTAATGGAAATAAAGTAATTGGAACCCCAATTTCTTTTTTCATTTTGAGCCCTGCATCAATAAATTCATCCCAGGTTTCAATTGGCATCTCAATTCCTGCTTCTTTAAATAAATCTTTCCGATAAAACATAAATACCGGGTGTGGACCAGCACTTTCAACTGCTAATAATTTACCATTAGCAGTGTATGGTTCCTGCTTAATTAAATCAGTTTTTAAATAATTACTTAATTCTATTTCTTTAAACTGGTCAACAAAAGGTTCAACGAAAAACCTTGAGGTTTGTCCAATTTCCATAGCTGTTATATCAGGAGCTCCTTGACCCGCCATTAGTGAAGTTGCAAGTGAATTCCACATTTGATCAGAAGGCATCTGCTGTAAGTTTATAGTAAGATCAATTTCTGGATAAAGTTTCTCAAATTCTCTTGCAAATGGTTTTAAATATTTTATTTGTCCTTGTGAAAAATGCCATAAAGTTAATTCAATTTTTTCCCCCTTATAATTGCTAAAATCAGGTTTTGCACCTAATTGTTCCTCTGGCCAACTTGGATTTTCAATTACTTCAATTTCAGCAAGGGCTACAGAACTAAAACTAATAGTTAATACAATTATCATTATTACTGAAAATAAACTTTTTTTATTAAACATTTAATTTCCTCCTTGGAATTTAATTGATTCTTCATATGTTCGTTTTCTGAGTGATAAATTAAAATTCTTATAAACTTATGATCTTTCTCGGTTGAAAGATTAGAGAAAATCACTGCCCCCCTTTTTTAGATGGTTTAAAATAAATACAGTCTTATATCCTTATCCCAATATATTATCTGTAAATCTTATTTAGGAAAATGTTTTCCATTAATTAAAAAAATATTATAAATTTTTAGATAAATAGAAACTTTATTAGATCTCTAATTAGAATTCGACAAGCAAATTTATTCTCCTAAGATAAAAGTTATCATATAATTAATAATATTTAAGTTTTGGAAAACAGTTTCCTTAATTCAAATAAAAAAAGCAAAAAAAATTTACTCACTGTTCATATTATAAATGATTGTCTGTTAATTGTCAAACAATTTTCAAATATTTTTTATTTTTTCTCTTTTCAGTCCTTTCTAAATCTGCTGTTACGACTGGAATATAAGTAATAATCTTATATGATTTTTTTAACAGATTTTCTTTTAATTAATTTCATCTCAACACTTTCTAAATCTGAACTCTGATCATTGGTTAAACTTTTCAGTAGATATTTACCTATATTTGTCCCCAACTGATAAATCGGCAGAGAAACTGTTGTCAGTGGTGGATAAGAATATTTTGCTTCTGGTAAATCATCTATTCCAACAACAGAAATATCTTCAGGTACTTTGATCCCCTGATTGTTGAGCTCCCAGATCAAGCCAAGTGCTGTAGCATCATTAGCAGCCAAAACTGCTGTTATCTCATCAATTTTCTTTAATAATTCCAAAGCTGCCTTTCTGCCTCCTTCAAAACTAAAGTCTCCAGAAAAAATCAGCTCATCGTTTAAATTCAAATTATATTTGTTAAGAGATTCTTTTAATCCCTTTCTTCTTAAATAACTTGTATATAAATTTTGAGGTCCATCTACAAATGCTATTTTTTGATGCCCCTGCTCTATTAAATATTCTGTTATCATGGCTGCAGCCTTTTGGTTGCCTAAATTAATATTTTTTATTTCAAATGGATGAGGAGTAACTCCAAGCAGAACTGTGTTTTGACTTTTTAACTGCTCAATTATAGTATACATTTTTTGCTCATATTCTTTGTCCATCAGTGCACCACCAGCAAAAACAATGGCATCAGCTCGATTAGCCTTTAACATATTAACTGCGTGCAGTTCTTTTTCTACACTGCGGCTGGTGTTATAAATATTAACAATGTATTCATGACCGGAAATGAATTCCTCTATCCCTTTGACCATCTGAGCAAAATATGAATCACAGATATCATGAACAATCACACCTATTATATTTGACTTATCACTCTTTAAACCCTGAGCAATTCTATTTGGTGAAAAATTTAATTTTTCAATTGCCGCCTGAACCTTCTCAGCAGTATCCTGACTAACAGGGTGATCACTATTATTTATAACCCTGGAAACTGTTGTAGGTGAACATTCAGCAAGTTTTGCTACATCTTTAATGGTAATTTCTTTATTTGCCATGATAAACTCCTTCCAAAAATATCTCATTTATCAAAATAATTTTAACATAGATTAGCTCTGCTTTCAATAAATAACGGAAAACGTTTTTACTATAATTTCTTTTTGCTTCTTTGATTCGATAGATGAAGTTTCAAAAAATAATTTTGACAAACTAACTAATATATATTAAAATAAATGATGGAGATATTTGTCTGACGTCTAACAAAGTAATTGCTGAATTTAAAAATATAAAGGAGAATCAACTATGAATCAAGCTTTTCTTGCTGCTATTTCAGGTTTAATTGTAGGAGGACTTTTTTCTTTTCTAAAGTTACCTATTCCCGCTCCTCCAACTCTATCAGGTGTAATGGGAATTGTAGGAATCTATGTCGGCTTTATGCTGACCAAAACAATTTTTTAATAATTTTATTTAAATTAAACTAAAGCAAATTAAAACTCCCTCTTAATTAAGAGGGAGTTTTTTGATACATATATATTTAACTAATTTTTATTATTAGTCTTAGAACCTCATACCGACTGAAACTGTAAATTTAGAATAATCTGCATCACTAGTTCCACCTTCTGTATATTCAATTTCTCCACTGTTATTAGTGTATAAAATATCTGCTGTGTACTGATCTGTTATATACATACCAGCACCTAAGGCATAATAAAGCCCTCCACTACTGTTCTCAACCTCTGGATGATTAACTCTAAAAGAAGCAAATCCCAGGTGGCCTATAAAATAAAGAGGGCCATCATCCATAGTATACTCTGCCAGTCCATAAATAGGAGTGAAACCAAAGTCACCATCATAATCTTCAAAATCTCTATCCATCTGTAGAGTTATTCCGGCACCAAGGTCAAATCCATTTCTATAAGGCATAATATATTCACCAGTTACGCTATATCCCATTTCTGTATCATATGATTCTTCGTCAACATCCATTTCAGAAGCAAAATCAATCCCAAGCTTCACTGACCAGCTGCTCTGAGCCTGAGCAAAGACATTAAAACTAAACAGCATAAATGCCATAACAATTAAAACTACCATCAATTTTTTCATAAATATAATACCTCCTTATTTTTTTATTTAATCTATTGTATATATTCAATATTAGTTAAGAATTTCCTGCAAAAATTTATAATATTAATAATATTTTATCAAAAAAGAAAATCCCCGGCATGCAGGGATTTATAATGAATATTTTTTTAGATAGTTTTACTGACATTAAATTAAATCAAAGTGAAATTCTGTTACAGTTTTATACTTTTCACCAGGTCTTAAGACTGTGGAAGGAAAGTTATCATGGTTGGGGGAATCAGGATAGTGCTGTGTCTCCAAACAGAGACCTCCCCTTTTCTTATAACTCTTATTTTCTTTTCCAGCCCCATTTGTATCTATTCCATTACCACTGTAAAACTGAACACCTGGCTCTGTTGTCCAGACCTCCATCTGTCTGCCGTTATGAGTTTCTATAACTCTTGCAGCCAGCTCTAATGCCTCTCCTTCTTTATTTAAAACCCAATTATGGTCATAGCCACCGGTAAAGCCAAGCTGCTCAATATCTGTATTTATGTCTTTACCCAGCTCTCCAATTGCAGTAAAATCAAAGGGAGTATCTGCTACTTCTCTAATTTCACCAGTTGGAATCATTCCTTCATTAACCGGGGTAAAATGATCCGCGTTAATATATAATAAATGATCTTCAATACTTCCATTACCATGACCCTTTAAATTAAAATAGCTGTGCTGAGTTAAGTTAATAACTGTCGGCTGATCAGTTTCGGCCCGATATTCAACTTTTAATTTATTATCCTCAGTTAAAGTATAAAAGACTTCGGCTTTTAAATTGCCCGGAAAACCACCTTCACCATCTTCACTCAAATGTGTCAGCTTTAAAGCTTTATTATCATTTAAAGTGATCTCTTCTGCAGTCCAGAGCATAGAATTAAAACCTTTATTTCCTCCATGAAGACAGCAGGGATGACCGGCCGGCTTTTCGTTTATTTCAAGCTGATATGTATTACCTTCAAGTTCAAACTTGCCGTCTGCTATTCGATTTCCATAGCGTCCTATCAAAGCTCCAAAATAATTAGGATCATCAAAATACTGCTCTAGATTATCATAGCCTAAGACTATATCTTCTATTTCCCCTTCCCGATCTGGTACAAAAAGTCGAACAATTATACCACCATAATTCGTTATTTCAACCTTCATTCCATTTTCATTTTCAAGTATATATAAATCTGCTTCTCTGCCATCATCCAATTTCCCAAATGCTTCTTTACTTTTTTTAATTTTACTCATCTAATCTACCTCCAATTATATTTTCAAAGATTTAATTTTCAAATTACCCACTAATAACATATTAGTGTTAAGTTGCAAAAATCCTGCCAGAAATTTATTCCAGCAGGAAATAATTTGATTATACCTTTTTAATATTCTAATTCTATATTGCTGCCGGTAACTTTTATCTCTGTTTTTAAAACATTATTACCAGTTAAAGCCTGACTGTATTTATCGGGCTGACTGCCACCAAGATAAAGCTCAAACTCTCCTGGTTCTAAAACAGCTTTACCTTCTTTATTGATTAGAGCAAAATCTCTTGGAGTCAATATAAATTCTATTTCTTTTTCTTCTTCAGCGTTTAATTCTACTGTTTTAACACCGCGAAGTTTATATTTGGCTACAGGTACTGATGCTTCTAAATCTTTAAGATATAATTGAATAATTTCCGTTCCCTGGTATTGACCGCTATTTTTAATTTTTACAGCAACCTTAATTTCTGTCTCAGAATCTGTAGAAAAAGAGTCGGCAGACAATTTAAGATCACTGTATTCAAAACTAGTATAACTTAAACCAAAACCAAAAGGATATAATGGATCTGATTCCATAAATCTATAAGTCCTATTCTGCATCGAATAATCTCTAAAATCAGGCAGCTGATCCATCGACCTAACAAAAGTAACCGGTAATTTAGCAGATGGATTGTAGCCGCCAAATATAATATCGGCGACAGCATTGCCACCTTCCTCACCTGGGTACCAGGCTTCTAAGACCACTTCTGCTTTTTGGTCAACAAAATTTAATTCAACCGGGCTGCCATTAGTAATTACTGCAATTATTGGTTTACCTGTTTCAGCAACCGCTGCCAGCAGTTCTTCCTGCATACCAGGAAGAGCAATATCAATTTTATCACCACCACCATCTGAATTGGCAACTGCACCTTCTTCCCCTTCCAATTCGGGAGAAATACCCAGACAGATAATTACTACGTCAGATTTTTCCGCAGTGGAAACTGCCTCTGCAAAACCTGCATCAGGCTGATTTCCCCAGTAAGAAGGCTCAGTTGTTCTTAAATCACAGCCTTCTGCATAGTAAACACGGGTCTGATCATTAAGAGCATTGTGAATTCCATCAACTAATGTGACATATTTAGAAGCTTTACCGCTGTAGTTTCCAATCAGTACTGGCTGGCTGTCAGCATTAGGACCAATAACTGCTACAGAATCAAGTTCTTCTTTATTTAAGGGAAGAATATCATCCTGATTTTTAAGCATTATAATTGACTGCCTCGCGGTCTCCCGGGCCAGCTCTCTATTTTCTTTACTGTCATTAACTTCAAAGGAGATTTCATTAAAAGGAACCTCTTCTTCGGGATCAAACATTCCTAGTTTAAATCTGGTCTTCAACAGCCGCTTAACTGACTTATCAATGGTTTCCTCAGTCAAAAGTCCCTTTTCTACTGCAATTTTCATACTCTCATAAACTCTGCCGCAGTTTAAGTCACAGCCTTTATTAACTGCCGCTGCTGCAGCTTCTTCAGGGCTGTCCTGGACTTTATGTCTTAGGTAAATATCCTCTATTGCACCACAATCAGACACATAGTGACCGTCAAAGTTCCATTCTCCGCGCAGGATATTTTCCATTAATTCTTCACTGGCACAGGCTGGCTCACCATTAACTCTGTTATAGGCGCCCATTACTGCTTCAACTTTTCCTTCTTTAACAGCATCCCTAAAAGCAGGTAGATATGTTTCGCGCAGATCTTTTTTGTTAACTACCGCATCAAAATGATGACGCTCACTTTCAGGACCGCTGTGGACTGCAAAGTGTTTGGCACAGGCAGCTGCCTTTAAGTATTTAGGGTGATCTCCCTGCAGACCTTTAATAAAAGCAACACCCAGACGTCCGGTTAAATAAGGATCTTCTCCATAAGTTTCCTGACCTCTGCCCCAGCGTGGATCTCTAAAAATATTGATATTGGGAGTCCAGAAGGTTAACCCCTTATAAATTCCGTAGTCGCTCTTTTTCTGAGCCTGATTGTATTTTGCTCTGGCTTCATCAGCAATAGCAGCAGCAACATCATGCAGTAATTCTTCGTTAAAAGAAGCTGCCATTCCTATTGCCTGGGGAAAAACAGTTGCTGTTCCTGCTCTGGCTACTCCGTGCAGGCATTCATTCCACCAGTTATATTTTTTAATATCCAGTCTTTCAACAGCCGCTGCATCGTAAATCATCTGTGACATTTTTTCTTCTAAAGTCATTCTTGAGACTAAATCCTCTACTCTTTCTTCTAAGGGAACAGAAGAATCTTTATATTTCATTTCTTCAGTCATAATTATCCTCCAATATTAATATATTTTGCGGTCATACTGATCATCAATCCCGGAAATCCTGTGGAAATAAGTATTTACCTGATCTCGCCATTCAACTGCATTATCAAGCTGCATTTTAAGCCTTGTTTCTACATTTTGATAAATCTCTGGATCAACCTTCTCTTTAATTTTTTCCCAGTGGCCCTGCAGTTCTTTAACTGCTGCTACACCTCTAAAGTGGCTGTCATAAATATGCTGAATTACAGTTTTCCCGGAATCCAGCTCATGGGTATAAGGCACATGGTGGAAGAACAGCAGTAGTTCATTCGGACAGTTTTCTATTGTCTCATATTTTTCCGCATTTTCTTCAAAATACTGCCCTGCATAGCCGGTTCCAGTTGCCACACTGCGGTCAACACCTATCCCTTCATGGTCAGCTCTGTGATAGGTTCCCCAGCGGGAATATTCATAACCATTAACATTTACTCCATAGTGGTGGCCGGGATTTACCATCCAGCCAATCCCAAGGGGAGATGTATAATCTTCGTAGATTGTCAAGGAGTATAATAACATTCTGAGCAGACTCTCCATTACTTCCTGATCCAGACCGAAGGTAATTTTAATCCACTCTTCTGTGATTTCAACTGCCGATAAATCGGGATCCCAGGCCAGACGACCATAGCCATATAAATTGGACTGTGCCAGATGATGACCGGTCCAGTTCTGGTCATTTCCCACATTAACCACAGCTGCAAAACCAGTATTAGTTTGATCATATAATGAACCATCAACAATTCTTTTAACCGGTGTATTTTCTCCCTCAGCATAAGTATCAAAATCAGTAACCTTCTTCCACTGCGGAATTAAATAACAGAGGTCTTTCTGCTGACCTGTATATTCTTGAGTCACCTGCAGTTCAAGCACCTGATTGGTCTTCGGCATTGCCCCAAATAGTGGGGTTACAGGTTCTCTCACCTGAAAGTCCATCGGTCCATTTTTAATCTGTAAAAGCACATTTTCTTTAAATTCACCATCTAAATCTTTAAAATTATCATAAGCTGCCCGGGCCCGGTCTGTTTCTTTGTCCCGCCAGTCCTGCTGACAGTTGTAGACAAAGCAGCGCCAGATAAGTAATCCTCCGTAAGGCTCGAGTGCTTCTGCCAGCATATTAGCTCCATCAGCATGGCTGCGGCCATAAGTAAAGGGACCAGGTCTACCTTCAGAATCTGCCTTAACTACAAAACCACCAAAATCAGGAATCTGCTCATATATTTCTGCAGCCTTTTCCTTCCACCAGAGCCTAACCTTCTCATCAAGTGGGTCAGCAGTATCAATGCTGCTCAGCTGCATTGGAGAAGCATAGTTGGCACTTAGATAGGTAGTGATACCGTAGTCTCTTAAAATATCAGCAATAGTAATTACCATATCTATTTTGTCATCTATCAGGCGAGTTTCCTCATAAGAAACATTAACATTATTAATTGAAAGGGCGTTTATTCCAATTGAAGCGAGCAACCGGGCATAGTCTTTAATTCTATTTAAATCGTTTACCAGATGATTATCCGTATAAAAAATTGATTTGCCTGCATAACCGCGCTCAATGCTGCCGTCTAAATTATCCCAGTGATTTAACATTCTTAGATTATTTTTAGGGTTAGATAGAAGATCAAGCTGCTCTAAGTTATTTTCCTGCTGAATCTCTCTTAAGAGTGCAAAAGTACCGTATAAAAGTCCCTGATCACTTTTTGCAGTAAGCAGGAGTAGATCTTCCTCTTTAAAATATTTAATTAAATAGCCCTCATTATTTAGTTCAGAAAAATTGATTTCCCTTAACAGAAGAGCTATTGATTCATTATCAGCTGCAATTTCTTTAAGTTCTTTTTCGGCAGCTATTAAAATATTATTCTGAAACTGCTGATTAAAATTCAAATCAAAATCTGATGCTAAAAGCTCTGGCATTGCTCTTTCTATTTCTTCTTTGATTGAAGCATTTAAATTGGTCTTTCCATAAACAGAGATATTACTCAGTAATTCTTTATATTCTTTTAAGTAACTATCACTCAGTTTTTTATAGCTGAGCCAGGCCTGATAGGCCTTAGAATTTTTATTAACAACTTTCATTTCAGACATTTTTGGCCTCCATTCAAAATTAAAAAGTTAAAGTATAAAATTTAGCTGTCCATTTTTGTAATTGCTTCCCACAAGCCATTAATATATGTAGCTCCCAGGGCCCGATCATAAAGTCCATAACCAGGTCTTGCCTTTTCTCCCCAGATCATGCGGCCGTGGTCAGGACGTAAATAACCATCAAAACCGGAATCATAATAGGCCTTCATTATTTCAAATAAATCCAATGAACCATCTGTTGACAGATGAGATGTCTCATGAAATTTACCTTTCCCATCAAAGTTAAGGTTTCTAACATGGGAAAAATGAACCCTGCTGCCAAATTCCCTGATCAGTGCTGGCACGTCATTGGCTGGATTGGATCCTAAGGAACCGCTGCAGAGTGTTAGACCATTATAAGGGTTATCAACCATTTCTAGAATTGTTCTCAGATTTTCTTTGCCGGTTACAACTCTGGGCAGACCATAGATTGGCCAGGGTGGATCATCGGGATGAACTGCCATTTTAATATCATTTTCCTCACATGTCGGCATAACTGCCTCCAAAAAATATTTTAAATTGCTAAGTAAATCTTTCTCTGAAATATCTTCATACTGCTCCATAATGCCTTTTAATTCAGCCAGCCTCTCCGGCTCCCATCCCGGCAGAGAAAAGCCTTCTGAGTTTTCATCAAATTCCTCCACCAGTTTAACAGGGTCTGTGCTGTTAATCCAGCTTTCATCATAAGCCATTGTAGTTGAGCCATCTTCCAATTCTTGAGCCAGATCTGACCTCAGCCAGTCAAAAACCGGCATAAAATTATAGCAGACAACTTTAATCCCCTCAGCCGCCAGATTTTTAAGAGTCTTTTTGTAGTTTTCTATATATTTATCTCGACTCTTAAGCCCCAATTTTATATCTTCATGGATATTAACACTTTCTATAACTTTCAGTTCCAGTCCTGCCTGATTAATTTCATTTTTTAATTCTTTTATTTTTTCCTGCGGCCAGACCTCACCTACCGGAATGTCCTGGAGGGCACTAACCACTCCAGTCATTCCAGGTATCTGTTTTATTTCATTTAATGTAACACTATCATCATTTTCGCCAAACCAGCGAAATACCATTTTCATTTAAATCACCTATTCCCTTAACCATTCATTCTCTATTTTAATTTAACACCCATCAATTCAATTTCATCCTTACGATGACAGGAAACCCAGTGGCCACCACCTATATCTACTAACTCAGGTTCCTTGTTTTCACAGATATCTTTAGCATAAGGACAGCGAGAAGCAAAATTACAGCCTTTTATCTCAGCTGAAGGATCGGGAACTTCTCCTTTTAGATTTTCACCCAGCCATTCCATATGAGGATCTGCTTCCGGAACAGCAGTCAATAGTGAAGCTGTATAGGGATGTTTGGGGTTAGTATAAAGTTCTTCTGTTTCTGCAACCTCAACAAGTTTTCCTAAATACATTACTGCAACTTTATCACAGACATAGCGGATTACACTGAGATCATGTGCGACCATTAATAAAGTTAAATCCATTCTTTCTTTTAAATCATCTAATAGATTTAAAATCTGAGCCTGAACTGAAACATCAAGGGCAGATACCGGTTCATCAGCAACAACCAGTTCCGGTTCTAAAGCCAGGGCTCTGGCAATACCAATTCTCTGTCTTTGACCACCGCTAAAAGCATGTGGATAACGAGTCATATATTTTTTATCAAGTCCTACCAGATCAAGTAATTCTTCTACTCGTTCTTTATATTTTTGTTTGGACCAGCCCTGAACAACCAGCGGTTCTGCAATTATATCAAGTACAGACATCCTGGGATTTAAAGAGGAAAATGGATCCTGAAAAATCATCTGAATCTCACTTCTAACATCTTTCAACTTCTTATAATCAAGCTCTGCCAAATCAACAACATTTCCATTTTTCCTTCTAAAAAGAACTTCACCTTCAGTGGGATCAATAGCTCTCAAAATTGAGCGGGAGGCGGTTGTTTTTCCACAGCCTGATTCTCCAACCAGACCCATTGTTTCACCTTTATTTAAAGTAAAGCTAATATCATTTACAGCTTTTACATCTCCAACATGTTTATTAAAGAATCCTTTAGTAATTGGAAAATATTTTTTTAATCCATCAACTTTTAAGATTTCATTTTCAGCTAATTTTGCCATTATTTATCACCTAAATCCTGATGCAGATAACAATTTACATAATGATCTGCTGATATTTCCTGTCTCTCTGGATAAGCTCTTTCACAAACCTCTCCAATTTTTTTCCGACAGCGGGTATGAAAAGGACATCCTTTTGGTAGAGAATAAGCATCGGGAACTGCCCCTTCAATAGAAGCAAGTTTTCCTTCATTTCCAGTCATCCTCGGAATAGACTTTAATAAATCCTGAGTATAGGGATGAGCAGGATTATCAAATATTTCTTCTACAGGACCTGATTCTACAACTCTTCCCAAATACATAACATTAACATAATCAACCATGTGGGCAATTACTCCCAAATCATGAGTAATTAAAATTAAAGAAAGATTGTAGTCTGCCTGCATCTTTTTGATCAGTTTTAGAACCTGAGCCTGAATTGTAACATCTAAAGCAGTTGTTGGTTCATCAGCAATTAAGAGCTGCGGCTCACAGGCCAAACCCATTGCAATCATTGCTCTCTGCCGCATTCCACCACTGTACTGAAATGGGTATTCATCAATTCTCTGCTCTGGTTTGGAAATACCAACTTTTTTTAATAACTCTAAGGCTTTTCTTCGTGCCTCATCTTTATCTATATCTTCATGATAGAGTAATTTTTCCATGATCTGATTACCAATTGTATGAACTGGACTAAAAGCCGTCATCGGCTCCTGAAAAATCATTGACATTTCTGGTCCTCTAATTGAGCGCATATGCTCTCCATCTGCTTTTAAATTAATTATATCATGCTGTTTCTTATTTTTATCATAATATTTAATTGTTCCAGCTGCAATTTCTCCCACACCTGGCAGCAGACGCATCACCGAAGTTGAAGTAACTGATTTTCCACAGCCTGATTCTCCAACTATTCCAACTGCTTCTCCTCTTTCAACTTTAAAATCAACCCCATTTAAGGCGCGAACAATTCCTTCATCCGTATGAAAATGAACATTTAAATTTTCAACTTCCAATATATTATTATTTGCCATTATATTCACCCTGTCTTTCACTAAAAATTTCCTTACTTAGAATATGGATCTGCTGCATCTCTGATACCATCTCCTAAAAAGTTAAATGCCAGAACTGTAATAATTACAAATAAACCGGGCAGCATTAACCAGGGAGCATTTGCGATTGTATAAAGATTCTGCGCTTTTTGTAATAGAACACCCCAACTAATAACAGGAGCCTGTAATCCAATACCAAGGAAACTTAAAGCTGTTTCTCCTAAAATCATTCCTGGAATAGCAAGAGTTAACGAAGCAATAATATGACTTAAAAAAGAAGGAAGCATGTGAATAAAAATAATTTCTAAAGGATTTCTCCCCATCAAACGGGCAGCTATTACAAATTCTTCTTCTCTCAATGATAAAAATCTTCCTCTTACTACTCGGGCCAGACTTGTCCAGCTCATTAAAGATAAAATTATTGTAATCGCAAGATAGACCTGAATTGCAGACCAACTTGAGGGTAAAGCAGCACTCAAACCCATCCAGAGAGGTAACTGGGGAATAGACCTTACTAACTCAATCATCCTCTGAATAAATAGATCAATTTTTCCACCAAAATAGCCACCGATTCCTCCAATTAAAATTCCTAAAAAGAGACTTACGGCAACACCAATTAGACCTATAGAAAGTGAAATCCGAGCCCCATAAATAATTCTGGCAAATAAATCTCTTCCTAATGAATCAGCCCCAAAAATAAAGACCGGTCTGTTTTCATCACCTGTACCAAAAAGATGAATATCAGTTTCAAAAAGACCCATAACTTCGTACTCAAAGCCCTCTACAAAAAACTTTATCGGGGTTGGTTTTGAGGTATCTTCTGTATAAATATCTTCAAAAGTTTCCATATCAACTTCTTTGCTGTAGGGATAAATCATTGGTCTTAAACTAAAATTACCATCTGCATCTTCAAAATGAAGCTGATGAGGTGGTGCTTCCTTATAGGAAACTCTTCTCTGATGTGGGTCCTGAGCAGAAAAGAAAGGTGCAAATATTGCCAGTGCATACATTATAATAAGTACAATTCCTGCTGCCATTGCCAGTTTATGTTTTTTAAAGCGCATCCAGATTAATTCTTTTTGCGAAGCAGCATAAATTTCATTTTCGTAATTTTCATTTTGATTATTTTCTTTTGCCATTTACTCACACCTCCTAAACATATCTAATTCTGGGATCTACCAGAGCTAATAAAATATCAGAAATAAAAGTACCAATAACTGTTAAGACACTCAAGAGCATGATAAAACTGCCGGCTAAATACATATCCTGACTTTTTAACGCATCTAATAATAAGGGGCCTGTAGTTGGTAGGCTTAAAACAACAGCAGTAATTGTTGAGCCTGAAATTAATTTTGGTAGCTGCCAGCCTAAAGTTGAAATAAATGGATTTAAAGCAATACGTACAGGATACTTTAAAATAACCTTATAATTTGGGATTCCTTTGGACTTAGCAGTAATAACATATGGTTTTCCGAGCTCATCTAAAAGGTTAGCTCTCATAATTCTTACTAGACCGGCTGTTCCTGCCGTTCCGACAACCACTACCGGAATCCATAAATGCTGCAGTAGGTCTGTAATTTTACCTATTCCCCAGGCTGCATCAGCATATTCTGGAGAAAATAATCCACCAACATTAATCCCGAAATATTTAAAACTAACATACATTAAAACAAGGGCCAATAAAAAGTTTGGTGTAGCTACACCAATAAAACTTAAAAAAGTAAAAAAGTAATCACTGAGAGAATTCTGTCTTAATGCAGTATAAATTCCGATTGGGAAGGCAACTATCCAGGTAAATAAAAGTGAAGATATTGAAATTACCAGGGTTAATCCCAGTCTCTCCCAGACAAGTTCATTAACGGGACGATTCCAGGAAAAAGAAAAACCCATATCTCCTGTTAAAAAGTTACCGATCCATTTAAAATATTGAACATATACCGGATCATCAAGACCATACTGTTCCCGTAAATATTCTATCTGTTCATCCGAAACATCTGTACCCATTGATCTTAACTGAGTAATATAAGATGTTAAATAATCACCTGGGGGAAGCTGAATAATAATAAATGATAATATTGAAATAATTACAAGGGTGACAACCATAAATAATAATCTGTGCATAATGAATTTAGACATCAGATGACCTCCTTTAATTAAAGCTGTACTGCAGTTTTAAAACCACAGTACAGCTTTATAAAATTACTTACTTAGTTGTAAACCACTGTTCTGGTTTTGTAATCTGCCATGCACCTGTTGCATTAGAATAAGGAGCAGTTTCTGGTACATTGTGCAGAGTATCAGCTACAATGGCAGGAGCCATTGGACGAGCTACAGTACCAATTACATAAGTCTGATCCATATAATACTGCCAGATATCTCCCAGCATCTTATTCATTGCTTCCTGACTTGGAGCAGATGAATATTCATGAATCCTTCTCAACTGTTCTTTAGCATGTTCAGGTGGTTCTATACCCTTTAGTGGTTCTTCACCTTTGCGTCCAGTTTCATCCCACATTCTCCAGGTATCCCACTGAGCCCATTTAGTAGCATATCGAGTCCCGTCAGAGTCAAAGCCAAATGCATTAATATCACGAGTTACATTTACAGGCCAGACACCTACATCATGCTCTCCTGCATCAGCGCGCTGCTGATATAGCTCACGTGATAAAGTTTTTAGATTAACTTTAACTCCAACAGCTTCCCAGTAAGCCTTAACTAATTCTGCTACCTGACCAAGCTGAGCTGTACCACCAACAGAACCAGGAGCCGGAATTTCTAAGTCTATAATTAATGTTTCACCATTTGGTAAAACTCTAAATCCTTCACCATCTTTTTCATCCAAACCAATTTCATTTAATAATTCTTTTGCCAGTTCTGTATCATACTGAGCATAATAATCCAGCCATTCTTCTTTAAAGTAGGGAGCACCTGGTTTGGCAGTTGCCTGAGCAGGTTCAGCTAAACCACGATAGGCAAATGCATTAATTTCATTTCTATTAAGTGCAACTGACATTGCCTGTCTAAATTTTTTGTTGGAATACACTTTTCTTTTAGCTTCTTCAGGATGGTTAACATTAAATGTTAAACCAATTTGAGCCTGAACTGGGTTATTATAAGCATAAGTAGTATAGTTACCAACCTCTTCATTCTGCTTGTACATTGGGAACTCACTTGGGGTTAAAATACGAGCAGCAAAGTCAATATTACCCTGAAGGGCATCAACCTTAGCCACCTCAGCATCAGATTTAATTGTTATTTCCCACTCATCAACATATGGTAGCTGATTTCCTTCTGTATCAACTTTGTAATAATATGGATTGCGAACAAATGTTTTTCTAGATGAATTGATATCTTCTAAAACCCAGGCTCCCATTGTCGGTAATTCGGTATTTGTCTGGACTGGTCCAACTTGCATTTTATTGGTAAAGTACTGTACCCAGTTACCAAAGCCTTTTTCTTCAGCTATTTCTTCTACTTCAGGATTATAATCAGCATGGAACTGCTTTAAATAGTGCTTTGGAGAAAAGAAGAAACTCTGCTGACTTCTCCACCAGGTTAAGGTAGTATCAACAATTGTTGGGTTGGATCTAGGAAATTCAATTTTTAAAGTATAATCATCAACAGCTGTAAATTCTGGGGCAACCCCATCCATTTTCCAATTCCACTGTGTCCAGTGATTAACTTCTTCATGCATGGCAACATCTTCCCACCAGAAAATAATATCTTCTGTAGTAAAAGGATGGCCATCAGACCATTTAAGTCCTTCACGAAGGTGAATTGTTAAAGTTTTAGCTTCATTTGTTAACTCAAAACTCTTTGCAATATCTGGTACAGCATTTGCCATTGATTTATCCAGTTGAAACATCCAGGGGCGCATAACTGTCCCATCTGATTCAGTGCTTGGTCCAATAGCTGTAGAAACAACCTTCCCTCCATACTGACCTACTTCTTCAACCGGTTCAATTACCTGCAGATCTTCAGGTACTGGCAATCTTTCTTCTACAGGTGGAAGTTCACCACTCTCTACTTTTTTATCCAGAATAGGAGACTGGTTAAATTCTGTGATTCCTGCTTCAGCTGCTGTCTGTGGATCAGACCAGCTGTCAGGTATTTTAGCAGCACCTACTGTGACAGTCATTAAGGCAATAATCATAACTACTAGTGAAAAAACAACCTTTTTTGATTTAAACATTTTTTTCCTCCCTCATAGTGTTAATATATTACCTATATTTTATAGACTTATATCTTTATAGATTATTATTATAGATTTTATATTTTTTAAAATTTAATTTTGCTGCAAAGAACAATTATAACTTTCTTCACCTCCTGTTTAGGGTTTTTATCTGTTATAAAGTTATAATTAAATAAGACAAAATTTATAGAAACCGGTTTTTTATAAAGCTAAAAAATTATTAATGCCCGGTTTTTAGTAATTCTAATTATACTAACATGTTAGTATAAACAATAAAAATAGCAGTCTTAAAATTAAAATCTACTTCTAAACAAAATAATCAGGATAATCTCTTTTCAATTTTTCCTGATCAAATTGAATTCGACTAATATGAGATTTCATTGTATTTTTGGCCTTTTTGGGATTCCTGCTTTCAATTGCATTAATAATTTTCATATGATCTCCAATTACATCAGACCGGTTAAAGTCAGCTGATAAACTGAGCATTCTCATCCTATTTAGATGGGTGCTTAACTGTTCAATTGCTGTCCAAATATTAGCCATATTACAGCTTGCAAAAAGCATTTCGTGAAACTCATTGTCATATTCAAAAAGTTTTTGATAATTATTTTGTTTTAAACTTACCTTTTGAATCTGCAAATTTGCCTCTAAATCAAACATTTTTTCCTCCGGAAAAATATCACAGGCAAGTTCAACTATTTTGATTTCTAGAGCTTCCCGCATAAACTTGGCTTCCTGTACCTTGTCTAAATCTATATATGAGACAAAAGTACCTTTCTGAGGATAAACATCAATTAAACCTTCTTCTTTCAACTTTACAAAAGCTTCCCGAATTGGAGTCCGGCTGACTCCAAACTCCTTTGCTATCTCTTTTTTGCGCAGAGTTGTTCCAGGTTTCAAAGAAAGGTTCATAATATTTTCCTTTAAAACATTATAGACATAATCCTTCATATTTAAATTTTTGTATTCATCATGTTTAGCTAAATTCATAAACTCACCACCAATCAATATATTAATAATACTAACATACCAGTTTAGAGTTGTCAAACAATTAACAAATATTTTACAGCTTTTCTAAAAAAGTTCCTGCCGGAAAATCTAGCTGATTATATAAATTGGCCTCTTCGGGATTATCTTTCCAGGCATAACGGAGATATCTAGGATCCTCTACTTCTTTAGTATCGATAATAACCTGATTATTATTTAATTCAGCTTTGGCTATTTTAAATTTCTTATCTGCTGCTGCCAGTTCAAATCCCTTTAACTGCTCACCTTTAACTTTTAAGCCTCCAGCAAGATTGTTGAATTCCAGAATTATTTGCTTCTCTTTTTTAGTTAACTTTTTTAATTCCGGTCCACTGTAGATCACATCCTCTCCATAAGCAAGCTTACGGGCTGCTAAATAAAATCTGTGAGTCACATCTTTTTTATTTAGAGGATGAAGATCATTCCACTCTCCTAAGTCAAGATTAACAGTCATTGCAGTATTTTCTAACTTTAAAGCATCACGCTGTGCATTACGGAAGGCTGCCCAGATTTCTCTTTCATTTTCCTCAGGTGGCTCAAAGTTTGGCAGTTGGGCATAAATAAAGGGAAACTTGCCCTGGTCAAATCTCTGGCGCCAGAGTTTGATCATTTCAGAAAACAGGTCTTTATATTCCTCTTCCCGGCCGGTATTTGATTCACCCTGATACCAGCAGACTCCTTTAATCTTATAATTTAGCAGTGGAGCAATCATTGCATTAAATAAACCGGTAGGCTGCCACTGAATAAAAATCTCTTCTTTTTTATCTTCTTTAATCACAGCAGCAACTTTGTACTTCCATTCACCCTTCAGATCTATTTCATTCTCTCCAAGGAAAAGCTTATATGGTTTATCAGCTACAAACTCCCCCTGACCGTTATTAACAACAACTCTCAGTGCAATTAAATTCTTACCAGCTTTTAAAATACCTTTTTTAAGCTTATATTTGCGGGGTGGATATTTGTAGGTTACTGCTCCCACTCTTTTACCATTAACATAGGCTGTATCTGCATCTACAATCCTTCCCAACCAGAGTTTAGCAGGTTTTTCTGCTTCAGCTTTAGTCAATTCAATCTTTTTTCTAAACCAGACAACACCATTTTTGTTGGCAAAGTTGAGCCGGTCAAATTTAGTTGGAATCCTAACAGTCTGCCAGTCAGAGTCATTATAAGCTGGGTCAAAATATGGCGGCTGATTATTTAAGCCCCTATCATTTTCATAAACTCTTTTAGCCCATTCTTTATTAACCTCAAGATTATGTGCTTCTACTTCTTTAATCTTATCCGGCTGAGCAAATTCAGCTGCCCTTTTTAAATACTCTGGATAGGCTGCCAGTGATTTTCTGCTCATCCAGGCTTCAACAGGTGAGCCACCTACACTTGCATTTAAAATACCCACTGGAACTTGATATTTTTCATTTAACTTTTTGGCAAAGAAATAAGCTAAAGCTGAAAAGTCGCTGATAGTCTTCTTCGAAACTTTCTTCCAGCTGGCCCCCTTAATATCGTTATTTTCATCTTTAAAATTATAAGTTATCGGCAGTTTGAATTCTCTAATTTGATCATTTCCTGCAGCTTTTATTTCCTCAGCATAGCGATCTTTAACCCGCTGCATCGGTAGTTCCATATTTGACTGACCCGAACAGAGCCAGACTTCGCCAATTAAAATATCACTGACTGTAATTTCTTCTGCAGCAGCTCTAATTTTCATTTCAAAAGGGCCACCCGCTCTTTGGGCTGGTAAAAATAGAAACCATTCGCCGTCACTGTTTGCTTCGGCTGTATATACCTTTTCTTTAAAATAAACTTTAACTTCCTCCTGAGGCTGAGACCAGCCCCAGATTTTAATTTCTTCATTTTGCTGTAAGACCATTCCCTTAGTAATTAAAGATGGTAATTTTAAATTTTTATTCTGCATTTATTTATACTCCTTAAGATTATGTATTGAAAGCAGGATAAAAAACTATCCTGCCTAATTTATTTTTTTAAAATTTAGCTTCAGTCATTGCTTTTAGCATGTCTTCACTTAACTCAAGTTCCAGACTGCCAACAGCCTCTTCAAACTGTTCATCTGTAGTTGCTGCAATTAAAGGGATAGCATTTGGTTTTCTATTCATCAGCCAGTAATAGACAAGCTGATTGCGGGTTGCTCCCGTTTCGGCAGCAATTTTATCCAAAATTGCCAGCCTTATATCTGTATCCGGTCCCTGATACTGTTCTTTAAATTCTTTGTTAGGATTGGTATAAGCTCCCTGAAGCAGTGGAGAATCGGCCACAAGAGAGATGCCTGTATCCTCTATAAATTCAAATAAATCCTGATTTGCTGCTACCTGATCCCCAAAATCCCAGCCGCTTTTGGGCCTTAAGTAGGAATAACGCTGCTGAATAGCACTATAACTCTGCCGGTGATTTCTCTCAGCTATCTGGCGCGCCCTTTCCAGACGCCAGGCTTTAAAATTGCTGGCTCCAATTGCTCTAACCTTACCTTCTGTTATCAATTCATTAAATGCTTCCAGTGTTTCCTCCATTGGTGTATTGACGTCATCAGTGTGAGCATATTGACATCCTCCCCGCCCGTTCCTATAGTCACGAACGAGGATTCCTTAAAGAAACTTTCACCGAAACTCTCTTTTGTATTATGCAATGACAGTTTCGGCATTAGGCCATCAAGACCTTAACGAGGTTGTCGAATGATTAGAAGGCAGTCTATTTCTAGTAACCCAATTCGACTTCGACTTCAGGCTGTGCCATCAGCCCTCCTGAGATAGCCGACTATACATTTCAATAGTATAATCCTAACATTATGCTAATATAGGCACTCAGGCACTTAGACTATTACCATCTAAGCAGATTGTTGTTCTAAATATTTATTGGCTATATTTCTGCTTGCATTTAAATCAGAGTGGATATGATTACCACACTCGCAAGAGTATAGATTAGCTTTGCGGTTGGATTTTTTAACTTTGTTGCATTTAGAACAACTCTGGGAGGTATATTTAGGATTTATATATTCTACCTTAATCCCAGCTAATTCAGCTTTATATTTAATAAATTGTTGTAGTTGATAGAAAGCCCAGCTATGGAGGTTTCTATCTACTCTATTAAGACTATTAGCAGTATTTCGGATATTTTCTAGATTCTCCATAATTATAGTGCCAACTTGCTCCTGCCGTCTTACGCTCGGCACTTTTTCCGCCTCGCTGCAGACACTAGGAGCCTCAGACAAAAATATTTTACAATAAAAATTTTGAAAGGTCCTATGCCTTTTTTGTTTTCCATAATATAGAAAAGTTAAATTTGGGTATAGAAAACTTAAGCATCATATTGATACTTTTTTTAAAATCAATATTCTTCTGTCCGTACTATTTTAAATTCACCTCCTGCAAACCGGATTATTAATATCTTTTATATAACATTATCCAGGGGAACAGTCCCCATTTTTATAATTGTATTTCGAGCTGCTGTATTATTGGCGAATACTTTAAATAGTTTCCGTAAATTATGCATTACACATCGAAGCTTAAATTCTTTACCTGCTTTATCTAACCCACGATAATGTAATTGTACCAGGTCATCACGCTGTTTCATATTACCCCAAACAGGCTCTGGAACACTTTTTCTCATCCTGAGTATTTCTCTACCTTCTGGTGTTAGTGCTTTTTCTTTAGAAATTTCACGAAGTTTGTCTTCTGCCATTTCTCTAACTATCTTACGGATACCGTCTTTAGCTTTAGTACACCTGCTTTGAGAAGGACAGTCAGGACAGGACTCAGTCTTATAGACTGTAGTCTTAGTTCCTTTACGAGCATTTTTACCCGGCCTTAATATCCTATCTTCAGGACAGATATACCAATCATTTTCTGTATTATAGGTGAACTTATCTTTAGCGTAAGAACTGTTAGATACCGGAAATGATACAAAAAAGTCTATATCATTTTTAATGCTATATTCTATATTATTAGCCGAGAAAAAACCTGCGTCTGCTCCTATAGTAATTCTTTCCGGTAGAGTTGATATACTTTCAGCATGTTCTACTGTGGGAATAAAAGCCTGTTTGTCTCCAGGAGAATTTGTGGTATAAGCTCCTGTGATTATATGGGCTTTATCATCAACTAGAGCAAAATTATTATAACACTGCTGTACTCCATTATGTTTTGTAGTCATTATTGATGATTCGGGATCAGTAAAGTTGATTTGAGTTTTATTAGGTATCTTAGTATTGCCATTTTCCTTTTTCCAGTTTTCTTCTAAAAGTTCTTTTGAATTTTTCATTTTTTCAAAACGAACAGCTTTAAATCCTATGGAGTCCATAGTTTCTTTGACATCTTCTTTATTATTACAATTTACTCTGTTCAGTATTTTTGAATCCTGTTTAGGATTATTTATAGTTGAATTTTGCTCTTGTTTTCCACTAAATAAAGCAATCTTTTCTTCTTTTAATTTTTTAAGATGTTGAGCTTTAGTATCTTGATATATTTTCTTGGATTCTGAAAGAATTAATTCTTTTAATTCTTTATCGCTAAGTTGATCATAGTTATCCATAAAAGCAAATACTTCTTTTATTAAATCAGAGATCTGTTCTTCGCTTTTATCTATTTTTTACACATATATTCATAACTCATAGCTTTATGTTTAGAAGCATTGGCCTTAGTTTTTGTTCCATCAATATACATTCTTTCTTGACCAATGAGATTAAAGGTATGGCAGAGACAGATGACCTGCTCAAAGATAAGTTCAATGTTATCAAGGATATCGGCTATCACCCGAGAAAGAGTCTTTGCAGAGGGGAGTGACATCTTCCCTAAAATCCAGATGGCTCCTAAATTTTCTTTTGCAAATTCAATCATCTCTTCAGGAGTAAACTGACCTTTGTATAAACTATACAGGATTAATGCAACCAGTGTTGGTCTGTCATATGGAGGTGTACCCTGATATTCAGTCTCATAAAAAGGAAGATATAAAACACTGGCTATGTAAAAGAAAAAGCGAGCAGCATGTGGTTTGTTCTCAATTCTATTCTTTACTAATTCAGGAATTAAAGATATTTGATTTCGAGATGGTGATCTGCGACTCATTTTAGACCACCTGCCAGAAATTTTACTGGATTTTTGTCTGTTTTATGTGATATAATTGTAATCAATGAAAACACCCCTTTTTTTGGTTTTTGCTATGATTCAATTATATCATAAAAGGGGTGTTTTTTCTATTGTTTTTAAAACTTTTTTCCTTGATATGACAGTGTTTTTGAGGTTATATCAATATATAGTATTATATATTATTTTTGTTATATTCTGGGGTTTATGACATATTATTTCTGTCTGAGGCTCCTAGGCCCACAGGACCGTCGCAGCAAAGCGAATTAATAAGCTGGCGACTAATTTTATGGTTTAAATCAGTCATCCATCTCTGCTCTTTGTCATTAATATTTTTAATAGCTTTAACCTTTTTTAGATTGACCCAGTTTTCTTCTTAACATACGATACTTTTTGCGGATAAAACCTGCCTGTTTACCATTGTGGAATTGGCGATTAATTTCTTTGCCTTGAGGGTTTTTAACACTGGCAACAGCTAATTGGCGAAGCCCTATGTCAATTCCCATTAAATTAGAGTTAGTGGTTTTCTTATCAGCAATTTTAATTGTTACAGCAAAATACCATTTGCCTCTTTTGTAGAAGAGACTGGCTTTACCCAATTTGCAACCATTATCGATATACTGCTGCAGATTTTCAAATCTTTCAGTCTGTTTAACAGGGAAGGCAAATCTTTTGCATTTGTTGGTATAAAGAGGGATTGAAATTATATGGTGATCAATTTTATAATTTTGATTATTATAGCAAATGGGCTGGTTAGCTTTGAATTCTATATTATCTTTATTAGAACCAGACTTTAAGAATAGTTTGTAGAGAGCTTTAACTTCTCTAATATTCTGATTTTTAACAGAAGAGGGGAGATTTATCTCTTTAAAGTCAGCAGAACTTAACTTAGCTTTCCCTGCTTTAAGTTTATCAGCAATAGCCTGACGATTCTTAACTACTTCAGCAATGTTATTTAAGAATATATTTTCTTTTCTTTTAGTTGGTTTTAATAACTCCAGCACATATGTTAATTGCATATCAAACACCTTTTTCAATAATTATTAATATCAATGATATTTTAATACAATGCAAAAAACTTTATTACTAAATATATTATACCACTAAAAGAACAAACGTTCAACAAATATAAAGCTTTTTCAACTATAAATTAGCCGATTCATCCCCGCCTATTAGCATAAGCGAGGCTTTCTCGGCTAAATTCGGTAAAGATCAAGAAAGTCAGTGCCCAGTCTTTCTAAACTTTTGTGACACTCTTCTTTGATCTGTTCTTTACTGCTTCCATATTCTGTGCCGGGATAGGGAAAGCCAACTTTGGAAGCTATAATTACATCCTCTCTATTATTTCTCTCCTTCAGCCATTTACCAATCATCTTTTCACTTTCTCCACCCTGAGTCTGATCACTTATCCAGTGAGAATACATATTGGCAGTATCTAAAAAATTTCCGCCAGCAGCAAGGTACTGATCCATTCTTCTAAAGGATTTCTCTTTACTGTCTCGGGCACCAAAATATAAACAGCCTAAACCCATCTGACTGACTTTAAGACCTGTCTTTCCAAGCTGAACTTTTTTCATGCTTAAACCCTCCTTTTATATCTATTATATTACATATTTGTACCCGGTCCAAAACAACCTTTTTGGACCGGGTACAAGTGAATATTATAACAACACTAAGCTATTTTACAAAAATCAGGTTCCCAAGTCCGGACATATTTCTCCAACCTTCTCCACTCTGATCATTCCAGATAGTTACTCCGTCTCTAGTGCCATCACCATTTCCATCATCATTAACCTGGAAATCAAAGCCAATAATCTGGCCTTCCTCTGCAGTGATTTCTACAAAAGGTACAGCAGCTTCAACAACATAACCGGTTTCAGTTACTCGGGTGGCTGTTTTTAAGCCTTCCCGTTCGGGATTAAATGACTGCTGATTTAAATAGTTTATTCTATACTGAGTATCATCTGACTGATATTCAGTACTTTTATCATTATTTTCGTCGACAAATATCTCAACAGAATCCTCTTCATGTACCTGCTCACCGGCCAGGCTGAGGGCTGAATCTTTTACTTCAGCAAAGATGTATAAAGTATTTTCATCCCACATGGTCTTAACTTCAGCAGTAGCTGGATTTTCACCGGAAATTATTTTCTCCGTTTTGATTGTGTTAGCATCTTCCCAGCTCTCATCCATTTCAGCATCAATTTCTGCTTGACCGTAAACTGCTTCTGTAATTACGGGTTCTTCTTTTAAATTTAAAGTCCCGTAATTCTCTGCACTTTCAGTCTGCTTTTTAGTAAAGTCATTCCAGATAATAGAAGTTTTAGATTCTGCATCATTAATTTTAAGATCAAATCCAACTTGATCTCCAACTTTTAAATCCCGACTTTCTACCGGTATAACTGCTTCAATCAGATAAGACTTATCTTTTTCTACTGCTGCAGTTTTTAAATTGGATTCTCCACTTCTTTTAATCTGGTAATGTTTTAGTCCTTTAGAATTAGCTGTTTTTGCATTTGACTCATCTACAAATATTTCTAAAGTATCTTCAGCATTTTTACTCTCATCTTCAATCTGAGCATAAAGATAGATGTTTTTTTCATCCCAGCTCAACTTAACTTCTCCACCGAGATATTCATTTTCTTCTAAATCCAGAGTCTCTCCGGTATTCTGCCAGATCAAATCACTTTCAGCATCAATCGCTGGGCTGCCCTGAGAAATATCAAATTCTTTGGTGATTACAGGTAGTCTATCCGGATCAACAACTCCCCAGAATGCTGGTTTAGCTTTTAATGACTGGTCAAATAAGAGAGGCCAGTTATTTCTTTCTACCGGGAAACCTGTTAACCAGGTATGATCATCCACAATTCCCCAGAGAGTAACATTGGTAATTGAATCAGAATATTGTTTAAAGAGATTAAAAATCTCACGGTAGCGGTGTCCCTGCTTAACAGCTAGCTCCTTACTAAAGCTGTCATAACTCTGATTATTATTTGTATAGACACTCATGTCGAGCTCAGTTATCTGGAGATCTACTCCCAGAGAAGCAAATTTCTCTAAAGTTTTCTCCATTGCAGCAATTGAAGGTGATTCAATATTAATATGACCCTGCATTCCTATCCCATCAATTGGAATCCCTTCAGCCAGCAGTTCTTTAACAACTCTATACATAATATCTCTTTTAGCCGGATCTGATAAAAGGCTGTAATCATTGATATATAATTTAGCCTCTGGATCAATTTTATTAGCATGAATAAAGGCCTCTTTAATATAATCAATTCCCGCTATCTGATACCACTTACTATTTCTTAGTCCACTGGTCTCAGTTGAAGCAGGATCAATCGCTTCATTTACAACATCCCAGCTGTCTATATCACCCTTATAATGCTCCATGGTTTTTTCAATATGTTTTCTCATTCTATCTAAAAGAACTTCTTTAGAAACTAAATTACCTTCTTCATCTTCAAAAAACCATTCTGGAACCTGACTGTGCCAGACTAAGGTGTGGCCTCTCATTACCATCTCATTTTCTTTAGTAAATTTGCGAATCTTATCACCACCAGTAAAATTAAATTCGCCTTCTTCTGGCTGTACTGTCTCTGGTTTCATTACATTTTCTGCAGTCAGACTGTTGAAGTGCTTTTTTAATATTTTGCCGTGTTCTCCCTCTAATTGATAAGGCTCAACAGCTGCTCCGATCTTAAAATAATCTGCATAAGCCTCTTTTAAAGAAGGAATGTCTGCTTCCATCTTCTGCACGATTTCACCTTCCTTTTTAATAACAAGATCGTCAATTAAAAATTCTAATTCGGCATTAGCTGATTCCGCATAGAGAGTAATCCTATCCAGACCTGAATTAATTAAATAATTTCCACTCAGTTCAACCCATTTATCAGCAGTAACTTCTGCACTGGTTACATTATCCCAGGAATTGCTGCCATCCTTATTATTTTCTGTACTTAAAATAATTGTTGACTTCTCAGAACCTTCCACAAGTTTAACCATCATTGAAAAATTATACTCTTTATTTTCTTCAACAATATTATGAATGTCAAGACTTGGTCCATTCCAATTTTGAGTTCTGCCTCTGACCAACAGACTCTGACTGCCGCTGGCTGCAGCAGAATCAGTGATTTCCAGTTCTACTCCTTCACCTCTTGGCTGCCAGTTACCAGCACCAGCTTCAAAATCAGTTTGATAGACTACTTCGGCAGCTGCTGAAGCTGAAAATAATACAGCAGAAAGTAAAATTAAAATTGTAACTAAAAACACATCCTTTTTGATTTCTCTTATAAAGTTCATTTAAATCCCCCTGATTAGAATTATTTCTTAACTTAATTTTCGCAATATTTATCTATATTAAAAAGAGAAAACTTATAAAAAGCAAATTTAATTCTGCTTCAATAAGCTTTCTCTTAAGTTGTTAAGAAAATATTAAACTTTAAATCTAATTTATTCTTTTACTCCACCAAGGGTCAGACCATGGACAAAGTATCGCTGCAGAAATGGATAAACAACTGCAATTGGCACTGTAACAATAATAGTCATGGTTGCTCTAATGGCACGCGGAGTAATCTGAGCAGATTGGGCTGAATTTGCTAAAGCCTGCTGCATTGAGCCTGACATTGAATTGGCGGTAGCCAGAACTTTCATCAGCTCATACTGTAAAGTTGCGAGAGCTGGATTGGATGAGTTATAGAGAAAAACATCCCACCAGGCACTCCAGTGATAAACAGCTGTAAAAATAGCAATTGTTGCCAGCACTGGTTTACTTAAGGGCATAATTATTTTTAAGAAAATAGTAAATTCCGAAGCACCATCAATTTTTGCTGATTCGATTAAACTTTCTGGTAGACCATTGATATATGTTCTAACAATAATTAAATTAAAGGCAGCCACCAGTCCGGGCAGTACATAAACCCAAAAGTTGTTGGTTAAACCAAGCCGCTGGTAGAGGAAATAAGTCGGAATTAGTCCACCCTGAACATACATTGTTAAAACATAGATAAAGGTAATAAATTTTCTTAAAACAAAATCTTTGCGGCTGATTACATAAGCCAGCATCGCTGTTAAAAAAGTTCCAAAAACTGTTGTCAAAACAGTTCTGGCAATAGAAACACCTGCTGCATGAAAAATTTGTTGATCTGTTAATAATGATTCATAATTAAAAGTTGTAAATTCACGCGGCCAGAGATAAATCCCACCTTTTATACTGTCTCTTCCCTCATTAAACGAAATTGCCAGTGTGTTTAAAAATGGATAGAGGGTCACAATAATTAAAGCTATTAAAAATGTATAAATAAATACATCTAGTAAAATATCATCCCAGCCTCTTTTTTTGGCTCTGATCATAAGAATGTATTCCTCCTTTTAAATTAATCTTTCCTCGCCCATCATTTTAGCTATTTGATTGGCACTAAAGACTAAAACAATACTAACTAAACTTCTAAAAATACCTGCCGCAGTAGCAAAAGAATAGCGCATCATTTTTAGGCCAAAATCAAGCTCAAAAATCCTAAAAATTCTTGAATATTCAATTACTCTTCCATTGCTGAGCAGATAAATCTGCTGGAAGCCCATATTCATCAAACGGCCGACATTAATAATTAATAAAATTATAATAACTGGTTTTAAAGCCGGTAAAGTGATATATCTAATTCTCTGTAGTCTGCTGGCACCATCAATTACTGCTGCTTCGTATAAACTTGGGCTGATTGAAACTATAGAGGCCAGGTATAAAATTGCTCCAAATCCAACTGTTTTCCAGACATGAGAGGCTCCAACTATCCACCAAAACAGTTTTGGAATCCCCATAAACATAATAGGAGAATCGACAATGCCCAAATTCAATAAAAGATCATTTACAATTCCATTAGTAGAAAGAGCATTCATCACCAGGTTAGCACCTACAACCCAGGAAATAAAATGGGGTAAATATGAAATTGTCTGGGTGATTTTTTTGAATTTAGCAAAACGTACTTCATTTAAAACCAGGGCAAGTAAAATTGAAAAAAACATCCCTGATAAAAGCTTAATTACACTCATGGCAAGTGTGTTTCTTAAAACATCAAAAAACACCGGATCTGATAAAAGTAATCTGAAATTCTCTAAGCCAACCCAGGTCTGCTCGAAAAATGAATTCCCCGGCCAGTAATTTTGAAAGGCCATTAACCAGCCCCATAAGGGTATATATTTAAATATAATAACATAAATTATAAATGGAAGTGACATTAAAACTAAGGCTTTCTGCTTCCATAGTTTCTGCCAGAAAGTATTTCCGCTGCTTTTCACAAATATTCCTCCTCCAAGATTTGTACTAGTTAATCAAAAAATAGAAAATTTTTATTTAGGAGCAGGAAGCTGAGCTTCCCACTCCAATCATTAATGATAAGCTTATAGACTGGTTTTTACCAGTTTTCCATTCTCCAGTCAATCTGTTTTTGATATTCTTTAATTTGAGCATCCATTAAACCACTAATCTGTTCAGTATAAGCATCCCAGTTAGCTTCAAACTTCTCTGTTGAATCCATAACCAGTGTTGGAACATGCTGTACTAAAGCATTAGTCATTCTTGTTGATTCAATCTGAGCTTTAGAGTTTGTAGGTAAGGTAATTGTCCAGAGTGGGAAGTATTTTCTATCTTCAAATGGCTTATTATACAAGCCGGTAAATGATTTAACACCATAAGCATCCATTACCTCTTTTTCTGCAGCTGAGCTGTTTGCATAAATTGCACTGGGCTGTCTGCTGGGCATAAAACTGTTCCCATTAGGACCAAGACCAGTTAGACTTGGAAATGCATTATAAAAATAATGACGACCAAAAACATCTCTAACCCAGTTAGGATCTCTAAACTTAGCCAGCTGTTCTTCGGTTCTGTAGAACATACCATCTTCATCTACCTGATAGTGCTTACCTTTAATACCCCACTGAATTAAATGCTGTGTTTCAATGCTTACAAGATAATCTAAGTATTTAATTGCTGCAACTGGATCTTCACAGGCAGTTGTAATACCCATACCCTGTGTAGTCTGAACATATGGTTTATCTCTCATATGTTCTTCAACAATTGGATCATAGGTTACAGGGAAAGGTACCATAATGCTGTCAGGACGTTCATTAATTAAAACTTCCTGAGCCTGCTGAACCTGCCAGTACTGGTTAAGTGTTCCTAAAACTCGGCCAGAACTTATCTTTTCTAAGTACTGGTCAAAATTAGATACAAATGCTTCCTGATCTACAACACCTTTATTGTACATTTCATTTAATTTTTTATAATAGTACTTTTCAACATTACTTCCATAATAAGGTCTTACAACATATTCTTCTCCTTCTTTTACTGGAACAAATCCACCTTCATTTGGGTAACCCATTAAGTGCATAGGACCATTGGTGGTTGCAAATCTTCTCCAACCATCAAATAAAGTAGTATACCCGATTGTTTTTTGGCCATTATATTCTGGATGTTCTTTTTGGTAATCTTCAATTAACTTAAAATACTGATCAAATGATTTTATAAATGGATAATCATTTGCTTCCAGCACTCTTTTGTTGATGAAAAATCCTACTGATGGATATCTTCTTTCAGCTGGCTCAAAAGGAATGGCTAGCTGAGGTAAATAATAAATATTCCCATCTTCCTTTTTTAAAGCATCCAGATGCTTTGCATAATATTTTTTGATGTTTGGAGCATGTTTTTCGATTAAATCATTCAGAGGAATTAAAGCACCTGCTTCAACAAATTTGTCAGTAAAATGAGCTGCTACCAGCATATCAGGATAATCCTGACTGGCAATCATTAAACCGACTTTCTGCTCTAAATCTCCAACGAGATATTCTCTGTTTAATTTGACCCCTGTTTCTTTCTGAATAATGTCACCAACAATTGATGAGCCAGAATAGTCAGGTAAGGAAACAGATATGAAAACATCAAATTCCTTTAAATCATCCTGAGCTCCTGCTGCAGCTGTAAAAGCTAAAGACAGAACCAACATTAAAAATAAAATACTTAAACCTTTCTTCAAAATAAACCCTCCTTATAATTTTGATGTATATTTGATAAAATTGAATCAATTTTATCCGAAAATTAAGAATCATTTAAACTAATAAATTCTAAAATTGCCGCTTAATGCAAGTAAGGCAAATAAATAAAGAAAATTATCATAGTAGCGGCGCTCGTCTGTTCTCAGCTCAGCTTCCCAAAAATCTTTTAGATATTTTTCTGTAAATTCATTTTCCCCGGCAAGTGATGCCGAAGCATTGGCAGCTTTAAGCCCAAGATAATGTAAATAATCAGGTTTTTCTAATTTTCTTCCATCAATCGAGTATTTTGTATATTCCTCTTTATCAGCAAAGAATTTCTGTAAATTATAGGCTGCTTCCTGCTGCCAGGGGTCTTTTCTAAACCAGAGTGAATCAACTCCAATATTAAAAGCAACCCGGTAGGCATCACTGTAAAAATCGCCATGCCCTTCTTCAAAGCGGGGACTGCCGTCATATTCTGCATATTCAGCTGATAAACCGGTTTCGGCATGGCAGGACTGCTTTATATATTTTCTGCTTGCCTCTGCAGCCTTTAACCAGAAATCCTGATCTTCTTCATTTCCCCAGCGGGCAAATAATTCATAAAAATGCGGCAGATGATAAGAAGGATCTGAGAATTCAACTTCTGGAATAAATTTGATTAAATAATTATCAGGGTTCCACATTGGGTCACCTGGTGAATCTACTCCCTTATGAACAACCTCATGCAAAATTTCTTTTGCCTGCTCTGAATAATTTAAAAGAGCTTTCCCATCTCCCCACCTGTTGGAAGCAAAAAGTAAGGCCATTGCAAAATATTCTTCACCATCTGGAGCCGGCCCTTCAGAATTCTTATTCCCTCTAAGATCACAGGACCAGGCAAAATACCCCTTATATTCCCCGGCTGGCTGATACATATATTTTTTTGTCCAGCGCCAGAGCCTGTCAAAAACTTCTTTTTGATTAAGCTGTACTGCAGCCATCATCCCATAAGACATTCCTTCTGTTCTTACATCATTATTACCTGTATCACTAATATAAGCCAGGTTATCGTCAATTTCATAATAAAATTTTAAATCTTCATCAAAAAAAAGAGAATTCCAGGTCTTATCAATTTTTATCGCAATTTCATCTTTGGAATAACCATATATTTCAAGCAAATTTTGATAATCCCCCGTTTTAAAAGCTCCTTCTTGGTCCAAGTAAGTTCCTCCTAACCTTTTGGAAACCGGTTTAAAAATTGAATATTAAAAAATTTTAACTGTAATTTGTATAGAAACCGGTTTAGTTAAAACTCAAAATTTTTATATTTTTTTGCAGGTCTCTCCTTCAATTAATCTGGTTGGTAAAATAATTGGTGAAAACGACTTTTGATTTATAATATTTAATAATAATTTAGAGGCTGCCTGCCCCAGTCCAATTTGATCCTGGGCAATAGTTGTTAAATTATAATGTCTTCCCACTTCAATGCTGTCAAAACCAATCACTGAAAAATCAGCCGGAACTTTTAAACCAGCTTCACGAATAGCTTTGATGGCACCAACGGCAATTAAATCCTCAGCAAAAATTGCTGTAGGTTTTTTATCCAGCTTTAATATCTTTTCCATTGATCTGTATCCTGTTTCCATACTGTAATCACCATCAAACATCCATTTTGAATTATAGGGAAGATTCAATGCTTTAACAGCCTGCTGAAAACCAACAAATCTATCAGTTGCTACCTTAAATCCATTAAGACCTCTAATCATTGCAATCTTTCTGTGCCCTAAACTATATAAGTATTCAACGGCTTTTTTGGCTCCACCAGTATTATCTGAAGTTACATAGGAAGTATTAGAGCCAACTAAATCTAAATCAATAAAAACAGATGGAATCTCAGAATTCAGCAGCCTATCAAACTGGGCAATATTTACCTTTCCATAACCCATCATGATTACTCCATCAACATTTCGATTCTCACATTTTTCTTTGTAGCTGTAATCAACCCAGGATTCATCCCACTGTTTATTGGTGAAATACAGAAGATCATAACCCTTATCTCCCATTACAGCTTCTATTCCCTCAAAAACTTCTCTAAAGAAAAAGTTATTTAAAATTTGAGGACCAAAAATACCAATTGTATAAGATTTTTTAGTAGATAGACTTCGGGCAACTGAATTCGGCCAGTAGTTATTTTCTTTCATAATTTTTAAAACTTTTTCTTTGGTATCATCACCAACACCCGAATAATTATTGATTACTTTAGAAACTGTTGATTTTGAAACTTTTGCTTTTTTAGCTATATCATTGATTGTAACCATTTTTTACACTTCCTTCGAAACCGGTTTATTTAATTATACTAAAAAAATCTCCAGTTTTCAATAGGAAATGATAAATTTTTCAATATTATTTTAATTTTTTGAATCTTTCTTTCCGTTAATTGTTTTAAAAATTTGTGAGATTGGCGGCTAAATTCAGCCGCCAACTCAGCTTTTAGCAGGTAAAAATTTAAATCTAGTTATTTAAAATATACTGGTTTAACCTTCCTTCCAGCATTTCCTGATGTCCTGAATGATTTTCAATTTCACCAAGTTCTAAGGCATATTCCGCTAATTCTTCCAGGCCAACTTCTTTGTTGACAATCTTCTTACCGATTCCACTTTCAAAGCTGGAATATCTTTCAGCTACAAAATCTTCTAAGACTCTATCTTCTAATAGTTTATTAGCAATTTTTAAACCTTTAGCAAAGGCATCCATTCCAGCAATATGTCCGTAGAATAAATCCTCCATTTTAAAGGAGGGACGGCGAACTTTTGCATCAAAGTTTAAGCCACCTTTACCCAGACCATTATTTTTAAGTATCTCATACATGGCCAGCGTTGTTGTATAAATATTAGTTGGGAACTGATCTGTATCCCAGCCGAGTAATAAGTCACCCTGATTGGCATCTACACTTCCCAGCATATCATTAATTCTGGCATAGTGAAGCTCATGCTCAAAGGTATGTCCGGCTAAGGTTGCGTGGTTTGCTTCCAGATTAACTTTAAAGTGTTTATCTAGATCATATTTTCTTAAAAAAGCAATAACATTTGCTGCATCAAAGTCATACTGATGCTTGGTAGGCTCTTTTGGTTTTGGTTCAATTAACAGCTGACCATCAAAACCTATTTTTTCTTTATAATCTACTGCCATCTCCAGGAAGCGAGCCAGATTATCCTGTTCTAAGGCCATATTTGTATTGAGTAGAGTTTCATAACCTTCGCGGCCGCCCCAGAATACATAGTTCTGACCACCAAGTCTTTTAGTAACTTCCATTGCCTTTTTAACCTGAGCAGCTGCCATAGCAAATATATCTGCATTAGGAGAAGTTGAAGCTCCATTCATAAAGCGGGGATTAGTAAACATGTTTGCTGTTCCCCAAAGCAGTTTAATTCCAGTCTCATCCATCTTCTCTTCAATCAGGTCAACAATAGTATCTAAGTTCTTATAACTTTCAGCAACTGTTTTTCCCTCAGGAGCTACATCCCGATCGTGGAAGCAGAAATAGGGGGCACCTAATTTCTCCATAAAAGTAAAGGCACCTTCAACCTTGGCCTTTGCTCTATCCAGAGGATCTTTAATATCAGCCCAGGGGTAATTTCTGGTTCCAGCACCAAATGGATCTTCACCAGTATCAGCAAAAGTATGCCAGTAAGCGATTGAAAACTTCAAATGCTCTTCCATAGTCTTACCAGCAATCTTTTCTTCTGGGTTATAATATTTAAACGCCATTGGATTATCTGATTCAGGTCCTTCATATTGCACTTTCTTAAAATCTTCAAAAACATTTTTCATAATTTGATTACCTCCATTTTTAATAAATATAAGTTTGATTTACTGCCAGTTACATTAATTTAGGTATTAAATTAAGTATTAAATTAACTCTCTATTTATATTATTCAAGACTAATTATTAAAATCCTGCTTTTTAATTTTATTTTTTAAAAAATTTTAATTAGGCAGCTGCTTTTTTGTTTTTGGTATAAATATCAACCCAGACAGCCAGAATTAATATTAAACCTTTAATTATCGACTGCCAGAAATTTTCCACATTCATTAAACTCATACCATTATCTAAACTGGCCATCACAATAGCACCAACTACTGCGCCTCCGACTTTACCAATACCACCAGCAAGACTGGCACCACCAATTACACAAGAAGCAATAGCATCTAATTCAGCACCATCACCAGCGGCTACAGATGCAGCACTTAAGCGCGATGTTAAAAATATTCCACCAATTGCTGCCATCAAACCATTAAGCATAAAAACAGTCAGTGTTATTTTTTTAATATCTATCCCGGATAATTTTGCAGCATCACTGTTTCCACCAATTGCATAAATATAGCGGCCAAATGTTGTTTTATTAGTTATAAACGAAAATATAGCCAGAAAAATGGTTAAAACCATCAAGGGAATTGGAATACCGCGATAGGCATTAAAAACCAGAATAAATACTACCAGTAATATTACGGATACTGCAATTTTTAAAATTTCAAATTTCAGAGGAAGTACATCAAAACCATATTTTAATTTATCTTTTCTAGATTTAAGCTGAATGAATATAACAGCCAGGCCAACTACTAGTGCAAAAACAAGGCCTGTAACATCTGAAAAATATCCTTTACCAAAATAATAAAACAAATCACTCATTGGTCCGATAGTTGTACCACCAGTAATCCCAACTAATATACCTCTAAAGATTAATAAACCACCTAAAGTAACTATAAAAGAAGGCACTTTTCTGTAAGCAGTCCACCAACCATTCCATAAACCTAAAATTAAACCTAATAAAAGTGTCAGCCCAATTGAGAAAACTGGGTTCATTCCCTGCCAGACATCTAAAATTGCTACTACTCCACCAGCTAGTCCTACCAGAGATCCAACTGAAAGATCAATGTGGCCCATAATAATAACCATAACCATTCCGATAGCCAGCATTGATGTAAATACAGACTGCCTAAATAAATTAGAAATATTTCTAGCTGTTAAAAAATCTCCTCCTGTTGTAAAAGAAAAAATAATCCAGATTGATACAAGAGCAATAATCATCATATATGTTCTAAAATCTAGTTTAATTTTTTTAGTATTAGCCATTCATTTCTCCCCCTGTTGCATAAACCATTATTTCTTCCTGACTGACATCCCGATTTCTATTATCAAACTCTTTGGTTATTTTCCCTTCATGCATGACAACAATTCGATCACTCATCCCCAGTATTTCTGGCAATTCTGAAGATATCATTATAATTCCCATCTTATTTTGAGCAAAATTATTCATTAACTCGTAAATTTCCTGTTTAGCTCCAACATCGATTCCGCGTGTTGGCTCATCCATTATTAAAACTCTGGGCGTTTCTACAAGATTTTTAGCTAAAATTGCTTTCTGCTGATTACCTCCACTTAAATTAACAATTTTTGTATTTAAAGATGCCGTTTTAACATTTAATTTATCTACCAGTTCAGAAGTTGTTAAAATTTCTTCATTTTCATCGATAACTAAGAAATTCTTAAATTTTTCTAAAAAAGAAATTGAAATATTTTCTTTAACACTCATGGGAGGTATAATACCGAATTTTTTCCTATCTTCTGAGATTAGTGCAATTCCTTTGTGTAAAGCTTCTTTTGGAGACTGAATATCTACCTTTTCATTATCTAAATAAATATCTCCTTTTTTGCTTCCGGTTAAATAGCCAAAAAGTGTATTAGCAATTTCCGTTCTTCCGGCACCAATTAGACCAAAAATACCTAAAATTTCTCCTTCAGCCAGCTCAAATGAAATATTTTCTAATATCTGATCCCCCTGATAGTCCCTCAAATTCAAATTATCAACTTTTAAAATTTCTTTACCTGCCGTATTATTTCTATCAGGAAACATCTGCTCAATTGAGCGACCGACCATCATTTTAACTACTTTTCTTTCGTCTAAATTTTCTTTAAAATCCCCACCAATATATTCCCCATCTCTTAAAACAGAAATATAATCAGCAATCTCAAAGACTTCATTTAATTTATGAGAGATATAAATACAGGTTACTCCTTCTTCTCTTAAGTCCCTGAGAATTTCCATTAACAAATCAACTTCACTATCTGTTAAAGACGCAGTTGGTTCATCTAATATTAAAAGTCTGGAATTTTTAGATAGAGCTTTTGCTATTTCAATAAGCTGCTGTTTTCCAACCCCCAGCTGACCAACTTTAGTTGTCGGGTTTACTCCCTCCAATTTCATCTTCTTAATCCATTTATTTGTTTGATTGTACATTTCGTTCCAGTCAATATAACCGTTATGAGAAATTTCATTTCCCATAAAAATATTTTCAGCTACATTCATCTCTTCAAAAAGTGTTAATTCCTGATGAATCACTGCTATGCCATTTTCTTCAGCCTGATGAATATTTTCAAAATTTTTTTCTTCACCTTTTAAAAAAATTTGACCTTCATAACTACCAGCCGGATAAACTCCGCTGAGAACTTTAATCAAAGTTGACTTGCCAGCTCCATTTTCTCCGCAAAGGGCGTGAATCTGATTCTTTTTGACCTGAAAAGATACTTTATCTAAGGCTCTAACTCCAGGGAAATCTTTTATAATACTTTTAGTTTCTAATAAAACTTCTTCCAAATTACTCAACTCCTTTCATGAAGGAAATAAAAAGGGGCAAATTAATGCCCCTTATTTTTTATAATTATTGTTCAGGCCATTCAGATTTAGGTACATTTTTATATACTTCTTCCATCTCATGGAATCCATCTGCAATTACTGTCTCAACCATATTGCCTTTATGAACCTGAATCGGTGTTAGTAAAACTGAAGGTACATCATATTCACCATTATTTATTGCACCATTAGTTTTTACTTCTTCACCCTTAGCCATTTTCACTGCAATTTCTGCACCGCGTGTAGCCAGATCCTGAATTGGTTTATAAACTGTCATTGTTTGAGTACCTTCTACAATTCTCTGACAGGCAGCAAGATCTGCATCCTGTCCAGAAACTAAGACTTCTCCGGCAAGTCCCTGTTCAGCTAATGCCTGAATTGCTCCACCGGCAGTACTATCATTGGAAGCTACAATAACATCAATGTTATTATTATTAGCTGTCAGGGCATTTTCAACAATACTTAATGCTTCCTGTGGCAGCCAATCTTTTGCCCACTGGTCACCGACAATGTTTATCTTTCCTTGATCAATATAAGGCTGTAAAATATTCATCTGACCCTGACGGAATAATTTTGCATTATTATCAGTTGGTGATCCGCCCAGTAAAAAGTAGTTTCCTGTAGGCTGTCTTTCAACTAAAAATTCAGCCTGTAGTTCTCCTACTCTAACATTATCAAAAGAGAGATAATAATCAACTTTCGAATCCATCAGCATTCTATCATAAGCCAGTACAGGTACATCATTTGCATGGGCTTCTCTAACAATACTACCCATTACCTTTCCATTATGGGGAACTACAACCAGCACATCAATACCCTGAGTTATTAAGTTTTCTGCCTGTGACATCTGAACCATATCGTCACCATTAGCAGATTGAACTAATACCTTTGCTCCCATTTCTTCTGCTCTTTTTACAAAAATATCACGGTCATGCTGCCATCTTTCCAGTCTTAAATTATCCATTGATAATCCGATTACCAGTTGATCATCCTGAGCCATTACCCCAAAAGAACCTAAAAATAGCAACACTAATAATATTGAAATAATAATACTTTTTCGCATTAAATTAATCCCCCTTAATTTTTTTATGAAATTAAAAATAAAAACCAAAATTAGTTACCTTTATCTACTTGCACCTCCTTTAATTTAAGATTTAATTTAAGTATTAAATTAACCCGCTAATTATATCTTTCTCCATAATTCGCTAAATTCCTGCAATTAATTATAATTTTTTTAAATTTTTCAAAATGTTTTGTTGATCAGTAGCCAGGTAGGCAGAGTCATCATTATTTAACTCTGACTTCAGTAAAATAATCTCTCTCCGCTGTTAATTCAATTTTATCACCTTTTAACTCAATAACCTCTTCCAGTCTAATGTCAGTTGAGGAACTGCCGAGCATTATTTCAAACTCACCTGGCTCAACCACTAAATTCATATCTTTATCGTAAAATGACAGCTGTTCGGCTTTTAATTTAAATTCAACCGTTTTAGTTTCTCCTGCTTTTAGTTCAATCCTCTTAAATCCTTTAAGTGACTTAATCGGTCTGGTTAAAGATGCAATCCTGTCATGAATATATAATTGAACTACCTCTGCTCCCTCAACCTGACCTGTATTTTTGATATCTGCTTTAACCCTAATTGTCTTATTTCCTTTAAACTCCTCTGGTGTGACTTTTAAGTTAGAGTATTCAAAATTAGTATAACTTAAGCCAAAACCAAAGGGATATAGGGGTCTGTTACCGGTAAATACATAATCTCTATAATGAGACATATGGCGGCGATTATAATGAATTGGTGTCTGTCCTACATTTTTTGGAATTGAAACCGGAAGTTTTCCGGCTGGGTTATAATCTCCAAATAATACATCTGCAACACCATTTCCACCTTCTTCTCCCGGCAGCCAGGCTTCTAAAATTGCATCCGCATTTTCTGCAGTCCATTCAATTGATAAAGGTCTTCCATTAACAAGTACGACTACAACTGGAGTACCTGTCTTTACAATCTCTTTAATTAATTCTTTCTGCACTCCCGGTAAGTCCAGGGAAGTACGGTCATGATGTTCGCCAGTGGTATCAGTAGTATCCTGCAGCTCACTTAAAAAAGCCCCTCCTTCAAAATCAACTACATCATCATCACTATTTTCGTTTTCTCCCATTCCGGAAAGTCCAGACTTACCGCCAACAACAACTACTGCAACTTCCGATTCTTTGGCTGCCATAACTGCTTCAGCAAAGCCATCCTGATTTGTATCCATAATACCACAGCCATAGGCATAATTAATTTTAATATCCTGAGAAATTTTACTTTTAATTCCATCCAAAATACTTATTACCTCAACTGCATCTTCCTTACTGTCAACATGCGCACTGTAAGCATAATCACCAAGTAAATTACGGGTACTGTCGGCAGAAGGTCCAATTACAGCCAAAGAAGATATGTTTTTAGCTAAAGGCAGTAAATTGTTTTCATTTTTAAGTAAAACCATAGATTTTCGGGCTGATTCCCGGGCCAGCTCTCTCTGTTCTTCTGTCTCAAATAAATCTTTAATTTTATCTATATCGACATAGCGCTGATCAAAAGCATTGACCTTAAACTTATAGCGCAGGTGTCTTCTCACTGACTGATTGATAACAGCTTCTGAAATTAAACCATCATTTACTGCGTCAACAAGCTTCTGTCCATAGCATTCTGTTTCAGGTAATTCAATATCCAGGCCAGCTTCTAAAGCTTTAATTCCTGCTTCCTGCATAGAGCGAGCTACCTTATGTTCATTATGCAGCATCTTAATACTCCAGTAATCAGAAACAACAATTCCGTCAAAACCCCATTCTCCTCTTAAGATATCAGTTAATAATTCTCGGGAAGAAGCACAGGGAATACCATCAATATCATGATAAGCATTCATCACTGAACCAGCATTTGCAGTTTTAATTGCTGCTTCAAAAGGAAACAGAAAACTTTCCCGCAGCTCTCTTTCAGAAATATTTACCGGTGCATGATTACGGCCACCTTCTGAATAACTGTGACCGGCAAAATGCTTGAGAGTTGCCACAATCCCATCTGACAATTTATCTCCCTGCAGTCCTTTAACATAAGATGTTACCATCTCTGCTGTCAGATAGGGATCTTCTCCAAATGTTTCTTCTACTCTACCCCAGCGCAGATCTCTTGCCACATCAGCAACCGGTGATAAAGCCAGATGAGCTCCAATTGAGCGCAGCTGTTTTCTAATTACATCAGTCTGTCTTTCCAGTAATTCCGGTTCCCAGCTGCTGGCAACTCCGATTGACTGGGGAAAAGTTGTTCCCCCCTTACCCATGTACCCGCTCAAACACTCTTCGTGAACAATTGCTGGAATTCCAAGCCGGGTATTTTCGGCAATATATTTCTGCATCTTATTTGCTGCTTCTGCTGCAGCTTCAGGTTCCAGGGCGCTGGCACCGGCAATTCTTGTGATCTGGCCGATCCCATTTTTTAAATATTTAGCTGCTTTCTCTTCTGAAAACTTGCCCTTTTCTAAAATTTTATCAGGACCAATCGATCCCAGCTGAGCTACTTTTTCTTCTAAAGTCATCTCTGCCAGTAATTTATCTACTTTTTCCTCTAATGAATAATCATCTAAATTAAACTTTGCCATAAAATATCTCTCCTTCATCTTAAAATATTATCTATATTTTTATCCTTTTAACGCTCCAGCTGTCATTCCTTTAATAATATGCTCCTGTAAGAATACATAAAGGATTATCAAAGGCAAAACTGATAAGAAAAGTGCTGTTAAAGTTAAAGGAATATTAATTCCATGCTGGCCCTGAAATTCAAATAAGCCAAGGGTCAAAATTCTTTTACTGGGACTTGAGGTTAAAACAAGAGCGTAGGCAAACTGGTTCCAGAGTAAAGTAAGATTATAAATAGCAACCGTAGCAATTGCCGGTTTAACTAAAGGTAAAATTATATCTTTAAAAATCCTGAACCTGCTTGCTCCATCTATAATCGCTGCTTCTTCCAGTTCATAGGGAATATCATTTATAAAACCTGTTAAAATAAAAACAGAAATTGGAAGACTAAAGGCAACATAAGGACCAATCAAAGCTGAAAGTTTATCATATAAGCCCATTGAAAGTGTTATCTTGTAGATTGGAATCAGAGTTGAATGAATTGGAATCATCATTCCAGCCAAAAATAAAATATAAACAAGTTTATTAAATTTAAAGTCTATTCTCGAAATTGCATAACTCGCCAGAGCAGAAACAATAATTATAATTGCAACTGAGATAAAGCAGACTATAATACTGTTAATAAAATATATATAAAAGCCAGATTCCATTACATCAATATAATTTTGAAGTGTGAAACTCTCTGGTAGTGACCAGACAGGATTGCGGAAAAACTCCATCCTGATCTTAAAGCTGTTCTGTACTAAAAATACAAGTGGGTAACCTGTTATTACTAACCAGATCAGCAAAAACAAATAAATAACTAACTGCTTTAGTTTATTAATCATTATTTTCACCTAATTCCTGACATCTTTTTTACTGAATCGTAAAAATACAACTGATACAATAAGTGCAACTAAAAATAAAGCTACAGAAATTGTACTACCATAACCCATATTCATTTCTGTAAAGGATTTAGAATAAAGATAGGTGGCCATTAATTCGGAAGCGTGATTTGGCCCTCCACCTGTTAAAGCAAAAATCATGGCAAAATATTTAAGTGAACCAACAATAATCAAGACAGAGGCATTAACGACCGTGGACCTTAACATTGGTAAAGTAACAAAGAAAAAACTCTGTAAATTGCTGGCTCCATCTATTTCTGCTGCTTCATATAACTGTTCTGGTATATTGGAAATACCAGCCATAAAAATAATCATATAAAGTGGTATAAAACGCCACTGAATTGGAGCTGCTACAGAATAAAAAGCAATATCAGGATTTCCCAGCCAGCTCCGCGTTAACTGTTCTAAACCAACTAAATTTAAAACTCCATTTATCAAACCAAAAGTCGGATCATACATATAACGCCAGAGAAATGCTACTGCAATTGACGATAATAACATTGGTACAAAATATATAGTTTTAAAGAAATCAGCACCCTTAATTTTACGAGTTAATAATACTGCTAAAAACAGAGCAATTGGTATCTGGACTACCAGAGATATTGCTACAAGTTTAAAGTTATTGGCCATCGAAGACCAGAATATTGGATCATTCAACAATTCTGCCCAGTTTTCCAGGCCTAAAAATTTCATTGCCCCTATACCATCCCACTTAAAAAATGAATAATAGGCAGAAAGTGGAATGGGAATAATTAAATAAACCAGAGAAAAAAGGACTGCCGGCAGTAAAAATAATGCTGCAATAAAATATTTATTATTCATTAATTCTTTTTTATTCATTAATTATCCACCTCTCAAATTAGAGCAGAGAGGAAAAATTCCTCTCTGCTTATTAATTCTAGTTCCATTACTTTATTCTTCTTATTTATTCACCATAATATTTTTTGGCAGCTGCTTCCATCTTATTAGCTGCTTCTTCTGGTGTCATTTCCAGTCCAAATAAAGCCTGAGTTGTGTTTAGATGAACCTGTGCCAGTTCTAATGGTAATGTTTGATCATACCAGAGCTGAATATGGTTTGCTTTCTGACTTGTATTATAAATTTTCTTCATTATTGGATCCTCTATTTTTTCACCTACACCTCTAAATGGAGGAATATTTCCGATTGCAATTAATTCTTCTCCCATTTTTGAGTCAGTTAGATAATGTAAGAACTCAACTGCAGCTTCTTTATTTTCTGCTTTTGTTGAAACAGAATAATAGTTATCTCCAGGTGTTCCTACCAGATTAGAAGGATCCCCTTCGCCAGATTTGATTTCCGGGAAGTTAAAGAAATTAAACTGATCTACCATATCAGGAGCTTCATTTTTAAAGCCAGAATAAGCCCAGCTGCCCATAAGATACATTGCTGCCCGATCAGTATATAATAATGTTCTAGACTGGGAGGCGTTTTCATCAAGACCATTAACACCTCTAGGGAAAGCCCCCATTTTTACTAGTTCCTGAATTCTTCTACCTGCTTCAATAAATGGCTGATCGTTAAAAGCACCCTCTCTGCTGATTGCTTTCTGCAGTGCATCCGGACCGCCAATTCTATCAACTAAATACATAAAATACATTGATCCAGGCCACTTATTCTTATTGGCCAGAGCAAAAGGTGTAATTCCATTTTCCTTAAATACATTTACAACATTTACTAGTTCTTCGTAGGTCGCTGGTACTTCAAGTCCGTGTTTCTCAAATAAATCTTCTCTATACCAGACGAGGGCAGGTGACACATTTGTAACTGGTACACCATATACTTCACTGTCTACTATACCCAAATCCATAGCAGCTGGCATAAAATTATTTCTCCAGTCTTCTGTCATATGTGGCTGTAGGGAATAAACTTTTCCTGCATCTACATATCTTTCTAAACTGGCACTACCCCAGGTCATAAATAAATCTGGTGCATTGTCAGCCGACATTGCTGTTCTTAATTTTGTTTTATAGTTATCATTTTGGGTTGGAACATGTTCGATATTCACATTTGGATTATCCGCCTCAAAGCGTTTAATTGCATCTTTTACTGCTGGAGTAGCCTGATCAGCAGCAGTTCTAATATCCCAGAGAGTTAAAGTTACCTCATCCTGAGCCATAACTGTACCAGCAAAAACAAGAGAAAATACCATTAATAAAGCAAGTGATAAAATTGAAACATTTTTCATAAAATTATTCCTCCCTTTTAATTTGAAATTCAAAGACTTTTCAACTTTCAAAGTTAATAATTAAAACAAGAGAACAATTATCCCCTCCTTTAAATATGACATTGTAAAACAGGATAATAAAAATTCTTAATTTAAGTATTAATTTAAGCGATAAATTAACTCTCTAATATTAATATTCAACACTCAAGCAAAAATTCCTGCAAGAAATTTCAGATTTTTTTAATAAAAAAAAGAAAAAGCCACCATTTTACCGGCAGCTTTTTCTATAATTAGATTATTTTAGATTAAATTAACTTTAGTTAATGTTTGTTTAATTTTATTGCTCTGTTCATCTGTCAGCAGACCAACCGGTTCTTTGCAGACTGCATTTAAATTGCTGCCGCTGAGAGAAACTGCCTTTTTAATTGCCGGGAAAAAGGGATTAGAAATACTGTAGATATCCATCATTAGATTGATTTTATTGTCTAATTCTTTTATTTTATTAAAATCTCCTTTTTGATAGGCGCTATAAAAATCTGCAAATAACTCTGGCAACACATTAGATAATCCACCGATCAAACCATCTCCTCCATTTAATAAATTAGGAAGAAAATATTCATCAAATCCGGAATAGACAGCAAAATCTTTTTTTAATGGTATTTTTACTCTTTGAATTAATTCGCGAGTGTGGCTGATTGTATCCATTGTATCTTTAATTCCTACAATATTATTGTGGTCCCGGGCCAGCTTATAAACTGTCTCCGGAGAAATGTTGACTCCACTGCGGGCGGGAAAATTATAAATATAGAAATCCAGATCAACATTCTGAGCAATGTGGCTGTAATAATTATAAAGAGTCTGCTGGTTAAATTGAAAGAAATAAGGAGTAATTACAGCTGCTCCGTCAACTCCCTCATCCTGGGCAAAATTAGTTAATTCTATTACATCCTCTGCTGCTGTTCCTCCAGTACCAACTAAAACCGGCACCCGCTTGTTAACAGTTTTTACAGCAAAAGAAATCAGCTTCTTCTTTTCTGCTGAAGTCATGGCGAAAAATTCTCCAATACTACCTAAAAACAAAATACCGTTTACTCCAGCCTCTATTAATTTTTCTATATGTTCTTCTGTGGCCTCAAAATCAATCTTTTGATCCTGATTAAAGACTGTAATTGTTGGTGTTATAATTCCTTTAATCAATTTTATCCTCCTCACATTTTTAAATTACTATTTAGTACTATTATTTATTAATTCAGTTAAATATTCTGTATCAATATAGGCACCCTTCATTGGAGAAGCAGCAAGCTGGCTGAAGATTCCCAGTACACCATTTAAAAAACCTGATTCTGGCTTTTCCCACCTATTTGAGCGCTCTTTTAAAATCTTGCTGATTTCTTTCTCTGTTTTTACTTGACCATTAACTCCAACAATATTTAATCCTCTTTTCTCGATATTAATTTCTATTAAATCATTTTCTTCGACTAAAGCTATTGGTCCCCCTGAGACAGCCTCTGGTGAAACATGACCAATCGCCGGTCCTCTGGTGGCACCAGAAAATCTGCCGTCAGTTATCAGAGCAGTTGTTTTATTTAATTTTGGATCAGAAGCAATAGCCTCTGTTGTATAATACATTTCAGGCATTCCACTGCCTTTAGGACCTTCATAACGGATAATTACGGCATCACCGGAAACTATATTTCCATTTAAAACAGCTTCCATCGCTTCCTCTTCGCGATCAAAGACTCGGGCCCGGCCGACAAAGTTCTTCATTTCCTCAGGTAGAGCAGAATGCTTGACCACTGAACCTTCTGGAGCCAGATTACCCTTTAATATTGCAATCGCTCCCTGGTTATTAATCGGAGAATCAACCGAGAAAATTACTTTTTCTTTTTCAGGCATTAATGCCGGTTTGGCCTCCATTCCTTTGAGGTAGGAAAAACTTTCTAAAGTTTTAAGATTTTCTGCCAGAGTCCTTCCTGTAATAGTTAAAACATCAAGGTGAAGATGTTCTTTAATTCTTTCCATAATTTCCGGCACTGCACCGGCATACCAGAAATACTGAGTGGGATAGTCACCACTCGGAATTGTATTCACCAAAAATGGAACTCTGCGGTTAATTTCATCAAATAAGTTGCCGTCAATTTCTATTCCCAGCTCATGAGCAAAAGCTGGTAGATGCAGCAGGGCATTACTTGAACCGCCTATGGCAGCATGAACTGTAATCGCATTTTCAATTGACTCTTTAGTTACTATATCTTTAACTTTGAAATCTTTCTTTACAGCTTCAGTTAAATATGAAGAGGCCAAATCAGCCATTTCTTTTAAGTAGGGACCGTTGGCTGGAATTAAAGCCGAACCGGGTAGTGCCAGACCAAGGGCTTCAGCCATAACCTGCATTGTAGAGGCGGTACCCATAAACTGACAGGCTCCACAGGAAGGACAGGCCAGCTTTTGAGTTTCTAAATACTTTTCTTTACTGATTTCTCCCCTTTTATATTTTGCATAATCACTGGCAGTCATATCAACAGTTGTATTTTTCTTACCCAGGGCCATTGATCCACCAGGTACGTGAATTGTTGGCAGATTTAATCTGGCTGCTGCCAGTAAATGAGCCGGTATTGCCTTATCACAGGCTGAGATCATAATCATTCCATCATAAGGAGCAGCCTTAGCCTGAACTTCTACCATATTTGCGATCATCTCTCTAGAAACCAGGGAATAATTCATCCCATCATGTCCCTGGGCAATTCCATCACAGATGTCACTGACTATCATTGAAGCACCTTTTGCTCCCCTATTTTTTAAACTCTGCAGGGCCTGCTCAACCAGCTGATCAAGATGAAAACTGCCTGGATGACCATATCCGTAGGTGCTGCTGACTATAATTTGAGCTTTAGATAAATCCTCTTCTTCCCAGTCCATCCCCATTTTTAAAGCATCAAGTTCTGGACTACTTTTTCGTATTTTTTGACTTTTTAACATTAAGATCGCTCCCAGACTTTAATATTATTTTCTCCCTGCTTAAATTTAGTTAAAGGACCGACTGGACTTTCAGCAGTGTTTTCTTCTCCTAGATAATCTCTATTAATCTTTAAACTGCTCCCATCCTTATTTTCAAAGTCAGCATCAGCGATTCTAACTTTTGCCAGACTTTCTGTACTCAGGATTTGAGTTTTGATTTCAGCAAATTCTTCCGGCAGTTTACAGTTTAGATAAACATCATTATTTTTTTCTTCAATATTTAATTCAGGATCAAAATTATCCAGAACTACATTATTTTCTTCTCGTTCAAAAGGAATGGCTCCTTTTAAATAAAGATTATTATTAATATAGACCGGCTGGTTGGTATCCATAAATATCTCCACATCTCCCGGCTTTTGGTGTACTTTTTCAAAATATTCCTCTAAAGAAGCTGTATAATCATCAAAATGGGCAGTTCCTACACCTTCTCTAGCTTTGTCATTAGAGGTAGCTCCGTGATCAACGTTAATAATATCTTCCAAATCAGCAAGACCAATAAAGATATTATTATAAAACCGGTCATCTCCCCCTAAAATCACTGTAAAACCTTTAATTTTAGTACTGTGCGGCTGATGGTAGGGAGTTGATCTCTTTAAAACTTTACGCTGGACCATCTTCCCTGCAATTAAATTGTTTACATAGGCTCCACCCTGAGAAAAATTATCCAGTGCATAATCTGAAGCCAAAATATTATTATCAACTATATAAGGACCGTGGCTGACTTCAATAAATAAATCCCGGTTATTATTATAATAAAGATTACTGCTAATTCTGGTTCCCTGTGTCTGCCAGTCCATCCAGGTACCTAATGAGCAGTCATTAATCCGGTTATCATGAATTTCTACATCAATAGGAGCATGAAGCTTGATTCCAGCAATTTCATGACCATAAAATTCTCTTTTTAAAGCAATATTATAGATATGATTGTTGTAGATTTCACTGAAGATACAGCCTAAATGACCAACAACTCCATTCTGACCACTATCATGAATAGTATTATTTTTGATAATATGAGATCCAATATTATCTTTGTTCCAGCCATAATCTTCTGCTTCAAAAACTGATTCAATCTGATATTTATAACCTGGTTTATCCTGTCTTTTACTGCGAAAATTATCTCCAGTTGCTGCAGTTTTACCAATACTAACTGCACTGCATTTTGCATCGTGTATATCATTATCTTCAATAATCCAACCTTTACTCCAGTTAGGACCAATTAAGCCAGGCTGGTCTGCTGTAGGAGGTGTCCAGGGAGTAGCTGCCTGGGCCATTTCAAAGCCCTTAACAGTAATATAATCAATACCAGTAGTTTCTGGATAAAAACAGGCTTTACGGACATTTATCTCAACTAGCTCCTCAGTTGGATCTGCCTGATGAAAATTAGCATAAATAGTAGTCTTTTCATGATCAATCTCTACATACCAGAGATATTTTGTCTGCTCCGGATTTTTAACTTTGTCTATTTTACCAGTCCAGTCATCTTTGATTTCAGTTTTAACTCCTGGATCAACTAATTTATCATATGAATCAACCTCATAAAAAGACATTCCATTTAGATAAACATCTCCCAAGTGTTTAGTTTCCTGACCACCAGTATGGATTAGCCAGTCACCAAAAATTTCTTCCTGATAGGGATTATAATCTCCAAAAAATTTATTATCTATTTCTGTTTTCCAGATTGAAGCTTCAACATTCTCCCAGTCTTTTATTCTTTCTGAACCCTTAATCACTACTTTTTCATTTTCAGCTGTCTGATAAGTAATTCTCCTTCGGTCACTCAAACCTCTATTCTTTGGTTTAACCCACTCTCGGTATGTACCTTCGTGAACAACAACCGTATCTCCAGCTTTTGCAATTTGTGCAGCTTTATTGATTGTTAAAAATGGTTCTTCTTTAGTTCCTCGATTAAAATCTGAGCCTTTTTTTGAAACATGATATTCAGAACTCATTTATTATCCCCCTATTAAATTATTTTAAAAAAATAAATACCGCTACATAAATAGCGGTACGAATATTATATTTTTCTGTGACAATTCAAATTTTTTTAGTTTCCTGGCAGCAGAGTAAACGAAGCTAAACTCGCACTTCCTTCCCCTCTGTAGGTAAAATATAATGACTGTACTCCAGCTGGAATTTCAACAGATGTTGAATATCCCTGCCAGATATTCGAAAATCTAACCGGGATTTCTGCCAAAGCTTCACCATCCCAGGCTGTCTTAACTTCAAATCTGCCGCTGCAGTAACCTCGAACTTTTATTTTAACTTTATTTATATTATTAATCTCAAAGTATTTAAAACCTGCAGTTGCAGAATCTTTCATATTCTGGATATAGCCTGTCTCTTTATCTCCGTCTTTTCCAGCCTGAGTTATCTTCGGAAACTGATTATCCATCCAGGCACCGGTAAAATCAGTATAAACTGATTCTTCATCTGTAAATAAATTGCAGGCAAGATAGGCCGGATATTCTCCTACTCCAATTAACTGATTATCTTTAGAGCCAGAAGAAGTCATCTCTACCTGGGGAATATTTCCCTGATCTGTAAATTCAATTTTTTCCAGACAGGCCTGTCTGCTAAAATTGGTTCCATTCGTATGCCGGTGATAAAAGATATACCACTGTTTATTTATTTCAACAATGCTGCCGTGATTATTGCCGCCATAATACATTGGTTTATCAGCCGCTTTATAGCTGTCAATACCAATATCAGCATTGCTGACAATAGTACCCTGATATTTAAAACCTTCAGTTGGCATCTTACTGGTAGCATAACATAATTCATGCATTAAAATTGAGGAATAAATTAAATAATATGTATCTCCTCTTTTTCTAATTGATGGGGCTTCAAAAAACTCATGTCCTTCAAAACCTGTTCCTTCACTATAAGGTTCACTTGGAATTACAAATTTAGGTTCTTCAATAATTGTCAGCATATCTGAGTCTAAAACTGTGCCCATCGCTCCATTTCTTGATTCATCACCTTTCTGACAGAAGCCAGTATACAAATATGTTTTTTCACCTTCGGTAATGACACCTGGATCAAACTGAGGCTGATCTCCTTCTTTTTCACCCAGGCGAGTGCCATCCTGATAATGGACATAACCATAAAACTCATATTCTCCAGCCGGAGTATCAGAGACAGCCACTGAAACTATAGAGAGCTTATCAAGAACATAGTAAAGGTAATAGCGACCATCTGGGCCAACAGTCACATCCGGAGCATATAAGCACATGCTGGCATCTGGATTAAGAGGATCTTCTGTTTTTTTATAAATTACTCCTTCATAACTCCAATCTGCCAGGTCATCAACTGGAGCTGACCAGCAGACATAATCATTCAGACAGTAGGCATGACCGTTAAATTGGTCATGAGAACCGTAAATATAAACTCGGTCATTAAAAACATAAGGTTCAGCATCAGGGATATACTCCCATGATGGTAAATACGGGTTAACTTGCTGTTTTTTCATAAATCAATTCCTTCCTATTTTTTAAGAGTTAATTTAAAGTTTAAATTAACTCTCTATTATTATATTCACGACTCAATTAAAAAGCCCTGCAGAAATTTTGTTTTTTTATTTAAAATTAAAAAAGCCACCATTTTAATGGCAGCCTTTTACTTTATTATAATAACCTATCTTTTTTTCCTCTCATACTCACTGGGAGTCATTCCCTCTGAATCTTTGAATACCTTAAAAAAATAATTGTAATTATTAAACCCAACCAGATTAACAATTTCTTTGATATTTTTATCGCCAGATCGAATCATTTTTTTAGCTTTTTTAATTCTCAGCTGATTTAGATAATCACTAAAACCCTGTCCACATTCTTTTTTAAATTTTCGACTGAGATAAGAATAACTGACACCGATTTCGGCAGCTACCCGGCCTAAAGTTAGATCCTGATCATAGTTTTTATCTATATAAAGTAATGTCTGATTAATTAAATTTGAGTAATTATTTTTATCTTTCAATTCTTCAACTAAATTAAGATAAATGGTTATTATCCAATCTTTAAATTCTGCCAGAGAGTTTAGTTTTTCTAATTTTTGATAGGGATTACCTTTTTCCTCAAAAATATTTTCCCCATTTAAGCCCTTATCTTTAATACTGCTGTTGATAATATTGATCAGTGAAATAAGAGTCATCTTTAAAACAGATAAGCCGGGTTTAATCCGAGCTATATCATTAAATAAATCTTCCAGTTCATTTTTTAAAGCTGCCGCATCTTTTTTTTCTATATATTTTAATAAAAGCTTTTCTCTTTTAATATCAAGATTAAATTTTTGATTATCAATTCGATTATTCTGATTTTGATAAATAATCATATCTTGACCCTGATAAAATTTATTTTCAAGTAATTCTGATGTTTGATTATAGTTTTTTGCTATCTCCAGGGGGCTCTGCAGAATATTACTTACTGCAAAACTGGCTGTGATATTCAAATAGTTTTTTAAAGCGGATTTAATCCTATTGATAGCAGAAGTGGTGCTGTTGTTAATTTTCAATTCACTATTTTCCTGAAAAGAAAACAAAAAGAGAAAGTTTTTCTCATCTTTTAAAACTGCAAAAGATTTACCATTCTCTTTTAAAATTTCATCTGCCATATTGATAAAGGAGCGTTTAATATTCAAAAGTTTAGCAGCAGAATATTTTTGCTGTAATTCCCGATAATTATCAAACTGACCAATTGTAATTACTATATTTTTAAGGTCAAAATTAATAGAAAGTAATTCAATTTGTTTTTTTAAATCTTCTTTATTAGCAAAATGACCCCGCACCAGCTTTTCAGCAAAATTTTGAATTAAAATATTTTTTTGATCGACAAAAAAACTTTCTTCAAAAATATCACTATTTTTATCTTCTCTATTCTGCTTGATTTTTTTACTTAGCGCGGTAAGCAGGCTGGTTAAACTATCCTGTCTTAATTCATGTTTTAAGATATAATCCTCTGCTCCGGCCTTTAAACTTTTTTTGACATAATCAAACTCTTTATATCCACTTACAGCAATTGTTTTGATTTCTGGATAATTTTTAGCTGCAAATTTAATCAATTCAGCTCCACTTTTACCGGGCATCTTCATATCAGTAATCAAAATATCAAAATTTTCTTCTGCTAATTTATTTTCAGCCTCTTCTACATTTTTAATCTGTTCCGATATTTGAAAACCCTCTTGATTCCAGTCAATTATATTTTTTAGATGTGTATAATCAAAAATATCATCTTCAACTATCATTACTTTTAACATTCTGAATATCCTTTCTAAAATAAATTGATAATTACCTACTTAATTTTAATTGATTTCAGGTAAAATAATTTTAACAGTGGTAAAATAACCTTTTAAACTTTCAATTTCAATTCCATATTCTCTGCCAAAATAAAGTTCAATTCTCTCTTTTACGTTATTAATCCCAATACCAGAAAATTGATTTTTATTCTCCTTCTTTTCGTTTAATAAATTTTCTATTTCAGATTCTGACATTCCTATCCCATCATCTGTAATTGTAAAAATAACCTGGCTATTTTGAGTAAAACCTTTTATTTCAATCATTCCCTGTCCACTTTTAGCACTAATACCGTGAATAATAGAATTTTCTACAACCGGCTGCAGTAAAAAGCGAGGTATTTTATAATCCATTAGATTTTCTTCTATTTCAAATTTAACATCAAATTTATTGTGCAGTCTAAACTGCTGGATATTTAGATAACTCTCAAGATACTCTACTTCTTTCTCAACCGTAATGAAGTCCTCTTTATTATTCATGCTCAAATGAAGCAGGTTGATTACTGAAGAAAGAAAGTTTTCCAAATTGTCTGCATTCTGCATATCTGCCAGCAGTCGAGCAGTGTTTAAAATATTAGAAAGAAAATGAGGATTAATCTGAGCCTGAAGTGCTTTAAATTCTAAATTGCTTTTTTGTTTTTCTTTTTCTTTAACATCCTCCACAAGTTCTTTTAATTCTTCAACCATCTGATTAAAATTAGAACTGGCTTCAGCAAGCTCATCCTGTGCCTGATCATCAATTTTAACTTCTAAATTTCCTTCTTCAACCTGATTCATGGCTTCAACTAAATTATTAAGCGGATCTGAAATACTTTTAGTGAATATATATGATAAAAATACTGCCAGCAGAAAAATAATCAAACTAATTCCCATAATATCTTTAGCAATCTGACCTGTTTCTTTATTTAAATAAGAGAAAGGAATAGTACTGACTACATACCAATCAACACCTTTTATTGGAGAATAGGCAGCCATATTTTTTTCCTGTGCAATTGCTAATTCGAAACTTTCATTAGTAGAACCTGCATCTTCCCTAATTTTTTGAATCAGCTCAGCTTCTGGATATTTTTCATTAAACCTGATATTATTATTTCTGGTAGAAACAACAGTACCTTCTGTATTAACAATAAAAATTTCAGTTCCCTGACCTAAATCAATATTACGGTAGATATCAGAAAAAAGATTTTCATTTATTCTGATAATAATAGTGCCCAGCTCTGTTCCTTCATATAATTCTTTAATTGTTCTTCCAATAATTATTCCATATGACTTTTCAGGAGTATTTTCGGGATAAACACGGCTGATCTGATGCAGCTCATCTCTAAAATCTACCGCCTTCCAGACAGGCGCCCCATTTTTTTCCTGAATTTCTGCAAGTAAATTTTTTCTAAAATTATCCTTAAAAGTTAAAGTAAAGCCGGTATCACCATAAGCAATAATTTTATCTCCTTGATCAGTAAATAATTGAACATCAGAGATATATTCGGAAAAAGAAAATTTGCGTACCATCTCAGCTCTCATGCGATATCTGGCATCATAGACTTCCCACTCACTCAACTGCTCATAATTACTGAGAGTATTTTGTACAAGTTCCGAAAAAGCAATTTCTATCGTCTGATATTCCATTCTGGTTAATTCTTCCTCAATATTTTTTGCCACCTGATTAACTACTTCCACGGAATAGGTATTAATTTTATCATGAATCGCCTGACTTGATTTCTGATAGGAGTAAATACCTGTAATTAACATTGGAAATAAAGAAAGAATTAAAAATAGAACTATTAAACGATTCTGGATATGGGTTTTTCGAAGATAACGGTATAATTTTATTTTGATTTTAAGCAATAAGTTTTCTTTCATAATATCGCTACTTTCCTGTATAGTCTACTTATATTATAACATTTTAATACTAATTAAACAGCCTTTTTAATAAAATTATAGTTATAATAACAAAAGAACTCCCAAAAAGAGAGCTCTTCTGTTAAAAATGTTATATAGAAATAATTATTTAAATTATTAAAATCTAATCTTCACAACTATATAGTTAATTTAGTCAATTATAATTTCTGCAGTGACATCTTTACTGCCTTTTATTTCATAGCCTGGAATACCATACACAGGATTATTATTTTGATCCCAAAAAATTCGCTGGACTCTGGTATGTCGGTTTGGATCATAAAGTGGATCTCCACTAATCTCCTTATATGATCTGGAATGGTAAACTAAAATATCATTTCCATTTCCATCGACTGTAAAAGAATTATGACCAGGTCCATACTCATCGGTCAGCTCACTACTTTTGAAAATAGGAGCACCATACTTTGACCAGGAATCAGGATTTAATAGATCATCATCCTGACTGGCTGTCAGCAGTCCTACTGCATAATTAGAATCAGTAGCACTTGCAGAATAAGAGATGAAAATCTTATCTCCTTTTTTAATTACAGCCGGACCTTCATTTACATTAAACCCTTTTCTCTCCCAGCTGTGTACCGGCTCAGCAATTAACTTCTGGCTCCCCTTAATTTCCCAGGGGGTTTTAAGTTCTGCAATATATAGATTTGAATCTCCATATTTTTTCTGAGCCCAGACCAGATATCTCTGGTTTTGATGAGTAAAAGTAGTGGCATCCAGGGTGAATTCTTCAAAATTCATTTCTATTTTTCCTTTTTCTACCCACTTACCTTCCATTGGATTAGCAGAATCATTTTTTATAACATACTGTCTAATCGCCCAGATCGCGTCAGTTCTGGAAGCTGCAAAATAGATATACCAGCTGCCGTCAATAAAATGAATCTCTGGAGCCCAGATATGTTTGCTCATTTCCTGATCCGGATGCTTCCACCAGATAACCTTTTCTTTAGCCTCTTTTAAGCCAGATATTGTTTTAGCTCTGCGCATAATAATCCGATCATATTCTGGATAAGAAGCAGTAAAGTAATAATAGCCATCCTGATGTTTATAAATAAAGGGATCAGCCCGCTGCTCAATTAAAGGGTCAGGGTAATCTTTAACAAATATTTTACCTTCAATTTGATAATTTCCTTTTTCCTGATAATTCGGCTGATCATTTAACATCCAGTCAACAGGAAACTCAGCTCTAATTCCACTTTCAAACTCAACTTCCAGCTTTTTTGGTAATTTTATCTGCTCGCCAGCTTCTGCTCTAATTTCAACCGCTTCAATTTTTTTAATCTGAAAATGATCTTCCATAACAACTGGAGCTGCTGCCAGAACTGAACTCCCATAAACTGAAATGATCAGTAATGTGAGTAAAAAAATAATCAATTGATTTTGCTGTCTGAATTTGGATTTAGATTTCAATATCAATTCTCCTTCTCTAACCTTTTACTCCTCCAACTGTTAAACCAGAAATAAATGAATTCTGCTTAAACATGAAAAGAATAATAATTGGAACAACCGAAATTACTGCACCGGAAAATAACATATCATAACTATTACCATAAGGAGTGATCAAAGAAGCAAGTCCTATAGGTAAAGTGAAGTTTTCATTTGAGCGTAAAACAATCAGCGGCCAGACAAAAGCATTCCAGCTGAACATTGCCTGCAGAATTATCATAGCTCCAAAAGCTGGTTTCATTAACGGCATCATTATTTTAAAGAAAATAGCAAACTCTGAAGCTCCATCAATTCTTGCTGCATCAATTAATTCTGTTGGTAGACCAACCGCAAACTGCCGGAAAAAGAAAACTGCTACCGGTGGTACAATAAAGGGCAGAATTACCCCGGCATAACTATCCAGAATTCCTAAAGTAATAGACAGTTTATAAAGGGGAAGTATTAAAATTTCGATTGGGACCATCATTAAGACTAGAACTAAAATAAAAATTAGATTTTTACCTTTAAACTCATAAACAGCAAGTCCATAACCAACCCAGGAACTTAAAAACACCGCTGCGGCTGTCTGAATTGTGGTTATTAAAACACTGTTTTTATACCAGTGAAGATATATTCCACTTCTTTCTGTAAATAATGTCTTATAATTTTGAAAGGACATTATATCAAAATCTATACTTGCGCTTATTCCATTTTTAATTATCTGATCACCTGGTTTAAAAGAAGAAATCAGCATAAAGAAAAATGGAGCCAGAGCAAAAAACGCGAAAAATGATAAAACTAAAATTATAGCTGTAACCTGAATCTTATTTTTTGACATTACTGTTCCCCCTTTTTGAATAATCCGAATAAATTAAGCTGTATTATATTAACAATTAATACAATTAGCAAAAGAGTTATTCCGATTGCAGAAGCAAATCCCATATTAAAGTTATTAAAACCAGTTTGATAAATATAGGAAACTATTGTCATCCCAATATCATTTGGTGTTGCTGTCTGCCAATAGGCATAACTTTCGGCAAACATTTTATAACCACCAAAAACACTGATCGTAATTACATAGATGATAACAGGTTTTAAAGAGGGAATAGTAATGTATTTAAATTTATCCCAGCTGCTGGCACCATCAATATCTGCTGCTTCATAAATTTCTTCGGGAATACTCTGCAGACCTGATAAAAAATAAATTATATTTACTCCCAGCCAGCGCCAGACACATAAAACAACCAGAGCAATCATAGCGGGAATAGAATTCTGCAGCCAGGTAATGGGTTCCAGACCAAAAACTCCAATAATGGAATTAGCTAAAGTAGAAGCCTGTTCTCCAAAAGCATATCTAAAAAACATACCTGCCACAATTACAGAGGTTAAAGCCGGCATAAAAATTGATGAGCGAAAAAAGTTAGTAAATTTTGTTTTGTCACTATTTAAAAGTACGGCCAAAACAATTGGTAAGGGTACTAAAACTAAAATTGTCCAGAAGGTATAATTAGTACTTGTTAATAATGCATTTTTATAATGAACATTAAATAAATCCCTGTAATTTTCTAAACCAACAAATTTAGGCTCTCCAAAACCAATTTCCTGAAAACTCATAATAATAGTGGAAATCATTGGATATAAATAAAAAACAAGAAATACAATTATAAAAGGAGCCACAAAAATATATGGAGCCACTTTTCTCGAGTTAATGTATTTTTCATAGAAATTTTTAAGTATCTGCATAAAAACTCTCCTTAATAAAAGGCTAAAAGACCCAACTTAATCATTTGATTTGCTTAAGATTAGAGCCGAACCTTTTAGCCTATTTAGAAATTATTTTAATAATTAATCTTTTACTGTCTTAACTCTTCTGCCGCTTCTTCTAAAGCTTCTGCAGGAGTATGACTCTGCTGTTTAATAACCTTAAATGAAACATTTTTCTTGAGTAAGTCAATTGCCTTTGGATACTGCTCTGTAACCATAGTAGGATTGATTTCATCTCTAATTTCTAATAACATTCCAAAAATATCATCATTTCTAAAGTATTCAGTATACTGATTTGGTTCTGACATAATTGGATCATCCCAGACTCCCCATCTTACAGGGTCAAAGCCAAGTTCTGTCCAGAGCTTATGCGAAGCTTCAACTGATAATTTTGCTTCTGCTAAAAACTCTTTTGCCAGCTGCTGCTGATCACTCTGAATTGTTACAACTGTACCTGTACCACCCATACCGGCTGATCTGTTTCCGCCTTCATCCCAGACAGGTAAAGGACGAATAGCCATCTTTCCTTTTAGATCAGGCATATACTGCACAAATCTACCCATATACCAGAGAGGCATCATTAAAGTTGCAGCACCTTCATTATTCATAAAGTTCCAGTATTCTTCTGAATGATGGAATCCACCAGGGGCAGGAATTGCTATTTCGTGTTTATGAACCATATCATTAATAAATGTTAAAACTCTTTCGTTCTTCTCATTATCTAAAATAACACTGCCATCTTCTGCAAAAATATCAGATCCAATCTGACTGATCATAGGATATAGGGTCCAGTGTTCTGTTACTTCAACTGTAGTCATTGGTTTACCGGTAGCATCTTTAACTTTTTTACCTGCTTCTACAAAATCGTCCCAGGTTACTATTTTGTTAATATCAACACCAGCTGCATCCATCATTTCCATGTTATAATACATCACAGTTGCTCCAACATGGTAAGGAATACCATAATAGTTACCATTTTTAGCATAGTTGGCGAATCTAGCCTCAATCATTTTATCCATATTCGGTTCTACTACATCATTCATTGGAACTAACTGAGGATTACTTCCCTTTAAATAATTGGCAAATTTACTGATTTCAATATCTGCCATATCAGGTGCACCAACACCGGACTGGAGAGCAATTAACAGTTTATTATGCATCTGGTCATAAGGATAAACTGTTGCTTCGAGATTAATCTGATTGTCAGGATTGTTTTCATTCCAGCGGGCAACTTCTTTTTCTAAAAACTGCTGGTGTAATTCCTGAAAAGTCCAGAAAGTCAAAGTTGTGGTCTCAGCCGCAGCAGAGACAGTAAAGATAAGAAGCATTGTTGAAACTAAAAGAATAAGCAAAGATTTTTTCATAATAATTATTCCTCCTATTTTTTATTTTATTAACTTAAGTTAATTTTAAGACAATTTAGATAAATAGTCACTACATTATTTTTACCTCTTACTACAAAATTTTTCACTTTTATTTTTTTACCCTATTTAAGCAGTAAAAAATCTACATAATACCCTATAAAAAATAGGCTGAAGTAATATTTCAACTTCAGCCGTAAACTACCGAAATAGATAAAATTTATAAACTGCTTCTTATTCCTTTTAATCACTCAATTTTTCATCAAGTTTTGACAGTACGTGATCTCCCCATTTTTCTAATAGACCTGCCTGTCTTAAAAGTGTGGAAATAGTATAGCGGAATCTGAGTTCAAAGCCGTGATTCACTGCTTTTTTGAGCCAATCCCGATTTAAATTTTTAACATCTTTTCTTTCGAAAAAACCAAAATCAGCTAAAATTCCTTCTACACTTTCCAGGTAGTCTTTAAATTCTCTGATATTTGATTTGATCTGCTCTTCCTGATTCAACAAGTCATCTTTAGTAATTAAATCATGTTCCCAGCGCTGATCAAGCAGTTCTAAAATACCATCCGCTTTATCTAAATATGCTTCCCGGATTTCTTTTTCTCTATCCTCTCGATTATGCTCTAATTCAAATTCATTAAAATCAGTTTCCAGTAATTTTAGGTAAAAATTACTGCTGATAAAGGAAGCAGTTCCCACTTTAATACCGTGAGTTGGCACTGACTTCTGGAAAATACCGGCATACATATCAAAAAAGTGAGAAATATGATGTTCAGTACCCGAGGCAGGCCGTGAACTACCGACCATCATCATTGAAACTCCAGAATATATTAATCCCTTGGTTAAAATCTCAATACCCAGCTCTTCTCTGGCAATAATTTTTTCCGAGTTATTTATTAAATCATTCAGCACATTTTCTACTAAATCAAAAGCTTCCTGACAGAAATATTCATCAAAAAGAGCTACTCCTAATTTCCATTCCAGGAGTGAAGAAACTTTACCCAGAAGGTCGCCCAGCCCGGATTGAATTAATTTCCAGGGTGCAGCTTTTAAAATATTTAGATCAGCAATAATTAATTCTGGTGGAGTTGTGCTGTAGGTTTTTTTAACTCCATCCACAGTAATTGATGAGACAGAAGAAGCATAGCCATCCATCGATGGCGCAGTTGCAAAGACTGAATAAGGCAGCTGCATTTTATGAGCAGCATAAGCTGTTAAGTCGTTTATTGATCCTGAACCACAGGCCAGCACATAACCGTCAGGCTCAACTTTTTCGATAATTTTAAAAAGCGCTCCTGGTTCTGGAACTAAATGATCATCTTCTTCTCTTTCTTTCAGCATAATTTCAACTACCTCAAAATTTGCTGCTAATAATTTTTCTTTTAATTCTGCTCCAGCTGCCTTTTTGGTGTTCTGATCAACTATCAGATATATTTTCTGCTCCTCAGTAATCTCTTTAATCAGAGCAGTGGTTCTGTCTAGAGCATTTTCTGCTATAATCACATCTTCAATTGGAATCTGATGGACCTTTCCACAGGAACATTTTTCTCCTGATATTTTTTTAATATTCATTTTAATTTTTACCTCCCGGTTGCATAAAATTTAAACAAAAACTTTTTTCAAGTCCTGAATTATCTTATGTTAATTATAATTAACTGTTACCTTGCTTTTTCCTGCATTTAGAATTAAATTAACCCCAACCAATTAGTTGAGGTTAATTTAGAGGTTATTCAGTCAAACTATTTTAAGTTTTCTACAGCTGCTCTTTCAATTGGCAGTCCAGCTTTATATCTCTCCATAAATTCTTCAAAACCTTTAACATCTTCCTGATCTGGTTTAACAATTTTTTCATTCTGGTTTTTGAAGATTTCCTGATTAAGAAATTCTTCCAGGCTCTGTCCTTCTTCTTTATTTAAATGATAGGAAGCCAGTAAAGCAATTCCCCAGGCACCACCTTCACCGGCTGTTTCCATTACTGATACCGGTGCATTAACAGCTGCTGCCATATAACGCTGTGCAACTCCTTCAGTTTTAAACAAACCTCCGTGGCCCAGCATTTTATCAAGTTGAACATTTTCCTCCTTTAAGAGAATATCCATCCCAATTTTCATAGCACCCAGTGCACTCTGAAGATTGACCCTCATAAAATTAGCTAAATTGAAATTACTTTCAGAAGATCTAGCAAATAGTGGTCTTCCCTCTTCAAATCCAGTAATATGTTCTCCAGAAAGATAACCATAGGCTAAAAGTCCACCACAGTCTTTATCTCCTGCAAGAGATTTAGTATATAAAGTCTCATAAAGGGTATTCATATCTACATCAAAACCCAGAGATTCAGTAACTTCTTTAAAGAGATTGATCCAGGAATCTAAGTTTGAAGTACAGTTATTTGAGTGAGACATTGCAACTAAGTTTCCAGATGGTGTTGTAACCAGATCTATTTCAGGATGAACTTTTTTGAGTTCATCTTCTAAAACAACCATTGCAAAAATAGATGTACCAGCAGATACATTACCTGTGCGCTCTGCAACACTGTTTGTTGCCACCATTCCAGTACCAGCATCTCCTTCAGGGGCGCACATTAGACTACCAGCCTCTAAATTACCAGTAGGGTCTAATAATTTTGCTCCTTTATCAGTTAGTTTCCCAGCTTCATCACCAGCAACTAAGGTTTTTGGCATAATATCTTCTATTTTCCAGCTGTAATTTTTATCTTCAACTAAGTTATCAAACTGTTCAAACATTCTTTTGTTAAATGAAGCAGTTTTTATATTTATTGGAAACATTCCCGATGCATCTCCAACACCTAATACTTTTTTTCCTGATAACTGCCAGTGTACATAACCGGCTAAAGTAGTTATATAATCAACATCACTTACATGTTCCTCCCCATTAAGTATTGCCTGATATAAATGGGCTACACTCCATCTTTGCGGTATAGGATAATCAAAAATTTCTGTTAATTTTTCACTTGCCTCACCAGTAAAATTATTGCGCCAGGTTCTAAAAGGAACCAAAAGTTCATCATCTTTATTAAAAGCTAAATATCCGTGCATCATCGCACTAAAACCAATTGAATCTATTTTTCTAAGTACCACATCATATTCTTCTTTAACATTATCAACTAAATTTTTATAACTACTTTGAAGCCCCTTCCAGACTTCTTCTAAACTATAGGTCCAGACCCCATCCTCATAGCTGTTTTCCCAGCCATGACTTCCTGTTGCAATAGTTTCATTATTTTCATCTAATAAAACTGATTTGATTCTAGTTGAGCCTAACTCAATACCTAAAATAGTCTTGCCATTTTTAATAATTTCCTTTTTTTCTGCTTCCATAAATAAACCTCCAAAATTATTTTTTTCTTTTACATATCTCCTTCAAAACAGCTAATATAACTTGTATTTATATATTTCAACATTTATTCAGTTATTCCTGCAATCAATTTTAATTATATCTAAATCTATTTAATCAAAATTAAAACAGTTGGTTAATCTGAATGTCCAGAAGTTGCCTTTTCTGCAATGTCTGCAGATAATCACCTTACTGCATTTGCAACTTCTTTTAGCAAAATTAATCCATTTCTTCTCTATATATTTATGTGATTTATTATTCAATTTAAAAAATTTAAAGGAATCTTTCTAAGTGTTGAAAAATTCATTATAATTAGTCATCATAATAAACCACTAAAGAAAGATTCCTCTAAACAGTAATATATATTAAATTAATATCATGCTTACGGTTTTAATAATACTTTAATATTATCTTTATCATGCGCTTCTTCTAATGCCTCTTCAAAATCTTCTAAATGATATGTTTTTGCAACATAACCTTCTGCAGATAATAAACCTCTATCAAGTAAATCAATGACTATTGGATAAGTATATGGTCCCAGATGTGAACCTCTAATATCAAGTTCTTTACGGTCACCAATAACACTCCAGTCGGTGGTGGTTTCTTCCCCAAATACACTAAATTCTACGAAAGTACCCAATTTTCTAACCATTTCAAGACCCTGCTTTACTCCTGCTGGAGAACCTGTAGCTTCAATATAAACATCACAGCCATAGCCATCAGTTAGATCTTTAACAATTTTAATTGCATCCTCTTTTGCCGGATTTATTACCATGTCAGCCCCGTGTTTTTTAGCTAATTCTAAGCGTTTTTCATTTAAATCTAGGACAATTAATTTTTTTGGAGTTTTCATTTTAATTAATTGAGTCATGCTTAAACCCAGAGTTCCAGCTCCTGCCAGAACAACTACATCCTCAAATTCTATTTCTGCTCTCTGAACTGTATGCACAGCACAGGCCATAGGTTCAATTAAACTTGCTTCTTCAAAAGTTACTGAATCAGGTATTTTATAAATTTCAGAGTTAGGATAAATCTTCATGTACTCTGCCCAGCCACCTTCAGCTATATCTTTCTGGAATCCATACATATCATGGACTTCACACATCCAGTACTTTCCACTTTTGCAGAATCGGCATTCTCCACAGGGTTTTATCTGATCTGTTGTAACTCTATCTCCAATTTCTACTTTATGCATTTCTGCTGCACCTTTGCCAAGTTCAACAACAGTACCAAAGAATTCGTGACCTGGAGTAACAGGTGATTTTAACCAGGGATCATCTCCACCCCAGAACATATCACTTCCGTGATAAGCTTTTAAATCACTACCACAGATTCCACAGGCACTAATTTTAATAATTACTTCTCCTGGATCTGCTTTTGGACGATCAACTTCCTCAACTTTGTAATCCTCTGGTGCATAGGCCTTTACAGCTTTCATTTTTTCTGGTAATTCACTCATTTAATAACTCCTCCTAATTTTTAAATTATTTTTTCTTTTTAGAACTAAAGTAGATAGCTAATAAAATAATTAACCCTTTAAAAACTCTCTGAACATAGGGGGAAACTCCTAAAAGATTAAGACCATTTGTTAATACTCCAAGAGTAAAAGCCCCAATGATTGTACCGATAATACTACCTCGACCACCAGCTATATCTGTTCCACCTAAAACAACTGCAGCAATTGCATCAAGTTCAAATCCAGTACCTGCCATTGGCTGACCGGACATTAAACGAGATGTTATAACTATACCACTGGTTGCTGCTGTCAAACCACTGATCACATAGGCAAATATTTTATATTTTTTTACTTTAATACCGGATAATCTAACAGCTTCTTCATTACCTCCAATTGCATAAATATATCTGCCGAATGGAAGCTGGGTCAGCAAAATATAGGCAATTAAATAGACCACAGCCATTATCAAAACAGGTACAGGTAAAAATCCAAATACATAACCTCTACCGAGAACAGAAAAAGAACTTGGCAAACCTGAGAGTGGATATCCACCTGTATACAATAAGGCCAGTCCCCTTGGAACTTCCATCATTGCCAGGGTTACGATAATAGGTGGCATATTAGCATAAGAAATTAAAGTACCGTTAATTAATCCAAATAGACCACCAACTAATAAAGCAAAAAATATAGCTAAAACAGGGTGTAAGCCCCAATCTGCCATTCCTGCAGCCAGCATTGTTCCAGAAAAAGCCATAACCGACCCTACTGAAAGGTCAATACCAGCTGTTAAAATTACAAAGGTCATCCCAACAGCTATAATGCCATTAATTGAAATCTGTCGAGCTACATTAACCAGGTTTCTACCTGTAAGAAAAGTATCTGTAAAAATCGACATAAATAAAGAAAGTAAGATTAAGCCGGCAAAAGTTAAAACTTCTGGTTTTTTAAGTAATTCTTTAAAATTGTTATTCTTAATTTTATCACTAAGTTGCCCTGTCATATTGTTCCCCTCCAGTAGCGTAATACATTATAGTCTCTTGATCTACATCTTCATTGTTATCTAAAACAGCATTAATTTTATTCTTATGCATTATCATAATCCTATCACTTATTGCTAGAACTTCTGGTAATTCAGAAGAAATCATTATTATTGAAATTCCCATATCTACTAACTCATTCATCAATTTATAAATTTCTAACTTAGCACCGACATCTATACCTCGAGTTGGTTCGTCAAATATTAAAACATTACTATCAGTACCCAGCCATTTTGCCAAAACTACTTTTTGCTGATTACCACCACTTAAATTTTTAACAGTTTGTTTTAAGCTCGGAGTTTTAATATTTAAATCTTCAACTAATTTTTGTGATCTTTTTTTCTCTTCTTTTTTATTGATAAATAAATTGCTTTTTAAGATTTTATCAAGACTGTTAATCGAAATATTGTCTTTAACACTTAGTCCTAAAATCAGGCCCTGAGATTTTCGATTTTCAGGAATTAATCCAATTCCATTATCTAAAGCATCTGAAGGAGAATTTATTTCAACTTTTTTTCCATTAATATATATTTCTTTACTTAAAACTTTATCTGCCCCAATTAATGCTCTGGCCATTTCAGTTCTCCCAGAACCGACTAAACCAGCTACCCCCAATATTTCTCCTTTTCTTACCTTAAAATTAATAAACTCTTCTTTTTCATTTCTTTTTAGATCGTTAACTTCAATCATAATTTCTTTTTGATATTTTCCTTCTCTATCGGGGAAAGTATCACCTATATCTCTCCCAACCATCATCTTAATTATCTTCTTTTCGCTTAAATCAGAAATGTTTTCTGTTCCTACCCATTTTCCATCTCTTAAACAGGTAAGTCTATCTCCAATTTCAAAAGCTTCTTCTAAATGGTGAGAAATGAAAATCATCGTAACTCCCTTTTCTTTTAAGTTTCTAATTAAATTAAATAAAATTTCTGTTTCTTGATTGGTCAAAGTAGCAGTTGGCTCATCTAAAATCAGAACATTGTCATTTATAGAAACTGCCTTAGCAATCTCTATAAATTGCTGTTCTGCAACACTCAATTGATTAACCGATTTTTCTAAATCAATTTCAACCTCAAATGTATCAAGTAAGTCTTTTGCTTCTTCAGTCATTCTTTTTTTATCTAAAACACCATTTTTTTTATATTCTCTACCCAAAAATATATTTTCAACTGCATTTAAATAAGGAATTAAACTAAACTCCTGATAAATAATACTGATACCGGCTAACTGAGCTTCTTTTGGATTACTAAAATCAATTTCATCACCATTTAATAAAACCTTACCACTATTAGCCTGATAAACTCCAGATAAAATTTTCATTAATGTTGACTTCCCTGCTCCGTTTTCTCCAATTAAAACATGGACTTCTCCTCTTCTGATATTAAAACTAACATTATCTAAAGCCAGAACTCCAGGAAATTCTTTAGTAACATTTTTAATTTCTAATATATTATCCAAATTAAACACCTCATTTTTGAGGATTCTCCCTTTAAAGGGAGAATCCTCTTAAATAATATTACAAATTTATTACCAGCTAAATCCTTCTGCATTTTCATCATTAATTAATTTAACAGGTACTGGTATTTTTTCTGGCATTTTTTCTGCTCCCCAGTATTTAGCTAAACCAATGCCAATACCGATCCTAACCTGATCTCTTGGAAACTGAGCACTTGTCGCCTGAAAAATATCTCCATTAAGAATTGCTTCTATAGCTTCTGGATGTCCATCAACACTGTACAATTTAATATCTTCATTAGCACTTTTAATTGCTGCTAAAGAACCTAAAGCTCCAGTATCATTTACACTAAAAATAGCATCTAAATCAGGATTAGCCTGCATCATATTTTCTGTAACTGACATCGCTTTGGAACGTTCCTGCTGACCATTCTGTACATCTACAATCTCAATATCAGGATATTCAGAAATTGCGGCTCTAAATCCTTCAACTCTTTCTAAGATTGGTACTACTGGAATACCATCTAAAATAGCAACTTTACCTTCACCATTCAGATCCTTTGCCATTTCTTGACCTGCTTTATAACCTGCATCATAGTTTTTAGAACCAACAAAAGCATCTATTGGACCTTCAGCTTGAGCATCAATCGCAATTACATAAACTCCCTGATCTTTTGCATATTGAACGGCTGCTTCAGCGCCTACAGAATCAGCGGGATTAAGTAATAGGATGTCAATGCCTTTTGTTACCATATCCTGCACATCACTGATCTGTTTATTTACATCATGTCTGGCATCTGTATACATTACTTCCGCTCCAATAGATTTAGCAGCTGACTCTAGAGCTTCTCTCATTACTATAAAATACTCATTATTCATTTCCTGAAAAGACATCCCAATTGAAATTTGATCATCATCCTGCGCAAAACTTACTCCGCTAAATACAGAAACCATTAAAACCAAAGTTAATAATACTACTAATTTTTTCAAAATAATAACCTCCTATAATTTTATGAATATTTTAAATATGAGAGGAATAGTTATTTATTTATAATATTATATTATTCCAGTCAACATAATCCCAAATGCAAAATTATTTTCCCTCCCTTCAAAATATATTTGCTTATTTACTTATAAAAATCTTAAAAATTTATATAAAAACATAAAAAGCCCTGCATTATATCTTTAGATAATGAACTAATTAAATATAGTTCACCCAAAAATATAATACAAGGCTCCATCACCTTAATACAATGTACCCCCATCAGCACAAAGTATTTAATATTTATTATTTTCTAAAAACATTATATTCAATAAATTATAATTAATCAAGTTGAATTTTGGTCAAAAATTATCATTAGAAGAATTTAAACTCTTCATGCTTTCTTATACTCTTTTTTTGGCCTCAGTTTAAATATTCATTCATTTCAATAATGTTTTTTGCCACTTCAACCAGTTTGGAATTTTCTTCCTGACTTTTCTGCTGTAATTTTTTCATTGCTTCGGCTTCAGTCAGAGAAAGTGTATCCATTAGTATCCCTTTAGCTCTTTCAATAAGTTTTCTGTTTTCTAAAGCCTTCTTTTGATCTTTTAATTCTCTGTTAACTTCTTTAAATTCTTCGTATTTATTCATTGCAATTATTATTGAAGCCTTCAGTTCTTCCAGGCCGACTGGCTTAACTAAATAGGCAAAAACTCCTACCTTGCTTGCTTTTTCAATTAGTTCGTCATCAGAATACCCGGTTACAATAATACTTGGAATTACCTGATCTTTATTAATCTGTTTAACAGCTTCTATGCCATCAATCTCAGGCATATTTATATCTGCAATGATCAGGTCTGGAGATTTTTCTTTTGCTAGTTCAATAGCTTCTTTACCATTCATAGCCTCTGCAATGATTTCATGTCCCAGTTCTTTAAGATTGCTTTTCAATCCCATCAGAACCAGATATTCATCTTCAGCTATTAGAATTTTCAACTTCTTCATTATTATCAATCTCCTAATATTTAAATGGAATTTTAATTGTGACTTTTGTTCCTTTGTCTAAAGCGTTAAAATCTATTTTACCATTAAATTCATTATTAATAATCGAATAAACAATACTTAAACCTAAAGTTGTAGAGTTTTCAACATCAAAATCTTCCGGCATTCCCTTACCATTATCCTGAATAACTAGCGATATTCTATCATTTATTTTTTTGCATTTCACAATTATTTTTCCAAAATCCTGATCTGAAAAAGCGTGTTCATAACAATTAGCTACCAATTCATTAACTATTAAGACTATCGTAGTAGCCTTATTATATGGAATAAATATATCTTCCAGTTCCTTTTTTATTTTTATTTCTCTATTCAATGATGGATAGGCAGCAAAATCTAATACTTTATTAATAATTTCTTTAATGTTAATTATACTTCTGCCCATTTTGTCTTTTGATAAAAGATCATGTACTGCAGCAATACTTTTTATTCTCGACATAATATCATTTAAGATATTAATTACTGAATCATAATCTACATCCTCTTTTAAAAAGTCTTTTTGAATAGATATCAGACTAATAATAGACTGCAGATTGTTTTTTATTCTGTGATGACTTTCCTGTAATAGGGCTGATCTTCCCATTAATCTTGTGTCTTCAATGGCAATAGCTGCCTGTCTGGCGAAGGTAGAAAGATACTTCCATTCAATCTCAGAGTAGACATAAATATTTCTATAATGCAGTTTTATTACACTTGCCAGCTGTGATCTTATCAGAACTGAAGACATAATGACAGTATTAATTCCATAACTGTCACCATCAAATAGGAAATTAAATCCCTTTTCCCTGGAATTGGTATAGAATAATTTATTATCTTTTGTTATCTCAAATATTTTATCTTTTTTGATTTGTGGAATCTTATTCTGAGTTTTTTTAAATTCAATTCTATCAATTATTGTTTCAGTCTTTTCATCAACTAAATTAATAACACAGGAATCCGCTCCCATAATTTCTGTAACTTTTTCTGCTAAGAATTTAAGTACGTCCTTTAATTCATATTCAGATGTCAAAAACTCAGCTGCTTTAAAAATTGAGTCAATAACATCAGGAGTCTCATCTTTTTTTACTCTTTCATCATAAATTCCCAAAAATAAATTTAATAACTTTTTAGGATTCTTCTTTGCTTCTTCAGCCTCTAAAACTCCTGCAATTTTCCCTTTAGTTAAAACAGCAATTTTGTCAGCTACTTTCAGTCCCTCTTCCCACTGCTTTGTTACATAAATTATTATTTTGTTTTTTTCTCTTAATTTTTTGATAATACTGTATAATTTATCTAAGCTGTCAATACTTAAATTTGTGGTAGGCTCATGTAAAATAATAATTTCGGGATCTTTTATAAATACTTTAATAAATTCAATTATTTTCTTTTCCTCTGAAGTTAAAACTCCCACATTTTTATTCAAATCAAAGTCAATATCAAAATAATCCAGGTATTCTTTTGCCTTTTTCTTAACCTGCTTCCAGCTGATAAAAGGACCTATTTTTCTGGTAGGAAAATCCACAAAAAATAAATTTTCTGCAATTGTCATCTTATTTATTAAAGTTGATTTTTGATAGATAAAACCAAAAATATTCTTTTGCTCTTTTTTAGTTAACAATCTATTCTTGTAAATAATTTCACCATCATAATCATCAATTATACCGGCTAAAACATTGACAAAAGTTGTTTTGCCAGCTCCAGTTTCTCCAACCAGAGCAAAAATATTGCCGCTTTCTAATTTTAAATTGACATCCTCTATCTTAGACCAGTCATCATCAAAAGTGGTTAATTTATTAATTTCAAAAATACTTTCACTCAATTTTTTCACCTTTTTAAAAACTATTTTTGTCCATAATAAGCATTTTTACCGTGTTTTCTTAAAAAATGTTTATCCAGTAATACCTGATCAATCTGTTCTAAGTCAGGATTTAAATTGACTGCTCTGTAGGCCATTTTTGCAACTTCTTCCATTACAACTGCATTGTGCACAGAATTAGCTGCATCTGTTCCCCAGCTAAAAGGACCATGATTATTTACTAAAACTCCAGGTCTCTGAGTCGGATCAATATCTTTAAATCTTTCTACAATCACTTTTCCAGTATTTCTTTCATACTGGCCTTTAATTTCTGCAGCTGTCATTTTGCGGGTGCAGGGAATCTCACCATAAAAATAGTCTGCATGGGTTGTACCAAAAGCCGGGATTCCTCTGCCTGCCTGTGCCCAGCTGGTGGCCCAGGAAGAATGAGTGTGTACAATCCCTCCAATTTCTTGAAAATGATTATATAAATAGAGGTGGGTTGCAGTATCTGAAGAAGGATTTAACTCACCTTCAACTTTATTACCTTCAAGATCAACAACAACCATATCTTCAAAAGTCATTTTTTCATAGTCAACTCCACTCGGCTTAATAACAAATAAGCCTTTTTCTCTATCGATACCACTTACATTACCCCAGGTATATGTGACAAGATTTTTTTTAGGAAGTTCTAAATTAGCTTCCAGAACTTCTTTTTTAAGTTTTTCAAGTTTTTCAAGCATCTATTAGCATCTCCTTCATAGACATTTATTACCTTTTTATTCACCTAAAATTATGACTTTTATAAATTATATCAGAGAAAATATTATTTAACAAGAATTATTAATTGATAAAAGCTCTGCTTAAATTTATAATAAAAGTAAAAATGGTGAAATGAAATTCATTCTCTTAAAATAAATTTTCATCTCACCATCTATAATACTAAGTATTTAAAATAAAGATTTCTCTTTATTTCAGTTTATAATAAACATCATTCCATTTTAATTCTTTCTTGAAACTATTGACATCTGTATCCTGGTCAATTGTAACAATTTCTATATCGGCAATTTCTGCGAAATCCCTTAAATGTTCAGCTGTAACATCTTTTGAAAAACCTGTATGGTGTGCTCCTCCTGCATAAATCCAGGATTCTACAGCTTCTCTTAAGTTTGGTTTTGGCTTCCAGAATACTCTGGCTACCGGCAGCTCAGGCATTTCTTTTTCTGCTCTGTCAACTTCAACTTCATTAACTATCAATCTAAATCTATTACCCATATCAATTATAGTAGCATTAACCGCAGGACCTGCAGCAACATCAAATACAAGTCTGGCTGGATCTTCTTTGCCGCCTATTCCTAAAGGATGCATTTCTAAATTGGCCTTGCCATCAGCAATACTTTCACAGACTTCCAGCATATGAGCACCCAGAACCTTTGTATCTTTAGGATCAAGATGATAGGTATAGAATTCCATAAATGAAGTACCACCTTCTAAACCAGAACCCATAACTTTCATCGCTCTTACCAGGGCGGCAGTTTTCCAGTCACCTTCACCACCAAATCCATATCCTTCTTTCATCAATCTCTGTACAGCAAGTCCCGGAAGCTGTTTCATACCGTGTAAGTCTTCAAAATTGGTGGTAAAACCTTTAAAATCTCCATCTTCTAAGAATTTACGAAGGCCAATTTCAATTCTAGCAGATTCTTTAAGAGACTCTTTTCCTTCTCCATCCAGTAAATTCTTTTGGACATTATATTCCTGTTTATATACTTCTATTAATTCTGCAATTTCTGCTTGATCAACATCATTGATGTATTCAACTAAGTCACCAATACCGTAATAGTGAACCTCATAACCAAATTTCATCTGAGCTTCAACTTTATCTCCCTCAGTAACTGCAACATTACGCATATTGTCACCAAACCGAGCAAACTTTGCACCCTGTGCATCAGCCCAGGCTGCAGCAGCTCTGGTCCAGACACCAATACGTCGCTGTACTTGCTCATTCTGCCAGTGGCCGACTACAACTTTGCGATTTTTATCCATCCGGCTGACCATAAAACCATACTCACGACCACCATGTGCAGCTTGATTTGTATTCATAAAGTTCATATCAATTTCATCCCATGGAATATCTCTATTAAACTGAGTGTGTAAATGTAAAAGCGGTTTTTGCATTGCTTTTAAGCCTGCAATCCACATTTTAGCAGGTGAGAATGTATGCATCCAGGTAATAATCCCGATACAATTATCATCACTGTTAGCTTCCAGGACAACTTTTCTAATTTCTTCAGCTGTTGTAACCACACTTTTAAATCTAATTTCTACTGGAATCTCGTCAGCAGCAGAAAGTCCTTCTGCTATTTTTTTACTGTTTTCTTCTACTTCTTTTAAAACCTGATCCCCATATAAATGCTGACTTCCTGTAACAAACCATAATTCTTGTGTTTCAAAAATATTTTTCATTATTTTCCTCCTTATTACTTTAGTATATTTTATTAACTCTAAAGTATTTTATTTATAATCAAAAGTAAAGCTAAAAATTTTTGTATTAATTAAATTTTTAAGAAAAAAGTTTCTGACTAAAAATTTAATTAATAAGGAGAGGCAGTAAAACCTCTCCTTATATTATAACTTATTTAGTCAGCCATATAAAATTCAACATTTTCCTGAGTTACTAAGTTTACGCCAGTATCTACATAATCAGGTAGAGGATTGATTCCTGCTTCCTTCCAGTCTCCGTTTTCAATTGGATCTAACAGACCTTCAGTTAAATGGAAGAGGAACATCTGTCCCCAGTAACCCATATTCCAGGTACCCTGAGCTAAAGTAGCATCAATAACGCCAGCTTCGACAAAATCCAGTGTTCCAGGATCAGTATCAAAACTAACAATATCAATATTCTCAACCATACCAGCCTCTTCAACTGCAGTCGCTGCACCTACACCAGTAGAAGCTTCAGTGGTAAACACTCCTACTAAATCCGGGTTAGCCTGAATCATTGAACCCATTGCTCTTGCAGAAGCAGACTGATCAGACTGACCATCCTGAACTGAAACAACTTTCATATCTGGGTAGTCATTAGCAATTGTTTCCTGGAAACCACGGGCTCTTTCTTCGTGATTTAACTGACCAGGTATAGTAATTAAACCTAAATTACCTTCTCCATTATTTAGATCTGCCAGATAATTAGCCGCTTTAACACCAGCTTCATAGTTAGAAGTAGCTAAGAAAGAATAACGATTGGAATCTGGTGCATCTGCATCAAAAGTTACTACAGGAATACCAGCTTCCATTGCTCTATTTATTGGGCCAACTAAAGCATCGGGATTAATAGCTGTTAACAGAATACCAGCTGGCTGCTGAGCAATAACCTGTTCTAAAACTGTTACCTGTTGATTAATATCATAATCAGTAGCTCCAGTATAACGAGTGGAAACCCCTAAGTTCGAAGCAGCATCTTCCATACCTCTGTATGCTGGTTTCCAGTATTCAATACCAGAAACAAAGGTTACCATAACATACTCATCTTCCATACTTCCCTGCATTGGTGATTCATTCTGTGCCGCTGCCATTCCAACAAAACTGAGAGTTAAAGCGAAAACCATGACTAAAACTAATAATTTTTTCAAAATAAACCCCTCCTGTTTCTTTTTTTATTTAAAATGTGTATAATACACACTTAAATAATCAAATTACTTATTACTGTGAACTTTCATATCAATAATTACAGCACTGAGAAGTACTAGACCAACAACTAACTGCTGCCAGTAAACAGAAACCCCAAGCAGCACCAGTGCATTGTTAACCAGACCAACTAAGATGATACCTAAAAAGGCACCCAGCACTGTACCTTCTCCACCGGTTAAACTGGCTCCTCCAATAACTGCACCCGCAATAGCTCTTAATTCAGCTCCGGTACCTGCTGTTGGAGTTGCCACCCCAAAGCGAGCTAAGCTTAAAATACCAGCAAAACCAGCTAAAGTAGAACACAGTATGTAAACCATTATTTTAATTTTATTTACATTAATTCCGGAAAATTTAGCTGCCTCTTCATTTGAACCAACATAATAAATTTTTCTAAATGTTTTAGAATTCCTCATTAAAAAGTCCATAACTATTACTAAAACTATTAATATTAGACCAGGATTTGGAATACCGAATGTTTTTCCTCCTCCGATAAAGTCAAAAGTCTGAGAAATATTACCTATACTCACAGGAGAACCTTTTGTAATAATATAGGCCATCCCACGACCAATTGACATCATACTTAATGTTGTAATAAAAGGACTTAAATGAATTTTAGTAATAAATTGTGAAATACTAAATCCAATTAGAACAGATAAAGCTATTGAAACTAGTACAGCTACCCAGATATTCAAACCCAGAGTTACCATTGTCATACCAGCGAGCACATTGGCAAAAGCCATAACTGAACCAACTGACAGATCAATTCCTCCCACAACTAAAACCAGGGTCATTCCTACTGCCAGAATTCCATCCATTGATAAACCAATTAAAGTTGTGTTAATATTATAGGTACTTAAAAACCCAGGAGCCATAAAACTAAGCAAAGCTGCAAAAACAATAATTATAAGTGCAAGCGAAGCTTCTCTTAAACCAAATAACTTTTTAAGAATACTAGAACCTTGAGAATTTTGCATTCTTTTTTATCCCTCCATTTATTAATTTTTAAAATCATTTTTTCTACCTGAAGCATACATCATTATTTCTTCTTCAGTTGCTGTCTCAGCATCAAGTTCTCCTACTAATCTTCCCTGATGCATGACTAGAATTCTATCACTTAAACCAAGAATTTCCGGTAATTCAGAAGAAATAAACATTACTCCATGGCCGTCATTTGCCAGTTCTCTTAATTTAGTATGAATTTCGAACTTAGTACCAACATCAATACCCCTTGTTGGCTCATCAAGAATCAAAATTCTTGGTTCAACGGCAAGCCATTTGGCGAGTAGAACCTTTTGTTGATTACCTCCACTTAAACTTCTAACCGGCTGATCTAAACTTGCATATTTTGTATTCATTATTTCTACAAAATTTTCGCCAATTTTTTTAACTTTTCTCTTTTTTACAAGATTGTTTTCAGATACCTGTTCCAGGTCAGCTGCAACAACATTAGCATTTAAATCCATGTCTAAAAATAATCCCTGCTCTTTTCTATCTTCAGAAATATAAACTAATCCCTGATCAATATTTTTTCTGGTATTATTAGCGGTTATATCTTCATTAAAAAGTTCAATTTTCCCACTATCAGGCTGATTAATTCCAAAAACAGTCCGCATTGTTTCTGATCTTCCAGCTCCAATTAGACCAAATAAACCTATTATTTCTTTTTCATTAACTTCAAAGCTGATATTTTCAAATTCATCTTTTCGGCTAATATTTTTGACTTTAAGTATATTTTTTCCAACCTCAGTCCCTTTGTCAGGATAAGCTTGATCAAGTTCTCTTCCAACCATCATTCGAACAATATCATCTGGGTCAACAGCTTCAATTTTTCCATTACCAACATGTACACCATCTCTTAAAACTGTATAACTATCACAGACCTGAAAAATTTCCGTTAGCCGGTGACTTATAAAGAAGATTGCAATTCCTTCTTTTTTTAGTCTCATTAAATTTTCAAACAAAATCTGGGATTCAGTATCTGTTAAGGAAGATGTGGGCTCATCCAAAATTAATATTTTAGCATTAATTGATAAAGCCTTTGCTATTTCAACCATCTGCTGTTCTGAAATACCTAATTTCCCAACAGGTTTTTTAACATCAATCTCCAGGTTTAATCTGTTCAATACTTTTTCCGCTTCCTGGCGCATCTGCTTAAAATTGACCATTCCCCGTCTTTTTTCAGGGACTCTTCCCATAAATATATTTTCCGCAACGCTTACTTCCGGACAGAGACTTAATTCCTGGTGAACAATACTGATCCCCTTTTCCTGAGCTGTACGAGGATTTAAATCACTTAATGTTTGACCTTCAAAAACTATTTCACCTGAATCAGGCTGTAAAATACCGGTCATAATATTCATCAGTGTTGATTTCCCGGCCCCATTTTCTCCACAAACTGCCTGGATTTCTCCTGGCTCAATTTTAATATCTACATCTTTTAAAGCCTGAGTACCATAAAATGATTTGCTTATTCCGTGCATTTCTAAAAGTTTGCTCATTTAATTTTAACTACCTCCTTCTTAACTCTTTACAAGAATCTCTAACTACTAATTCTGGATTATATAAAAATCTGGGCTTTTCAACCCCGATTTCCAGCATATTAAATAATAAACGGGCAGCATGTCTTCCCAGTTCTTCCTTTGGATGTCTGACAGTTGTCAATTTAACATTTGTTGCTGTAGCTAAAATTGAATCATCAAAAGAAACAACCGAAATATCATCTGGAACCTTTAAACCATTATCAATAATTGCTTTGACAATATCAACTGCAATTTCATCATTATAGCAGACAACCGCTGTCGGTCTATTTTTATGAGACAGCATCTTATCCATCCAGTGATAAGGATAAGAGGAAATTTGACTTGTTATATAGGTGCCAATCTCTGCTGATTCTGGATCAATTCCATAATCAGTTAAAGCCTTTTTGAAGCCTTTTTGTCTAAAAATCCCCTGCAGATCATCTTCTTTAAAAATACCAGCAATATTTGTATGTCCTAACTGCAGCAAATACTGAGCCGCTTTATATCCACCTTTGTAGTCATTGACAATTGCATAAGATGGATTTAATTCTCTATAATAAGCATTTAACATAACAAAAGGAATTTTTTTGGCTTTAAGTTCTCTGTATAAATCCATATTATGAGTGTCTAATGCACTTTTGGTAGGCTCAATGATTAAGCCGTCAACACCATTGTCTATAACTTTTCTTAAATGCTTTCTTTCTTTATTGGGATCATTATCTGTATTAGCAAGATTTAAAGTATAATGTTTTGAACTAACCACTTCTTCAATCCCGGAAATTATATTTGGGAAGATATAATTTGATAAATAAGTAGTTATCACAGCAATTCGCTTTTCTTTAACAGTATTTTTAGAATCACGATAAAATGTTCCTTTTCCTCTTTTTCTGGAAACAATCTTTTCTTTCTCCAATTCCTCTAAAGCTCTTCTAACTGTATCTCGACTGTATTTAAATTTATCAGCTACCTCAGATTCTGAAGGCAGTAAATCCCCATCAATTAATTCGTGATGTTCTATGTAATTTTTATAATAATCAATAATTTCTCTGTATTTAGCTTTTTTCATACAACAACTCTCCCTACTTTTAACCAAGTTGTATGTTAACTTGTTGGTTATATTGTATACTATTATATTTTAAAAATCAAGTAATATTTTAAATTTTCTCTTATTTTCTGAAAATTATTCAAATCAAAAAAACAGCACAATCCCGAGTTGAAATTCAGGAAAGTACTGTTTTATAATTATCAGTATTCTAATTTTTAAGACTCTGTAGTGGTGCCGGGATTCTGCCACCTCTGGCAATAAAATCACTGCTAGAATAATCACTAACTTTCATAATTGGTGCTCTGCCAAACAGCCCACCATAAACTACTTCTTCCCCGACATCCTTACCAGGAACTGGAATTAACCTTACAGCTGTTGTCTTATGGTTAACCATTCCAATTGCAGCCTCATCTGCAATTATCGCAGAAATTGTATCTGCTGTAGTTTTTCCAGGGACTGCTATCATATCCAGACCGACTGAGCAGACTGCAGTCATCGCCTCTAATTTTTCCAGATTTAAAGCTCCTTTTTCTACTGCTTCAATCATACCAGCATCTTCACTAACTGGAATAAAAGCTCCACTTAAGCCCCCAACATGGGAAGAAGCCATTACGCCTCCTTTTTTAACAGCATCATTTAATAGGGCAAGAGCAGCTGTTGTTCCATGAGCACCAGCTACTTCTACTCCCATTTCTTCTAAAATTCGAGCAACACTATCTCCAACTGCCGGTGTAGGAGCGAGTGATAAATCAACAATACCTGCAGTTACACCGAGTTTTTCTGAAGCCTCTTTTGCCACCAGCTGACCCATCCTTGTAATTTTAAAAGCTGTCTTTTTAATAGTTTCTGCAACCAGATCAAAAGGCTCACCTTTAACTTTGGTTAAAGCCGCTTTTACAGCACCCGGGCCAGAAATACCTACATTTATCATACATTCACCTTCACCAACTCCGTGGAAAGCACCTGCCATAAAAGGATTATCTTCGGGAGCATTAGCGAAAACTACCAGCTTACTGGCTGCTACTCCACCATTATCAGCAGTTAGCTCAGCACATTTTTTAACTACCTCTCCCATTTTAGCAACAGCATCCATATTTAATCCGGCTCTGGTGGTACCAATATTTACGGAAGAACAGACTCTTTCAGACTGAGCCAGAGCTTCTGGAATCGAATTAATTAATTTTTTATCAGCCTCTGTCATTCCTTTATGAACCAGAACTGAAAAACCACCAATAAAGTCCACTCCTACTTCTTTTGCTGCCTTATCCAGAGTTTTAGCAAATTCTATGTAATCTGAATCGTTACTGGCAGCTGCCACAAGTGAAATTGGAGTTACAGAAATTCTTTTATTGATAATTGGAATATCATATTTAACTTCGATTTCTTCTGCTGTTTTAACTAAATTACCTGCATATTTAGTAATTTTATTATATATTTTTTCTCTTGCTCTGGCTCCATCACTATCTGCACAATCACTTAAAGAGATACCCATAGTAACTGTTCTAATATCCAACTTTTCTTCTTCCAACATTCTGATTGTTTCCATAATCTCATATGTATTTAACATTTACTCACTTCCTCTCAAACTTTAAACATTAAAATCAATAAAAATAATTTTAACCAAAAACCCCGACTTTAAATTCTGTGCATGGAGCGGAAAATATCTTCATGCTGTAATTTAATCGATACTCCCAGCTTTTCTCCTTTTACCTTTAATTCTTTTTTTAATTTTACTAGAGGGATTTCTAGAGAATCAAGTTCAACAAGCATTGTCATTGTAAAATAATCATCAAGAATTGTCTGGCTGATATCTACAATATTTACTTTTTTCTCTGCTAGAAGTGTACTTACTTCAGCAATAATACCGATCTGATCAACACCAATTACACTTATAATTGCTTTCACATAAATCTTCCTTTCTTTTATAGAATTAATACTCAAAGACTCTACTGCTTTAATTTAATAAATTATAATTCTTATCATTTATCTTATCACTTATTTTATTTCTTTACAACAAAAACCGCCGGCACACAGAGATTCCGCAAATGATTTTTAAAAAATAAAAAAGATAAAATATTACTCTAAACAGTATTTTCTACACTAAAATCAGCTCAAATAAGATACAG
>NZ_SNWX01000004.1:105395-196127 GCF_004362045.1 Halanaerobium saccharolyticum | reverse complement strand
TTCCTTCAGATTCCACCTCGCGATGGACACCCTTGTCTTCAGCTAGCGGTTGGCACTATTAACCCCCACATCAGACTTTCACTGATTAGCAAATATTCATGCCAGGCAAACTAGGTACCAGGTACAAAAGGGCCTTTTTGTACCTGGTACAAGTGAAATAATTCTCTTTAACCTGGTCCTAACCAGTTTTATATACTTTTCTGCTTCCATCTTCTCGATCGAAAATCCAGAGTGAACGTTTTTGGTTTTGCTGAACTTTCAATTTTGTTCCCTGGCCTCCGACTTCTTCAGGCAGATAAAGACTAATAGCATTACGGGGACAGGCCTTAACACAGGCCGCACAGTCCCAGCACTCTGCCGGTCTTTTCATTTCTGCCTTTTCGCCTTCTTTTGCAATTAGATTACCGGGACAGATTCTCTCACAGCGGCCTTCCTGATAATCAGGACAGCCATCACAAATACTCTGATCAATTTTAATTGCCATTTGTCTTCACTCCCCATAAAAATCTTATAAATTATATTCCAGATAAAAATCTTCCTGACTGCGGTCGGCAAAAGCGGAATATTCTTCTAAACTTTTATACTCTCTTTCTATAATTTCTACTTCTCCACTGGCCAGATTGCGCCGCGAATTAACAAACTTCCGCCATTCTTTTTTGCGTTCCGGAAAATCTATCCGACTCTGATAGGCGGGCCAGCGGGTTTCTTCTCTGTAAAGCAGGTGTTCGATCAGAACTTCTGCTACATCAATTCTCTCCAGCAGTTCCTGGACAGCCAGAAAATCTCTCAAAGAATCCGCTTTCACTTTTTTGCTTTCTGCTTTTAACTCTTTTAATTTTGAGCGCGCCTGCTTCAACTTCAAAGCTTCCAGCTCATAATACTGACTTCTGCCGCCAGCGTAATTTTCCATAAGCTGCTGTAAGCTTTCCTCCAGGTCAGAAGCGCCAGGCCCCTCAGAATTATCTAAAACAGATTTCAATCTCTGATATTCATTAGTGATTAACTCACTTATATTTAAATCTAAAAAATTTTGCGGCAGCTCCTTTATTTCTCTAACCGCAGATTTAGCTGCTATTTCTCCTTCGACAAAGGCACCGGTCACATATTTTTTGGGAGCTCCTCCTGCCACATCTCCAGCTGCAAAAAGTCCGGGCAGACTTGTACTCCGATCCAGACCAATCCAGTAACCCGACTGGCAGTGACCGCCGACAATATAGGGCTCGGTTCCTTCAATCTCAACCTTAAGCTCCGATAGGTCAGCCTGTTTATCTTCCCACTTGAGTACAATTCCAGGACACATCCCCAGCAGCGACTCTGCCAGTTTTTCCTTCTTCTCAGTCTCCAGGTGGCCGAGGTCCAGATAACAGGGACCACGTCCCTCCTTATTTTCCCTGACAGTTGCATAAAGCCTCATAGCAGTGGTAATTCGATTATATTTTTTAAGATATTCTTCTCCCAGATCATTGACCTGGCGACCTCCTGCGAAAGCAAAACTGCCGGTGGGGGCAATCACATCCTTAACCCTTAAAGCCACAAAACGCATCTCAAATGTTGTCATCTCAGCTCCGGCTCGAATGCCCATTGCATAACCGGCTCCAGTATTAAAGGGGGGATACCACATTTTATGCTGGGCCTGACCAGAATTATTAGGCTCATAAATTCCAGCCGCTCCCCCGGTGGCACAGATCACAGCCTTAGCCTTAATCACATAAAACTTATCTTCTCTTAAATTGAGGGCAAAAGCACCACAGACTCTACCATCTTTTTGAATATAATTTAGAGCAGCCGTCTTATTTAAAATCCGGACTCCACTCCGCTCAACCTCAGCTGCCAGAACTTCCTTAAAGTTCTCACCTTCAATCTTGATACTGCGAGAACTGCGCTTTAAATAGTTTCCGTCCTCATTTTTTAAAATCTTTAAGCCCCAGTCCTCTACCTCCCGGGTCACCTTATTTAAGCCCCGACCGATAGAATAAACCAGATCATCACGGACCAGTCCATAACTGTCATTTTTGACATAATGAAGATATGATTCCGGAGTTTCACCAGGATTTAAGTAGGCATTGATCGCATTAATCCCTGCCGCCAGACAGCCGCTTCTTTCGATATGTGCTTTTTCGATAACTGTAACATCCAGTTTGGGATCCTCTCTCCGGGCGGTAACTGCAGCATAACAGCCGGCAGCTCCACCACCAATGACCAGAAGATCTGTTTCTATAATTTTTTTTCTCCATTTTGCTGCCTCCACTTAAAGTGCTGCCAGTGCTTCTTTAAAGTCTAAGATAATATCATCCGGACTTTCAATTCCAACTGAAACTCTGATCAGTGCCGGATTAACTCCCAGCTGCTGCTGTTCAGCCTGACTCAAACTGTGATAAATAGTTGACTCCGGATGGACAACCAGGGTCCTCAGGTCTCCCAGGTTGGAAAGATTCCGGGCCAGCTCCAGCTTATTGATCAGCTTAAATGCTTCATTTTTATTCTCTACCTCAAAAGTCAAAAGTCCACCAAAATGATTATCAAACTGTTCTGCAGCCAGCTTATGATAGGGACTTGATTTAAGTCCCGGATAATTTACCCTTTTCACTCCAGCTGCTGACTCTAAAAACTTAGCCAGCTTCAGAGCATTTCTGCAGTGTTTTTCCATTCTTAAGGGCAGAGTCTCTACCCCCAGATTATTGAGAAAAGAATTAAAAGGACTTGCCACCGGACCCAGATTCCGAAAAATATCCTGCCTCAATTTAGCCAGATAGGCAAAAGTTCCAAATTTAAGATATTCGGCCAGCAGGGGATTATCACTTTCCGCCCAGTTAAAATTACCGGTATCTATTATCACACCCCCGATAGAATTGGAACTGCCGTTGATAAATTTAGAAGTAGAATGCAGAACAATATCGACTCCATAGTCCTTTGCCAGAAAAAGATAGGGAGTCATCAGGGTATTATCCAGAATCAGAGGCAGACCGTGCTCATGGGCCAGTTCAGCCAGCTTTTTAATATCAGGAATATCAAGTTTGGGATTACCCACTGTTTCCAGATAAATCAGCTTAGTCCTGGGGGTAATCGTCTGCCTGTACTCCTCCAGCTCAGTTGTCTCCACAAAGCTGCATTTAATACCCCACTGTTTTAAGTCTTTTTTGAAAAAGTTGTAGGTTCCACCAAAAAGACTGTTGCCGGCAATGATTTCATCTCCAGCTTCCACCAGTCCCAGCACTGCAGTTGCAATTGCTGCCATTCCAGAAGCTGTGCCCAGGGCGCCAACTCCATTTTCCAGTTCTTTCATCTTTTCTTCAAATTGATTATTGGTCGGATTGCTGACCCGGGTGTAGTTATAGCCCTGAGCCTGACCCTTAAATACTTTTTCCAGTTCTTCGGCTGTCTCGTATTCAAAAGCATTTGTCTGATAAATCGGGGGAGAAACCGCCCCCTTTTCGTCCTTACTTTTAGTTAATAAAACCTTTGTTTCAAATTGATAGTCTCTACTCATCTTCTCACTCCTCCTGCAATTCTTTTGAAATCAAGCTGCAGTCAATACAATTTTACTTACTGCCCTCAATTTAACTTTCAGTAACAGCTGCTGCCTGTTTAATTATCCTCAGCTTTTTTAACCCGAAGCAGATAATGGCCTTCCGGCTGTTTTTCATTTTTGAGAATTTCATGGTCCTCATTTTCCAGACTGCGGGGCACATTTTTAATCGGCTCACCTTCATCTAAGTAAAAGTCGACAATCTCTCCTGCTGGCAGCGGCTCCAGGAAGAGTTTAGCCTTGACAAAATTGATCGGACACTGGACTCCTCTTAGATCCTTGCGCCGGTACTGCTTTTTTTCTACTGCAGCGTCTTTATCATCTTCGTTATTTTTAGCAGCAGATTCTGTCTCTGTCGAATCAGCAGCCCCGGAATGTTTAACTGCGGTTACTTTTTCAATTGTAAATTCCAGACTTGAATTTAAAGAATTAAAGAGAGCTTCCAGGCGATCAATCAAGTCTTTAATTTCCGAACTCAGGCTTAATAATTCTTCCTGATCACCCAGTCGATAATCAAGGGCCTGTTCCAGCAGTTCCTCTTTTGAGTCTGCAACCCAGTCTTCTGCAATAAATTTCTTTTTGAACTCTTTAATAATTACTCTATCCTTTTCTGTATCAACTCCACGGACTATTAATAACGAACGGGAAGCTGCAATAATTGCCTGATAGAGGCTGTCACTGTCCCCTTCTGTAATTCCCTTCTTATAAGCTGCTTCAGCCTGATCAAGGTCCAATCGCACAATCTCCAGCACTCCGGTTCCACATTCTCCCGGTCCGCGTCCGGCCAGAGAAAAGTCCTCATTTTGACCCCAGTCCTGATAGAAATCAGGTTCTGTACTGTAGGCAGGAATTTCTGTGTATTTTTGAGCAAGCTGAATAATTTCTTCCTGACCACCAGTTTCCAGATAGTCATTAAATCGCTCCAGACTGTAATCTTTAGCTGCAGCCAGTTTTTCTGCCAGTTCAACTAAAAATGAAGGAATTCTTTTAGCCGGTAAATCAACAGCTTTTTCGGCATATTGAGTGTTTTCTTCGCTCACTTCTGCTCCCAGCAGGAGTGAATAATAGGGGATTAATCTGCCATTTTCTCGTTTGGCCTTTCCTTCAAACCCAATCTTTCCGATGTGATGCTGACCACAGGAATTGGGGCAGCCGCTGATATAAATCTGAGGTAAAGATTCGCGTTTTTGCTGTTCAACTTCTAAGAGATTTTCCCTGATTGCTTCTGCCAGATTTGGAGAATGACAGAGTCCCAGTCGACAGGTGGAAGCTCCCTTACAGGCCACAGCTGATAATGCCTCCGAATCAAGCAAACTCTGATTGACGGCTGCTAAATCTTCTTTTAAAGCTTTAAGCTCTGACTTTTTAACTCCTCTTAAAAGTAATCCCTGCTTATTGGTAGTTCTAACACTAAGATTGTATTTCTGCAGCAGCTGAATTAAATCCATAACTTCCTGATACTTCAGGTCTCCATTGAGTGGATTTAGATTCAGAACATCAGCTGCTTTTCCGGATTCAATCTGATTTTTATAATAGTCAAGGTCAGTAAATTTCAGTTCACCGGCTTCAGCCTCTGCTTTAACTTCATTAAAATATTCCAAAAATAATTCTTTAAATTTGTCTTCTCCAAACCGGCGGCGAACAAAGCGCAGGCGGGCCTGATGTCTGTTGCTGCGGTCACCATAACGGTCAAATAATCTTTTAATTGCCTCTGCCACAGCAAAAATTTCATTTTCTGCCACAAAATCAAGCAGCTTAAAGGCCACTGCCGGCTCATTACCCATTCCCCCGGCTGCATAAACCTTAAAACCACGACGTCCTTCCTGAAGAGTAGCAATAAAACCTAAGTCATTGATTGTTGCCAGTCCCTGATCCTGATGGCTGACCGAAAATGCAATCTTGTACTTTCGGGGCAGATTAAAAGAAGAACGATCTGCCAGTAAATATTCACTTAAGGCCAGACAGTGAGCAGTTGTATCAAATCTACCTGCCGGATCAACACCAGCTGCAGGAGAGTTCATTATATTGCGGACTGTATTACCTCCACCACCACGGGGACTTAATCCCGCCTCTAGAAGTTTGTCTAAAACTTCTGCACTGTCATCTATCTCAATCTGATGCAGCTGAATATCCTGTCTGGTGGTAAAATGCAGGTAGCCGTCACCATACTCTCTACTCAACTCGGCCAGCAGCTTAAACTGCTCCTCTGTCAAAAATCCTCCGGGAATTCTAACTCTGACCATGTACTTTTCGTCTTCAAAGTCACCCCGCTGGCCGTAGATTCCCATCGGCACTCGATAACCCTTAAACCGTTCAGCCGATAAATCGCCTGCTAAAAACTGCTTTAAATTTTCTTTGAACTTTCCTGTGTCTTCCCTGATTGTCTCAGGTATTTTAAACACTGCCTCACTCATTCATCTCACCCTCTCAATTTTAAATATGAAAATCCCTATCAATTCATTCGGTATTAACTTAAAAATAATAATACAGGATATTTAGAGCTATGTCAATAAAAATGTAAGATATTTTACAAATTACTCAATAAAATGTTCATTTATGTTCACGTACCCGGTGCGTGAACATAAATGAGCATAAAAAAAGAGAAGCCTGTTAAGCTTCTGCTTTAATTAAAGCGGTATTATTTTAAATATAGTACATATAACCTTCATTATTTTCTTTTTTAAGTTCTAAAGTTCTTTGTTTTAAATCTGCCAGAGTGATTGATTCCAGCAGCTGGAATAGATTTGATTCCATTTTAGTCCAGAGTTCCTGGGCCATCTGCTGATAAAGTTCTTCTTGCGAATGTTTTTCTGGTTCAGCCTCTGGAGCCAGCCTGCCCTCTATTACCTGCATGATATCTTTAACAGTTATTTCTTCTGGAGGCCGGGTCAGTAAATAGCCACCGTGAGCTCCGCGCACACTTTTTATTAAATTTGCCTTTTTTAGTCTGGCAAATATCTGTTCTAAATATCTTTCTGAGATATTCTGTCTCTCAGAGATTTCTCTTAAAGGAAGGGCAGAGTCATTAGCATTTACTGCCAGATCGACCAGGGCTCTGAGAGCATATCTTCCCTGTGCTGAAATTTCCATAGCAAAATTCTCCTTCTGTTAATTTATTTCTAAATTATTTGGTTATTCCATTATTAATATTATAATTGACTTTGATTCATGTCAAGCTAATTTCCATTTTTTTCAAAGTGGATAAAGAAAAACCTCACCTGCTACAGTGAGATTATAAATTAAACTAAATCTATTTTCACCTTTCTATTCAACGCTTTTGCTATTCTATTAACTGTCTCAATTCTTGGCTCGCTCTCACCATTTTCTATTCTAGATATAACTGACTGTTTCATTCCCGCTCTAGCAGCCAACTCCTCCTGTGATAAACCTTTATCTAATCTTAATAATAATATCTTTTTCCTTAACTCATAAACAGGATCAAGTCCCTCAACTGTATCTTTTAAATCACTTCTATTTTTAATTAATTCTTTAAAAGAATCATCCTTATTTCTAATTCCATATTTATTTCCCATTATATTTTAAACCTCCCAGATAATTAATATTGTTAGATATATATGCCAAAAATATTATCCTTCTAATTCAGCTATAATTTTTTTCTTTCTTCTGTCTGCTAAGCTAATTGCACCTGGAGGAGTTCTATTAGTTTTTTTAACTATTCCATGAACTAATATATAAACCTCATGACCATCAATAAAATATTTGAAGAAAAACACTCTATATATATTAGACCTGTATTTTGCTCTCAAATACCATAAATTATTATAACCAACTACCCCTGCACACATTTCTGTAAGAATTAATCTTTTAAAACCCAGATCATCTAACAGATTAATTACTCTAATTATCTTTTCTGCTTCCTTTTTTCCTAAGCCACTAATAAAGTCATTAATGACATCTCGACCGTCTTCTATTAAAAATTTAACTCGGTTTAATTTTTCATCAAAAATAGCAGCCACCGCCAATCGTCAATATAAATATCAGGTTTATTAATTTCAACTTACTTTAATCTATATTAATTATAACTTATTAGTCATTAATTATCAAACAATTTATGATTAGTTAACATATTTTTGTTTATTGTATACTAAAATTACCGGAAATTGCAAAGTAATATTACCGAAAGCTGCAGACTAAAATTCCCTATTTTTGCAAAATGAAAATCTTAACTCTAACCAAGTTATGTACATTGTTACAATAAAAATTCCCAGCACCTGATAAAAGGTACTAGGAATTATTGTTATCTATATTTTCTACTTTTAAGAGTCAATTCAAGACAGTCTTTGATATTTGAGATTTAATTCTATCTATTTTATTATTAAATTTGAATAGTTGTTTGTTTTTTGTTCAATATTTTTTATTTATAACTAAGATTTTTACTATTCATTGAGCTTACAGTTAAATCATCAATTTTAATTTTTTCTTTCCTTAAATGCCTTACTTTAATTTCCTTTTCTTCACCTGCTACCAGATCAAAATAATTATCAGAAAAAACTGTTTCTGCCTGTGGAATTTCTAACTTTACTAAACGAGCATGTTTATCTGAACTAATTTTCAAAGAATTATTTAACTCATCAACTTCAATTTCTAAGTTGCATTCTGGAAATTTCAAATTCTTATTATCTCTTAGATAATATAGTTTGTCTGGAGTCAGATTGTCAGCAGAACGAAGCCGGATCACAGCTTCTGAAGCTGATTTGCTATTTAATACTTCTTTTTCCTGATAACTTTTTATTAATTTTGAATCTGCTCCATCAATTTTAATCACAAACTCTTCTTCATAGATCGGACTACCTTCAAAATCTAGAATTTCAAAACTAATTTTATCTTCTATCATTTCTCTAAAGTCATTTGTTAACCAGAATTCTATATTTGATCCTTGATCATGATTTATTGATAAAAGAAATGGATGATAGAATTTTTTAGCATAGTAATAAGCTGCTTTTGGTAGTAAATAATAATCAATTACTGACCAACTTGTCCCGGGCCAGGAATCATTTAACTGCCAGAAGAGAGTTCCACTAGTTTTTGGTCTTCTCCTTCTGTAATGTTCAATACCATATTGAAGTCCCACTGCCTGAGTGAGCATCGAATAATTTAAATATTGATCAATATTCTCAGGCCTTCCAGTGTAACCCTCCATTAATAAAATACCTTTTTCATGATGAACATCTTTATTTCGATAGTCCATTTCATCACTACCCCAGTAATATTTCCCTTCAGGTATATTATTACTTAAAGTATATTTATTTGCAGAAGCATGCATCCCAAATTCGCTAACAAAGTTTGCTGTATCTTTTTTGAAATTCTTAAATGACACACCTTCAACACTAAAATCTTCTTTGACCTCTTCTCCAAATTTGCGGGGTTCTATTAATCCATGCCAGACCTGCCAGTTATGCTGATCACCTACATTAGGATCATTGTGATCATTACCTCCATAAGGAGAACTAGGCCAGTAAAGACGGTCGGGATCCAATTCAGATAATATTTCTGGCATCAACTTATCATAAATTTTTTCTCCATAAAATCTATAATCTACTTCTCCCATAGTATATTTTTTTTCATGGATCCAGTGATTTTCATTATTTCCACACCAGATTGCAAGACAGGTTTCATTTCTTAATCTTTTAACAACTGCTTCAATCTCACTTTTAACATTTTCCATAAAGTTTTTATTATAATCTGGATAAACAGCACAGGCGAACATAAAATCCTGCCAGACTAAAATACCATTTTTATTGCACTCTTCATAAAAAACATCTTTCTCGTAAATTCCCCCACCCCAGACTCTCAACATATTCATATTTGCTTCCCAGGCAAGTTTAACCAATGACTTATAACGAGAATCTTCTACAGAGGCAAATAAATTATGGACAGGAATCCAATTAGCACCTTTAGCAAATAATTTAACTCCATTTAGCACAAAGGTAAAAACATCTTCTCCATTTTCATTTTTCTGTTCTACCTCTACTATTCTAATTCCAAATTCCTTTTGATAGGAGTCTATTTTTTCATTTCCAGCAAGCAATTCTACTTTGAGTTCATATAAAAACGGTTCTCCCAAATCATTAGTCCACCACAATTTAGGATTTTCTACCTCTAATTTAAAACTATCTTTATCTTTTATCAGTATCTCTTCTAATTCAATAACTTTTTCATCACCAATAAAGCTGACTTTTAAACTTAGATCTTCCCTGTTAGAAAAATTGTCAATCTCAACCTCAACCTTTATTTCTGCAGTATTATCTGTAATCGATAAAGTTTTCGCATATACATTATTAATAATTGCTTTATTAGCTTTTATAAGTTTAACTTCTTTCCAGATTCCAGCTGTCACTAAACGTGGTCCCCAGTCCCAACCGAAATTCATCTGAGCTTTCCGGGCCCAGGGGCGTTCTTTACCATAATTACCCCACATTTCAAGATTATGAATTGTATGTTCACTAACTGGCTCAAATTTGACTGCCAGAGTGTTTTTACCATCAACAATTTCTTTAGTCACATCGAAAGTATGAGGGATAAACATATTATTAGTACTCCCAATCTTGAGACCATTTAAATAAACATCAGCAAAAGTATCTAAACCTTCAAATATTAAATCCAACCTCTCATCCACTGCCAGTTCGTCTTTGTATTCAAAAGTGGTTCTATACCACCAGTCCTGATCCTCTATCCACTGGCACTTTTGATCATTATGTCCGTAAAAAGGATCATCGATAACTTTATGTTTTATCAGTGTACTATGTACATCTCCCGGCACATCTGCTGACATCCAGAATCTATCAAGTGTTTTCGGAGAAGCAATTTCTAAGTCATTCTTCTTTCCCGGATTAAAATTGTTCAGTTTCCATTTTTTATTAATTAGAATAATAATCACCTCTAAGCATACTATAATTTAATATTATTTTTTCAATTTCCTGTTCATTAACCATTTCATCACTTAAAAAATCTAGCCTATACAATGGCCTTTCTGTTATATATATGTTTTCTTCGTTTTCCAGATAATCAATTTGTTCAGTTGATAAAACTTCAGTTAATACTCTCTTACCTAACGGGTCAGCAAGCCAGTCCAGCACTGGATCATCAGTATTTAAAATATGCGCTATATCTTTTGAGTTTATTTTAATCGACGCATTTAACCTAATATCCTTCGAAGAACTTGCTATAATAATTTTGTATTCATCTTCTTCTACAACCCAGTCCTTCAATTCTGGATTGAAATAAGCAAAATCTCGATAGGAAAGATTAAACCTAAGTTCTTTGCTTTCCCCAGACTTTAAACTTACCTTCTTAAATTTTTTAAGCTCTTTTCTCGGACGATCATAATAAGGAGTATTTTGTGAAACATAAAGCTGTACAATTTCTTTTCCAGCTAACTCCCCAACATTTTTCAACTCGAATTTAACTTCTATTTCATCCTCTACCCAGACCTCTTTATCTAAACTTAAATTTGTATATTCAAACTTAGTGTAAGAAAGACCGTGTCCAAAAGGGAATTGAGGCTCAATTTTTTTCTTTTCGTAATATCTATACCCTATGTATAAACCTTCTGCATAATTAACTTCCTCATTTACTCCAGGGAAATTAAGATAAGAAGGATTATGCGCTAAAGAAAGTGGAAAAGTCTCAGCAAGCTTCCCGGAAGGGTTAACTTTCCCCTTAATTACATTAACTATTGCTTTTGCTCCTGCCTGTCCGGGCAGCCATCCTTCTAAAACAGCAGGAACTTTGTCAATCCAGGCAGAAATGTTTACAGCTGAACCATTATTTAGAACCACTATAATATTTTTATTTACTTCTGAAACAGCTTTTATTAACTTATTCTGGCTTTCTGGTAAATCAATATTTTTACGATCAAAACCTTCTGATTCAAATTTTTCAGGAATTCCAGCAAATATAATAACATAATCCGATTTAGCAGCTTTATTTAAAGCTTCATCAATTTGACTTTCCAAATTTTGATCGTTATTATAACCGGAAGCATAATATAATTCTACAGCTGGCGGAATTGATTTTTCAATTTCTGATAATCCATCAGATAAAATATACGGAGTTACTTTTGAACTTCCATTACCCTGATAACGTGGATTAACAGCCATTTCTCCAATTACAGTAATTGAATTTAAATTATTAAAATCAACTGGCAGTAAATCATTTTCATTTTTCAACAATACCACAGATTCTTCGGCTGCACTTTGGGCTATTTTATCATGTTCATCATAATCGACAGTAATTTTTTCTTTTGAAGATTTAAATACTGTTTTTAAAATTTGTTTTACAGATTTATTTAAAATTTCCTCTTTCAATTCGTTTTTATCTAGCTGCCTCTGAATTTTATCTTTATTTACTCTGGAAGGACCGGGCATCTCTAAATCAAGACCAGATTTTAATGCCGCTACCCGATCATGGATGGCCCCCCAGTCAGAAATGACTAGTCCCTGGTATCCCCATTCATCTCGTAAAATTTGATTTAAAAGATAATCACTCTGAGTGGCAGGAGATCCATTCACCCTATTATAGGCAGCCATAACAGTCCAGGGAGCTGTTTCTTTAATTACCCGTTCAAAAGCAAGTAAATATATCTCTCTTAATACTCTTTCTGCCACTTTTACATTAACCGAAAATCTTTTATATTCTTGATTATTACAAACATAGTGTTTTAATGAAGTACCAACCCCTTGATCCTGGACCCCCTTAACAAAACTGGAGGCCAGATCTGCTGTTAAAATTGGATCTTCAGAAAAATATTCGAAATTTCTGCCCCCTAAAGGAGATCTTTTAATGTTTACACCTGGCCCCAGAATAATGTTGACACCTAAACTCTTTGCCTCCTCTGCCAGAGTTTTTCCTACCCTATATAAAAGATCTTTATTCCAACTAGAAGCAAGAGCAGAGGCAGTTGGGAAACAGGTAGTTTTTTTATTGGAAGTAGCTCCAAATTCATTTATCTCGACCACATAGCGCAGACCGTGAGGACCATCTGACATAACAATAGCTGGTATGTTCAGCCTTTTTATTTCTTCAGTAGTCCACATACTTGCACCACTACATAGTTTAATTTTTTCTTCTAATGTTAATTCTGCTATAAGCTCATCTGTTTTTTTATCTATATTTATATTATTTTCCAAAGTCCTTCCTCCCTGTACTTAACCTTTTACCGCTCCTGCACTCATACCTTTTACCAGCTGATCTTCCATCAATAAATAAATTGCAATAATCGGAACTAAGGCCATAGATAATCCAGCCATCTGCATTCCATAATCAGTACTAAATTGACCGGAAAATAGGGAAAGGCTTAAAGGTAAAGTCATTAATTTATTGTCATTAATTAAAACTAAAGCAAAAGAAAATTCATTCCAGTTATAAACAAAATTTAAAATTCCTACAGTCGCCAGAGCCGGTCGACTCATTGGTAATATAATTGACCAAAAAATTCTAAGATAACCTGCTCCATCAACAATTGCAGCTTCTTCTACTGCTTTCGGTAAACTTTTCATAAAACTGCTCAAAATAAAAATAGTTAACGGCAGATTAAAAGCAACATACGGTAAAATTAATGAAACTCGAGTATTTACAAGCCCAATATTTCTCATCAAAATAAATATAGGTACTAAAGTACCATGAATTGGTACTAAGAGTCCGAAAATGAAAAAACTATAAATTAATTTTTTTCCAGGAAATTCAAAGCGAGAAATAAAATAAGCAGCCAAAGAACCAATAGCTACCGTAATCAAAACTGAAATACCAGCTACGATAAAACTATTCATAAAACTTCTCCCCAGAGAAACTGCATTCCAGGCTTTAGTGTAATTACTCAGCATAAATGATTCAGGCAGTGAAAATGAATTGATAGAAATTTGATTTTCGGTTTTGAATGAGTTCATAACCATCCAAAAAATCGGATATATATTTATTAAAGCAAAAAATATTAAAATAGCATATGTAGCAATTTTTTTAAATTTATCTATCTTTTTAATTTTATTATTCATGACTACCTCCTTTTAACTTAGTTTTCAAATTTTGCAAAAAGTTTTCTAACTATAGTAACTAAAACAATTCCAAATACCACAATAAATATTGAAACTGCACTTCCATAACCAAATTTCATACCATTAAAAGTATTATCATACATATGGATTGCCATAACTTCTGTAGCATGAGAAGGACCACCATTTGTCATTACATAAATTAAGGCAAAAGTTTTAAGGCTGCCACTAATACATAAGACAATTGCAGCTAAAATCGAATCTTTAACTAAAGGAATAGTTATATATAATGTCCGTTTCCAACCCTGAGCTCCATCGATTTTTGCAGCCTCTAAAATCTCATCCGGTACTGTCTGTAAAGCCGCCAGAAATATAATAAAATAAAGACCCACAAACTGCCAGATTATAACAGCAGCAACAGAAAACATTGCTATATCTGGATTGCTCAGCCAGTTTTGAACCCATGATTCAAGTCCAACAAAACTTAAAATATTATTTAAAAGTCCAAAATTATAATTATATACCATACTCCATACTAAAGAAATAATTACGGCTGAAATTACTACTGGCATAAAGATAATTGTTCTAAAAAAATGTCTTCCTTTTATTTTCTGATTCACAAGTAAAGCTAATAAAAATCCTATTGGTACCTGTCCCAATACTGAAGCTAGAACAACTACCATATTGTTTTTTAGAGAACGCCAGAAAATATTATTTCCAAACATTTCAGCATAATTTTCTAAACCCACAAATGAAGGTGGAGAAAACCCATTCCATTCAACTAATGAGTAACGAGCAGAAATAAAGATTGGAATAATTACAAAACCAAGATAAAGTAAAAAAGCTGGTAAAATACCAAGATAAATTATTTTTTTCTTATGTTTATAAATATGTTCCACTTTCTAATCCTCCTAATAAAAGGGGAGGATAACCTCCCCTAAATTATTTATTTTATAAGTTATCTTGCATCTGTTGAGCCAATTCTTCGGAAGTCATCTCTCCTGTTGTTAATGACTGGAGACCATTATTAATTGTTTGAATTAAATTAATTGGTAATACAGCATCATAAACAGGTCCAATTTGGTGTTCATTTACTAAATTAATAACCTCCTGGAACTGAGGGGAAATATCAGCAGGCAGATCAACTTTTGCTGGCACAAATGATCCTGTTCTTAAAAGATCTACATATGTTTCTTCAGAGTAGAAAAACTTCAGAAACTTAATTGCAGCTTCTTTTTGTGCTTCAGAAAGACCAGATCTAATTGAAAAAGCACTTCCTGTAACCCCTGATAATGCTTTTGGAGCTACTTCTCCTTCAATTTGAGGGAAAGTTGCAATACCAACATTCATATTTTCTTCTTTAGCAGTTTCTATAACTCCACCAATATCCCAGGCTCCACCAAAGAAAATAGCTGCTCTTTTCTGATAAAATGCCTGTCTCATCTCCATATCATTTAAACTATTGGCATCTTTATTAAAGTATCCTTCATCAGCAAGTTCTTTGATGACATCAAGTGCTTTAATAAAAGCCGGATCAGTAAATTTGCGTTCTCCAGCTAAAACATCTTCTAAATAATCGATTCCTGTCAATCTATCGCCGATAGTTGAAATATAAATTGACTGCAGTACCCATTTAGCTTTATTACCTAAAGAAATTGGAACAATATTTTTTGCTTTTAGTTTATCAGCCATTACTTTAAATTCTTTATAGGTTTCAGGCCATACTGTATAGCCTACTTCTTTGAGCATATCTTTATTATAGAAAGCAAAGTGAGTATAATTTACTTTCGCTGGAATTGCATAAACTTTATCATTGAAAGTATATGCAGAAAGACTATCTCTTGGAATTAAATCATCAGTCCAGTAATCTATTATTCCTTCTAAATCCATTAACAATCCTGCTTCAACTAATGGCTGCACTTCAGAACCTGGATATGTCTGCATTATATCCGGAATTTGTCCACCGGCAGCTTGAGTTCTGAGCTTAGTTCTATAACTGTCATTTGGAATAACCTGGATCTTAAGTTTTATATTAGGATTCTGCTTCTGAAACTCTTCAATCTTAGGTAAAAGAACTTCACTTGCAAAAGCATCCTGTCCAGTCCATGCATGCCACATTTCTAATTCAACAGTTTCCTGAGCCATTACTGAACTTGTAAACAAAATTCCAACAATTAAAACTATAAAAATAATCAGACTATTTTTTTTATTAATCACATTAATACCTCCCTGGTTTTTAAACACTAAAAAAATAAAATCAACTGATATTTAAAACCTGATATATCACCTCCAGTAAAATTTAGTAGCTTATAAACTTATAATATTATATTTTTTATATAGTTCCTGTTGATTCTCTTATTATGAGTTCAACAGGTATAACTATCTTTCGAGTTTTTTTATCAGGATTTTTAATGAGTTTAGATAATCTTTCCATTGCAGTAAGACCCATTTCCTGTTTAAATATTTTAACAGTTGTTAGAGATGGTGTAATATGTCTTCCGGTTTCGATATCATCAAATCCGCAAACAGAAAAATCATCAGGAACGGAAAAACCAGCATCCTGAATAGCTTTAATTACCCCAACTGCTCTTGAATCATTTGCAGCAAAAAATGCTGTCGGAAGATCCTGTTCTTCTTTCAACATTTTTGATACAACCTTATAAGCACTTTCGGTTCCATAAGTTGAGTCCCCTATCTTTATAAAAGAATCTTTTACTTCAAGAGAATGATTTCTTAAGCTATTAATATAACCTGTATATCTTTCCTCAAAAGAAGTATTATCTAAGGGACCTGAAATAAAGGCTATATCTTTATGTCCCAGCTCGAGCAAATGGTTCATCATCTTTTTTGCTCCAGCAATATTATCATTCAAAATGCAGTCAATATTTTCCTGCCAGAAATGATTATCAATAACAACAACTGGCATTCCAGATTCTTTAATTTCCATAATTAGTTTTTCGTCAATCAAATAACCAATAAATATCATGCCAGCAATTTCCTGACTGGAAATCATTTCATTAATTATTTTTTTATCTTTTTTACTTTCTCCAGTTATTGATTTAATTAAAAGCTCATAATTATGACTTTTTGTGAAGTTTTCTAATCCCAGGGCTATTTGAGCATAAAAAGGATTACCTAAAATACCCCCCTGTTTATCCAGACGATTATTAAAAATTGTAGCAATATACTGAGACTTCTGGTTTAAATCTTTATTATATTTTTTAAACTCATAACCCATTTTGGAAGCAGTATCTAAAACAACAGACCGGGTTTGAGCAGAAATATTCCCTTTTTCATTAATAACTCTTGAAACCGTTGAAACAGAAAAACCAGTTTTTTTTGCAATATCACTTAATGTAGTTGGCATAATCCAGTCCTCCAATCAAAGATTTATGCAAATAAATATTTTTGCTTAAATTATTTTATTAATATTCAAATAATATTTAATGATAATTATCCCTATTATTGCAGGAAATATATCTTCAAAAATTATTTGAACAACTTGGTTTTAACTCACTATATTAAAATTCTAACACAAACTTTTGCGCAAATCAAGCAAATTATATATTAAATTTGCGCAAAATTTATATTATTTATGCAAAAATATGAAAATTAGCTCATTGGTTAAGCTTTATTATATTCATTTATCGATAATATAATTTAAACTAAAAAAACTACAGCCAAAAATTTCTGCTGCAGTTTTTATCCAATATTAGATTTTCGGTTAAATTAGCAACAAAATTTTCCCAGACACCTGACAAACTTATATCTTTAAAAAATATACTCAGATGACCCCCAGTGAGTATAAGAGAAAGCTTAAGTATAAAATATAAACTTAAATTGAATTAAACTGTTCCTGGCGCCACTTAGTTAAATTAATCACGGAATTCTTTGCCCTTGCTTCTTCAGCAGCAAAAGCCATCAAGTGACTCTCCAGTGATTCTTCTAGAGAACTGCTCCAGGAATCAATTTCTTTTCCTTTTAGTAAAGATACAAATTGACTCATCAAACCACTATCTCCTCCACCGTGGTGACCAGAAGCAGCTTCGATTTCAATTACTGAATTACTTTTGCCAAAGATAGAAAGTTCAATTATTCCTTTTTCAAAATCCCCTTCGATTTCCCCCAAAGAACCATGGATTTTAATATCTCTAGTTATATCTTTTGAAAAAGCATTTAGAGTAAAATTAACTTCTGTATTGTCACTTTGAGTCATATTTACTCGCTGCACATCCGGAACATTATTATCTGATTTCCAGACACATCTTCCATAAGGACCTTCTTTTAAAGCTTTAAATCTGCCTTCATAAGATAAATCAGTAGTGATTACTGAAGTTGGCCAGTCGGTATCTTCTCCTAAATATATCTTTTTAGCTGAATAAGGACAGTCTGCCTCGATATTACAGTATACACACCTATCAGCAGCATTTTCTGGCTTTGATTCTTCCTTGAAAATCTCTAAAGAAGCGGATGAACTAAGTTTTTTAGTTTTAGTTCCCAGAAGCCAGTGTAAAATATCTAAATCATGACAGCTTTTCGCTAATATAATAGGCGCAGCTGAATCAGTATTTCGCCAGTTTCCCCGAACATAACTGTGGGCAAAATGATAATAACCAATATTTTCATTCAGATCAATATATCTAACTTTTCCAATTACTTTTTCGTTAAGTAACTCTTTTAATTTACTAAAAAAATTAGTGTATCTTAAAACATGTGCAACCAGAATCTCGCTTTCAGTTTCTTTATACTTTTTATAGATTTCAATTAGGTCTTCAAGATTTGGTGCAATTGGTTTTTCCAGAAGAATTTTATACCCTTTTTCCATCGCCTGCAAAACAGGTTCTAAATGCATATTATCTAAAGTCGCAATTATTATTCCATCTGCCAGCCTATCTTTGTTCAACAGCTTCTCCCAGCTTTCAAACTGCAGCTTTTTATCAATATTATGTTCTTTAGAGAAAAGAGCTCGCTTATCTGCATCTGGCTCAGCAACTGCAACTGCTTTAATATCTCCAGGATGTTCTAATATGTAACTACCATAAGCTTCTCGACCTCTATTACCCGCTCCAAGAACTGCAACTGTGGAAATTTTATTCATAATTATACACCTCTCTAATTTTTTTCATTTTCATATAATTTAACCTTTAACCGCTCCAGAAGTTAGACCCTTAACTAAATACTTTTGAATATAAGAGAACATAATTGCTACAGGCAAAATTGAAATAACTGCAGCTGCCATCATTTCATGCCAGTAAACTACATTTTTCCCGACAAAATCACTCATTGCAAGAGTTATAGGAGCCATCTCTGCTTCATTTATAAAAGTCAGTGAAAACATTAAATCATTCCAGCCCATTATAAAAGCATAAATTCCAGCTGTGGCAATACCCGGTCCTGCCAAAGGTAATATAATTTTATATAATGATTTAAATAGTGAACAACCATCAACCATTGCAGCTTCTTCTAAATCCTTTGGAATATTACTTAAATAACCGGTCAATAACCAGATAACCATAGGCAGTGCAAAGGCACTCCGTCCAATAATAACTGATGTAAATGTATTTATTAAACCCATACTCCTGACAATTTTATATAAAGGAACTAACAATACCACTGGCGAAAACATCTGGGTTGCTAAAACAGAAAAAAGAAATAACTTTCTACCAGCAAACTTATATCTTGATAATGCATAAGCAGCTGGAGTTCCAAGAAGCAAAGAAAGTAATCCCACAGATCCTGCTATGATCATACTATTTAAAAATGGTTTATAAAATTGATAATCACCAATCCAAACATTTATGTAATTGACAAATTGAAAATCATCAGGAATCCACTGTGGGGGCCAGCCTAATACTCCCTCAAATGTTTTAAAAGATGTAGATAGCATTACAAATGTAGGAAATAATAACATCATTAAAAATATAATCATAATTATATGGGTTAATGATAAATTAATTAGTTTACTCTTGTTTTTCATTCTTATCCCTCAGTTCCTTAAATTTCATCTTTTTCACTAAACATTCTCCAATAAAACAAACTAAAAATCATTAATAAAATAAATGTTGTTACTGCATAGGTAGAACCCATTCCAATATCAAATTTACCAAATGCTTCTTTATATGTTTTAATTACAAGGGTTTCAGTAGCATTTACAGGTCCACCCTTAGTAAGTACCCAGATAATATTGAAAGAATTAAAAGTCCAGATAATTGAAAGAATTGTTGCTGTTAAAAATACAGGTTTCAGCTGTGGTAATGTTATTTTAAATAAAGTCTGGATTCTGTTTGCGCCATCAACTTTTGCTGCCTCATATAATTCATTTGGAATACCCTGCAGACCTGACAGAAATACAACTATCATAAAAGGAATTCCAATCCACATATCATTAATTACTGCAGCTATAAAGGCTGTCGTTTTATGACCCAGCCAGGAGATTCCGGTATTAATTAAACCCAGTCTCATCAATACATAATTTAGCATTCCATATTCTCCATTATAAACCCAGCGCCAGATAATGGCACTTACAACCTGAGGTGTTACCCAGGGGATTAAGATCAGAGTTCTGTATATGCCTCTAAATTTAAATTTTTGATTAAGCAAAATAGCTATACTGAGTCCAATTAGAGTCTTACCTAAAACCGAACTAACAGTCCAGATTGCAGTTCTCTGCAGTGATGACCAGAATTCTTGATTTTTTATTAAAGTAACAAAATTGTCCATCCCAACAAATTCTACCCCTTCCCAGGGTCGAATTAATACTTCATGAAAAAGTGAACTTCTAAAGGTGAGCAGTATTGGATAAGCAACTATCAATAACATAAAAATAACAGCCGGCATTATAAATAAATATGGTAGATATCTCTTTCTCATTTTTTTGCCTCCAAAATTTAAAATAGATACCCCCGAATTAACTTCTTCGGGGGTTTTTAGTTTTCTTATTTTACAGGTGCTATGTTTTCTGATTTAATTCTTTCTACAGCTTGATCTAATGCTGCTTGAGGAGTCATATCTCCCATTAATGCAGCCTGTATAGAATCGGTTAATATATCTTCAAATGTTTCCCAGACTATCGGCAGCGGCTGGGGCTCACCTGTTTCAATTGTATCTAAGAATGTCTTGAAAAATTCATCCTGCTGGAACCTGCGAGAATCTGCAGCTTCTTTCATTACGGGAACAGAACCATACTCGTAATCATAGTAAGTCTGATTATTATAATTTGTTATATAGTTGAGATAATCCCAGGCTTCTTGGCCAGCATCTTTAGCCATCACATAAGAATCAGAAACCAGGATACTCTTTCTGTGTTCTCCTTTTGGAAGAAGTGCAGTCTGATATGGAGTTTCTTCATTTTCTGGTTGACGGCCTATAATTGACTTACCCCAGGGACCGCAGACAAACATTGCAATTTTACCAGTTGAAAATAGTGTAGGTAATTCTTCTCTGTTATATTCTACAGGATTTGGTGTTACTTTATGTTCTCTATATAAATCTACATAGAATTGTAAAGCTTTAACTCCCTCTTCACTATTAAGTACAGGCTCTCCAGCTTCGTTAAATACTTTTCCGCCAGCCTGGAATAAATAATTAAAAAACTGAGAAGTTGTAGAAACATGCTTTGCTCCTGAAATACCCATTCCATACATACCCTCATTGTTAGCCTGAACTTCTTTGGCTACTTCTACCAGTTCCTCCCAGGTTTCAGGGGGACTATCTATTAAATCTGTTCTGTAAAACAGTGTTTTTGTCGAATAAGCTCTTGGTAGACCATACTGGTTTTCTTTGTAGTTAGCAGTATTTAAGAGTGAATCAGAATAGTCATTTACTTTATCTTCTGTCATAAAGTTATCTAAGGGTTGAATAGCATCCATTTCTGCAAGAACTGGAATCCATCTTGATCCGACATATACTACATCAGGCATAGTACCAGCCTGAGCCATACTCATCATTTTCTGGTAGATATTCCCCCAGCCTACTTCAATTATTTCAATCTCAACATTTGGATTTTTAGCCATATAGGCATCAGCAAATTCATGTACATAACCTAATTTTGCATCATCACCAGGCTCCATATGTTTAATAACAATCTTATCTTCTGCCAGTACATTGAAAGTAATTAATGAAATTAAAATTAACATCAGCCCAATAGTAAAATATTTTTTCATCATTTATTCCTCCCTAGTATTTGATAATTAACTAAAAGTTTACTGCCCGACAAGCTGAATTTTTACCCCTCCTTATTTGTAAAATATTTTGAGTTATGAAAACAGTAACTTGCTCCTCCCATTATTACTTCATTATCAGAAAGAGAAGCCGGTAATACCCGAACATTATCATACATATTTTTCATTGAATATTTCTTTATCTTTGCTTCTATATCTGAATAAAATTTTTCTGAGGCGACTTTGACTAATTCCCCTCCAAAAATTATGGCCTCATTATCAATTAAATGAATATAATTTGTTAAAGCTACAGCAAGATAATCACAGAATTTTTCATATTTTTTTGAGTCAGGTTCTAAATCTTTAAAAGCGTTTCTAAATTTTTGAGCTTTATTTATCGGAATATATTGAGAAAGCACCGGTGCCAGACAGCCTTTTCTACCACACGTACAACGGGGTCCATCTTTTTCCATCAATAAATGACCGAATTCTCCAGCTCGTCCAAAGCGCCCCCGATAAATTTCATTATTGAAAATAATTCCTGAACCAATTTCGGGAGCGATCATTAAATAAATATAATTGCTTAAATGTTTATGTCCGAATTCCTTTTCTGATAAAGCTGCAAGATTTGTATCATTTTCAATATTAATAGGAAAAGAAAAATATTTTGATAAAGGTTCTCTAATTGAATAATTCTCCAGATCTAATAAGGCAGAATATTTAATAGTTCCATTCTGTTGATTTATAATTCCAGAAATTCCTAGCATCAAACCCAAGACTTTTTCATTTGAGATATTGTTTGAAGATATGATTTCTTCAATAATGCTTTTGATTTCTGGAATCAGATTTTCATCGGTGGGAAAAATTATTTCTTTTTCAATAATATCTGTAATATTATATTTAATATCGAGTAAAGCTATAGAAATCGACTCTCCGGAAATCCAGCCACTCAGTATATATCCATGCTTTGGATTTAAATCAAGCAAAATCGGTTTTCTGCCTCCACTGGATTCTCCCTCACCAACCCGCATAATCAGATTATCCTTTATCATTTCATCAATTAAGGTGGTGATTGTTGTTGGACTGAGTCCGGTATTTCCAGTTAGATCAGCTCTGGATAAAGGTCCATTACTATTAAATTCTCTAATAATTAAAGAAGTATTCATCTTTTTCATTAATTTAATATTTCCACGTTTCAAAATATCAGCTCCTACCTTAACTTTTTTTGTATACCAAAATAAGTGCCCAAAAAACTTTTTTTGTTGTGCAAATTAAGTTACTAAAAAAATATTATCTATTAATTTTATAACTTTTTTTGTTGCACAAATTAAGTTTAAATAAATTATATATTGTTTTCAGATAATTGTCAAGGTTTAAATTATTTTAATTTTTATTTTACTGATTCCTAAAAATAAAACCCCCTACCATAAAACTAAATGATAGAAGGCTTAATTGAATAAATTAATTATTTTTCCAACCTTTAAACTAAAACCAGGTACTAATAAAGTATAAATTAGTTTAACAAACTGAAATTACCCGTTTTACAAAAAACTCTCCCCACTTTCCGGAGCCCTGACTTCAAAATAATCTGCAATTGTTGCTGCTATATCAGCCAGACTTTCCCGGGGAGGAAGTACTTTTGCTGGTAAATCTTTTTTGTAAACTAATAAAGGTACGTTTTCTCTGGTATGATGACTGTGGCCTACAGTTGGATCATCACCGTGATCAGCTGTAATAATAAAAAGATCATCTTCTCGTAAGCTATCTATAATCTCCGGTATCCGCTGATCCACCATTTTTAAGACTCTGGCAAATTCTGCCGGATCCTGCTGATGACCTGCCAGATCAGTTTCCTGGACATTAACGGCAATCAGACCTGAATCAGCCTCCTTCATTTCCTGCTGCATCAGTTCCAACACTTCTTCTGTTGCAACAGCTGGCAGTGATTTTCTGGCTTCTGGACAGTAGATTACATCCTGCACTTTACCAATCAAACAGACATCTATCCCCTGCTCGGCCAGAATTGAAGTAACCTGTTTTTTATGGTCAATTCCATAACCAAGATGGATTACCTGATAGCCCTCTCCATAAACACCGGAAGCCGTAGAATTAACACCTGTAATCTCAGAATTTGCATTTTCAATACTGTCAACAATCCTCCCGGTGCTGGTATTCTTACCGCCCAGGGCAATTACCCGACTGACCTTAACACCTGCTCTTACAATTTTTCCAATTGCAAGTATTTCTTCAAAATCTATCTCTTCTAATGAACCGCTGACATTGTAAATCTGCCCGTAATCAGCCTCAATATTATCAGCAACAACAACCCTCTGATCAACAAGCAGATAGGGATTTTTCTGGTCAGGTACACTAACTTCGTACCCTTCATTTTCCAGAGCAGTCTTAACCTTTTGATGCACATCTTTAAAAGGCTGTATTTTAGGATGAGTTGGACTGGAACCCATAATTTCCTGATGTCCCATAAATGTATCTGCTCCATCATAACTTAAAGCAGCATAAGTATAAGCGGCTATAAGTCCCTCATTTTCTGCCAGATTTTGCTGTTCAGAATCCAAATCCAGAGTGCTTTTAAGAAATGCTGGATCAAGTCTGCTTAAATTATAGGCAGGCTCCAGTCCCAGCTGATTGAGATTATTCAATTTTAAATCTTTATTACTTTTTAGTACATTTCCCAGTGTATCTGCGGCCTGATCCTGCAGCCGCTGCTGTTCTTTGAGATCATCCATTGCTCCAATTCCAAGTCCATCTAAAATTAATAAAATTACTCTCTTCAAAGCCTGCTCCCTCCTTTTTCTTCTAAAAGCTGTCCCTGACTATTATAAATTCCATGCAGTTTGAATTTGCCATTTTGAATCCCGCTAATTACAGCCACTCTGGCTCTGGTAACAAAGATCTGAGTTCTAAAAGCATAGAGTACTGTATCTCCAATTTTTAATTTACGATCAATATTTTCCAGCGAGGCGTAATAATCAATCATCTCAGAATCTGGCTGTGAAGCTGAATAAACTCGACTATTATTTTGATAGTCATCAGCAGCCACCAGTGCTTTTTTCAAATGAGAGCGGCTGTAAAAGCCGCCGCCAAAGGTATATGCTTTTTCATCTTTTAAATGAGATATTTCTGAAATATAAATCATTGCCGGTTTTTCTCCCTGATCATAATAACCGTGATACGGAGTAGTTCCTGTCAGCGCATGTCCTGGTTCTCCGTGGGTAGCTCCAGCATCAGCCAGCATTGGAATCGTCTTCTGACAGGTGACACTTGGAGTATTTAACTGTTCAATTTTCAGCCCAAATTTTTTATTTAAAATTTTTCCTGTCTTAATCACCAGCTCTAAATTAGGAGTGGTTTCAATTTTTTTAGTCTGATAATTAAATAAAAGGCAGGGAAAAGCAGTAAGTCCTTTAATTTCAACACCTTTCAGTTCCATCAATTTAGGAATTACCTGATCTATATCTTTTAAATCAAAGCCTCCAATCTGACCCTCATAATTAAATGAATCCTCACTGTAAATCCTGAGCATTATCGGCTGGACTCGGTTCTGTTCCAGAGCCAGCTCTGAAATCTGTTTTGCTTTCTGAAGGCTGTAAACAGTCATGATTTCCGGCTCATATTTAATCATTTCAGCCAACATTGAAGTAGGAACCTGAACTAAATGACCGACATTACCCAGTTTAATCCCTGCCTGGGCCAGAGTTCTGGCCTCCCAGGGATCTACTGCAACCGCTTTTTCTATTCCAGCCTCTACTACTGCCTGAGCTGCCAGTGGATTTCTTCCTAACTGTTTGCTCATAAAGTAGAGACTCAGATTGTTCTCTGCTGCTGCCTCTGCCATCATAGCAGTATTGGCCTGAATCTGATCCAGGTCTAAAATGTATGTATTGGGTTCTAAAATATTTTTTCTATGTAGATAAAAAGCTGTATCAATTAATTCTGGATTTCTTTTCTGCATCTTTTTTAAAAACATGATTATCCCTACCTTTTTAAAGCGGATATAGTTTCTTTAATAATTCTAATTACTGTATCAGCACCGGCCCGCATCGGATTGATCCGCACCAGATATTTTTCTGCTTCTGGATTTTCCTGCCTAAAAGTTCCCGAAATCCTGTAAAACATCGCTCCAATCTCATAGCGTGATTCTGAACCAACAGGATAGGGCACTCCACCCTGCTCATTGACTGCTGCCAGAAAATCCCTGGCTATTGCTTTTTCAAATTCTAAAATGACAACTTTGGACTGAGCATTGGCAATAAAGGAATTTTTAACTTCTTCAACTTCTCCCTGATTTAAACGCTGATTAACCTCTTCTACAGTCTGAGCCTGAATTGCCAGGCTGACAGGTGTATTTACCATTGACCGGAGAGCATCCAGAGCCTCAGGTCCCTGTACCTGACTGCCGCCAGAATAATTAATTGCTTCAACTTTATCTAGATATTTTTTCTTACCCACTAGCAGTCCTATCCCGGGTGGTCCCTGAAGTTTAAAGAGCGAAAAAGTACTCAAATCGGCACCTGCCTCAACCCCTATTTGCTCAACTTTCATCGCTGCATAGTTGTCATCTGTGATCACCGGGGTCTCCGGGTATTTTGCCTTCAATATTTTTATTACTTTAGTAAAATCATAGCTGTCATCTATTTTCTGCCTGCTGTGCTGAACTAAAATAGCCTCAAAATCTTCTGACGGCAGCATTTTTTGATCTTTCATTTCTTTTAAGCGATTGAAATCAAATTTTTTAGTTTCTAAACCCATACTCTTAAACGTTACTTCAGTTGTCGGATAAACTGCTGCCTGATGAATTAAAACTTTAGACCCGACTTCAAGATTAGCATTAAAAAAAGATCTGATTGCACCAGTGCCTGCCCCTCTAACTAAAAGAGCCCTTTCGGCATTAAAAAAATCTGCAAGTACATTTTCGACTCTGGCTGTGTAGCAGGGTTTTTTAAATTCGGGGTCAAGTCCATAATCTCCTGCCTGTAAAAGTTCTGCACCCTTAAATTGGCGCTGAATTGCATCCACAAGTTTATGCTGTAATTTTATAGCTTGCTCCACACTCAGTGACTTAAGAGGATAAGTCTTCATCTTTAAAACCTCCATTTATAAGAATGATATCTTTTATGAAAATAATTTTGCCGGATTATTAATCAGGATACCTTCAATCTCTTCTTCGCTTACAGCTGCTGCTTTTAATTTTGGAATAAACTCTTCCAGAAGATACTGATAACTGTGACCACCATTTGCTTTTAAGTGGGACATCCGGGTAATATCTGTAGAAATTAAAATCTGATCTTTAAAACCTGCTTTAAGCAGTGCCTTAATCAATTTAATTCTAAATTGATCACTCTGATATTTTAACTTACCAATGGTATCAATACCGATAAATACTCCTCTGGCAGCAAGCTCCAGCACATAATCAATATCATCTGCCAGATCAAGATGGCTGAGAGCCACATTGGTTAAATCAGCACCTGCATTTTCTAAAATTTCAAGCTGTTCCAGTCCACAGCTGCCAAGTGTCAGATGGGTAATAATCGGAACTCCAGTCTCCTTTTGAGCCAGAGCAGCAGCCTGCAGTAATTTTTTCTCAGCTGCAGTTATTTTTTGACTGGTACCCACTTCTCCAATCACACCGGCTTTGATATCTGTTCCATCGATTCCATCTTTAATTTCGCTGACCATCAATTCTACCAGTTCCTGTTTAGTCTTCTGATAGAAAAAATCTGGCAGATAGGGTTCTTTGTAAAAACCTGTGCTGGCAACAATATTAAATCCCAGCTGGTCAGCCAGCGAGCGGAGTCTTTCTACATCTCTTCCCATCCCGATATTCGTCAGTTCGACAATTGTTCTAACTCCTGCTTTTTTTATTTCTTTAAGATCCTGCAGCAGAGCCTCACCTTCAAGCCGGGCATCTGGATCATTTTTCTGCTCTGAAAGATCTATAGTTAAATGTTCATGATACATTGTAATTCCCATCGCCTCTGCCTTTATTTGTTTATTCAAAGTATTGATCAAAATTATCAGCTCCTAGAAAATCATTTTCTTTTTCAGCATAATTTTTGAGAAAATATCTTACAAAAAGTTCTGGCCGCTTATAGCATTTTTGTAAACGCTCAGCCAATTTAATTACTTTAAATCCACTTTCCATCCCAGGTTTGGCCAGTAAAACTAAAGCCACCCCCAGCCTGTCAGTGGGGATAGTAACAGCAGTTGCATTGACCAGATTAGCTGCCCGCATTAAATATTTACCGCTCCTTTTTTGGGCGGCCTCAGCAATTTTAAAACTGCCGGCAACAGAATCACCATAACCATAATAATCAACAGGGCCTTCAGCAGTTATTATAATCTCGTTTCCCTGTGCAAAAGCTTTTTCTATAATCTGAATTGCCTGCTCACGATCTTCACTACCTGTAAGCTCAATCCGATTCAGGTTAAAATAACTCATCTCAGCTTCTATTTCTGAAGTAACAGCAGCCATATCTTCTCCATGCGGCAGTAAAACACTTCCCACCTCAGGCAGAGCAATAGTCAAATTTTTTTCTAATTCAACTTCTCTACCCGATGCCAGCTGCTCCTGACTCAAAATCTTTTTTAAAGCCAGAAGACAGAGCTTAAAGTCATGGGAAATGAAGCCAATTCCCGGGGTGAATTCTAAATTGTCAGTTGAAACTCTCTTCTTAGTTCCCTGAAGTCCCATTCCTTTGGCCATCAGGGAAGACAGAGAAACCGCTGCTGCAGGAGCCAGAACTGAGCCACCACCATCTGTTCCCAGAGCCAGGTCATTAATCCCCTGGAGAATATTAAGACAGCCGCCACTGCTGGAACCGGTCATCACTCTCATTGTTAGAGGATTGATTAGCTCAGGATCAACTGCTCTTCCACCTCTGGCCATCTTATCAATTGTATGTAGAAGAAAGTCCTGATCCTCAGTTAATTTATCCACCAATTCTTTTTCAATCTGAGAGGTATTTTTAACCCCCAGCAGATAATGTTCTCTTTTAGATTCAACTAATTCTGCCAGTTTGCTTTTTAGACGCTGATTATGATAAACCACCGACTTAGAATTGCTGACAAGAGCATTATTGAATTTTTTCTTTAACTCAAAATTATTACTCATAGTAACTCCTTTTTAAACCAGGGGACTTTAAGCCCCCTGGTTCCAATCTGTAATAAACATTTTTTCAGCTTAAATTAAAACGAGATAGAAAGTAAGGCAAAAACATTGGCAATAATTCCGACTAAAATAGCTGCTGTCGGTCCAACTGCCATTCTAACTATCGGCTGGTCTCCAATTTCATTCAAAATATAAAGCCCAGCAACAAAGAGAAATCCAAAACCAGGCATAATTGCATTAGCTGCATTCATACCACCAACTAAAAGAGCTACTTCCAGCAGTTTAGACATTGCTGTTCTGATATTATCTCCAGCTTTTTTGATTCCAGGAAATCTATCCAGCAGTCCTGCCAGATTATCCAGGAATAATATTTCTAGAGATATAATTATCGCACCGGCAGCTGCTGCCAGCAGTGGATTTTTTAAGAATAAAGCTGCAGCGAAGATAAAGGTCATTCCAACAGGACTATATACTCCTGTTGCAATTGCTGTAGTAGCAATTAAAGGTATAAATCCAATTCCACGAGCAAGTGCTGCCAGGGCTGCTTCATTTAGAGCGCCTTCTTTCATTAAGTTTAAAGAAATTGGATCTCCAGCTAAAATTTGATAGCCAGTAGCTGCCGCAACTAGAGCTCCCATTAAAGCCAGCAGAGGCAGATTCTTTTTGATTCTGGCAACTCTTTCACTAAAGACTGAAACCAGATCACCAACATTACTGCTGCTGCTTTTTTCTCTGGTAGCAAAAATTAGTAAGATAATCATTCCAGTAATTAAAGCCATTCCTTCAGGATTAACGTTTACTTCCAGCCCACCCAGCATCAGGGGACTAAAGGTTACAGCCAACTGTCTAACAATACCTGCTGCCAGGAGAGTAAATGCACCTTTTTTGACGCCAAATTGATAAGCGACTGCTAAAGCAGGGAAGGCAGCAAAGGCAACAACTATTGGGTCTCCAACCTTACCCAGATCACTCAAGAAATTAACAGGCATTTTTTCAAAAATATTAACTACAAATTCAAGTCCATACATCAAACCAAGCCCATAAAGAGCACCAACAATACCTGCAGTAGCCATTCCCTTTTTGCTGTCCGGGGCCCAGGTACCAATAATATCTGTTCCCAGTAAAATACTATGTATTAACAGGATATTGGCTGATAAACTAAAAGGAATTCCAAAACCAATTACCAGACCAAAACTCATCGCAAATGAGGTAGCTGCCAGATCGCGCTTGCTCATTCTTCCTTCAACATATTCGGGTATAATCGGCCGCAGTCCATCATTAAAAACTGCAATCCCCTTGTTGGTAAGTATTGCTGCCAGTCCACCCATTAATGCCATTAAAATTGTCTGCATCTTATACACTCCTCGTTTAGATTATTAAGTTTGTTTAATCTTTGTTTAATCTAAGATATTTTTTAGTAAAAGTGTTACAGTTTTATCAATATGATCTGCGGTAAATCCAAAGGCAACCTTACCAGCATCTACTTCCTCTTTTATTTTCTCTGCCTTAGGTCCTCTACCAGGCATCGATACAGTAGCACATTTAGCACTGGTTAAAATCGCCATTGCCATTCCCAGAGCGCCACCACCGCCTGTATGACAGGCACCAAAATAATAGTCAGCATTTCCACTTTTAATAGCAGTAGCAGCCTGAATATCATCCATCACTTCAACTTCTACCTTTTCTCCAGCTATTTCCTTAATTTTATTGGCTATCTCCTGACGATCAACCTGACCTCCAACTACAATTTTCATTAGTTTTTCCTCCTTTCCTGTTTAATTAAATTGCAAAAATGTAATGCCAGATAGTTTTTCTCTCCAGCAGGAATTTTAATTTTAGTTTTAGTTTCTATCTGATCTATAAAATCCATACATTCAGAATAAAAATTTTCTTTTTTTAATTCCAGTAAAATTACTTCATCTAAATCTTCGACTTCCTCACCTCTTTTAATTCTCATCAAGGCCATTGGTAGGTGAGTCACCAGCATAGCTGCATTCTCATTTTTTAATTCAAGCTCAAAATCAGACTCAAATTTTTTTAACAAATCCTCAATTTTTTCTTTTAACTCAGCTTCCAGCTGCTCACCTGCTACCAGTATCTCCAGGCGCTGTTTTAATTTTGAATCCATTTTTATCCCCCTAATATTCCGGAATTAATTTATGATTATATACCTCTTTTTGAGTTTTAATTACTTCCTCAGGAATAATTGTTTTAGTTAAAAGTCTCCTGATCATTTTGCTGTTTTTATTAATTAAAATAACTGCATTACTGATATCTTTATTTTTGGAAATAGAACTATCATTTTGCAGCTCAGTAAAGTTTATATTATCTAAATCTTTAATCTCATCATAATTCCAGACTGCTGCATCTATAGTTTTATTTTTTATATGCTCCATAATTTTCATATAAGTTAATTCTACAAATTCTACATCACGATTCTGACATTCCAACTCTGTTAAAAGCTTATGGTCAATTGAAGTTGAGTCAAGACCGATCCTCATTCCACTTTCAATCTCTTTAGCTTCCGGATCCGAAAAAACTATCACATGTTTAGAAAGATAGGTTCCAGGTCCAAATTCACAAAAAATTTCAAATTGGTCCTGATCATCATAATTATCAGCTGCAAATTTTGATAAAACTATAAAATCATATTTGTCATCTTTCAGGACATTCAGTCTTTTTTCTGCCCCTCTGGTATAGGCAATACTATAATTAAAATCTGCCTTTTTAAACTCCTGGTTTAAGCCTGTTGCCAGCCCCTCATAGCGCAGAGAATAAGGAAGTGGTAAAAGTCCCATAATCATTCCCAGATCTGCAATTTCCCAGAGCAGATGATAATCTAAATCAAGAATATAGCTGCCTAAATGTCCTTTTGACTCCAGCTCTACAGCCTGATGTTCAGTTAAAAATGATATAGCAGACTGGATAGTACCCCGACCTGTATTGTAGCGCTCTGCATAACCACTAATTGTGTCAATTCTTTCGCCTTTATTTTTTAAGAAAAAGTCCCGGGCCAGCATGGAAGTTATAAATCCTATTTTTGACATCATTTTGCTTTTTATTTCAGAAACCATCAAATTCCTCCTTTTAATATACAATTTTCTGTACAATGGCACAAAAATAAAATACAATGTACTGTATTCTGTATATTAGTTTAGCATAAGATTTAAAATTTTGCAACTATTAGTTTGATTTATTTTAAAAATCTTCTTTAAAAAGTTTTACAAGTACCTTGATTATTTAAATGTAACCAGAGATTGTTCGTTTTTATCATATAACTACTATTTCCCCAATCTCTGGTATCTTAATTTTCAATAAGACTTATAATCTAAAAAGGTTTATAATATATTGCAAGCATTATTATAAAAATATACTCTTTTTTATTCTAATTTCTATTTATTTTGAAACTTAAAAGCAGCTCTCTAAATTCATTATTGTCCTTCCAATTGTCAAGAAAATCTATATAATCGCTCTGATCTTTTTTATATAATTCAAACCTGTTAATTTTACTACATTGATCATAAAAACTGAGTATTTCTTTTTCGAAGTTTTCGGCTGTTTTAGAATCATAATTAACTTTAACCTCTTCTATAATATCTAATAATTTAGATTTAAAATCATCATAACCAAACATTTCTGCTAAATAATAAGACAAATTTTTTAATTCGGAAACTGATAAGTTATCCTGCTTATTAAAAATACTCCATTCCATAATAAATCTCTTTAGATTCTTTTCTAAATAAAATAAAAAGTTACTTTTTGCTTCAGCTGGAGGTTCATGAATTATTGTTAATTCTTTTAAAGGTGAAAAATAAGCTTTATAAATTTCATTTTTCTTTTCTATTCCAGCTTCGGGGTTACCATTTTCATATATCAATCTATTTGCTAAAAGATAAGAAAAATCCTCACCTCTTGGAACACCGGAGGGATATAAAGAATTTTCAGCCAGTTCATTTCTAATAATCATGTTACCACCAAAACCAAAAAGTGTTTCTTTTAAACTTTGATCTTTCATTAATCTATTCATATCTTTTTGCATTGAATAAAATTTTCGCCATGATTTTAAAGAATCCTTATTATTTATTTCAGTCGTTCCATTTTTTTCGTAAGGGGCAGTAAAAAGATATTTATCTGGGTTATCCTTTAAAATCCGTTTTAAAGTCATTAAATAGTCTTTCCGCAATAATTCATCATCATCTATCTGAATAATAATGTCTTCATTAAGCAGTGAGGGAATGATTAACCCCAAATTTCTTATCTCAGGATAACCACTAACTGAAAAAAATCTACTCTTAGCATAATCATTTAATTGCTTTACATCACTATTAGTAAATAGATAATATGGATAGCTGCTTTTTCTTAATATCTTATTTATTTTCTTTTTAATTTCCTGGTCATGACTTCTGTCTTCACCTGCTGCCACAGCAAATATATATAAGCTTAAATCATCTTCAGTTTTTCTCAACTTATTAATACTTGCAATAGTTTTAACAAAAGTATTTTCATTCTCAAAATTATCAAAATCTGTAGGATGATCAAATTTATTTTTTTTATTTATTTTTGTATCTATATAGACATTAATCACCATTGCCAGCTTCAATATTATTACCTCCCTGTTGAATCTCTTATTATTAATTTAGTTGGAATAACTTTCTGCATTTCAAATTCCTGATCATTATTATTTAAAATATTCATTAAAATATTTACAGTTTCCTGAACAATTTTATCTGCCTGCTGTTCTATTGTAGTTAAAGCGGGAATAGCATATTCAGAAATTGGAATGTTATCAAACCCTATAACTGAAACTTCATCTGGAACCTTAAAACCTTTCTCATTTAAAGCCTTTAAAACACCAAAAGATTTTTCATCACCAGAAATAAAAAAAGCTTCTGGAACTCTATTTTCAGCAATCAATTTCTTTGCTAAGTTATAACTATCCTTAAATGATCTTATATCTTCATAAATCATATTAGTTCTAAAATTAACATTATTATCTTTTAATGCTCCTTTAAAACCGGAAATTCTATCCTTATTAATCGTATATTTTTTACTACCCACCATAAAAACTAATTCTTTATTCCCCTGAGTTATCAAATAATCAGCGGCCTGATATGCTCCCTGCCAGTTATTACTAACTACATATGGAACCTCATCAAATTCAACCGACTTTCCAATAGTAACAAAAGGTAGGTTTAATTTTTTTAGCATCTTTACTTTTTCATCTTTTTCTCTTATATTGAATACTACAGCAGCATCGACAAAGCCTGATCGCAAAAGTTTAAAAGCCTCTGATTCTTCTTTAGCCTTTTCTGGCACATATTCTTTCATGAAAACATTATATCCTTTACTGGAGGCAGTATTAATCATTTTCTGTAAGATATTTGTATACCACTGACCAGGATAGATTTTTTTCTGTTTCTCGATAACGATCATAATATTTTTCATATCTCTTTTTCTTAAATTTTTTGCAAAAATATTTGACTGAAAACCAGTTTCTTTTAATATTTTCTTTATCTTTGCTCTTGTTTCATCTTTTACATTTGGTTTATCATTGATTACCCTCGATACTGTCCTGACAGAAAAACCAGACATTTTGGCTATGTCTTTAACAGTATATTTATCTTCATTCATTTTAAAAACTCCTTTTTGAGTTAACTAGACCTTTTTACTGCTTTATTTTATCTCTTTTTTATAAAGATCATTGAATTAACAGGTCTTGCCATTCCTGCAGCCGTATAATTTGAAACCGCAGGATAGTTTAGTTCAAAAAACTCTTTTTTATAAATTAAAGCTAAGCAACTTGATGCTCCACCATCAAGATTCATTACCCAGTTTAAATTTTTAATTTCTTTCTTTAAAATTTCTACTACTTCAGCAAAATTAGCTCCACAGCTTAAACGAGTTCTACCTGAAAAAGTTGCCACAAAAAATCTTTGATCCTTTGTAGTTCCAATAACTGTTCTTGGACCCCTTTCCCATTTTTGAAGCTGAGTTTCCTGAGTTCTTTTAGAAAGGGGATGAAACCAGCCTTCGTTTTTAAAAGCTTCTATCTGGCTTTCTCTATTTTTAACAAGATTATCACCATTTTTAACTAAAATAGTCCCACCACCATAGGCCCAGACTATATCTTCCCAGTCTTTTTTAGCTATTTCAGAAGGAGGATCAAGTTTTATATTTAAATTATATTCAGCTGTCTGATAATACTGGCCTTTAATTTCTTCTAAATTTAAGATTCTCTTGATCTTAGCTTTCATTTCTCCAACAAAAGAAAGAACTACACCAATACTTGGCATTACTAGCTCTCCCTCTTTTACAACTACAATTTTATTATCAATCAACAACAGATTCAACCTATCTCTACCAATAAAGTATTTATAATTGCGAAAATCTATAACTTTTTCAGCTAAACTTTCATTTTCAATCATCGGAGTATAAATTATAAAATCAAAATTTTTCTCTAAAGAATTGACCTGTTCTTTTGTCCAGGAAATTTTATAACCATTAATCTCCAAATTTCCACCCTCAAGCCTCCTATTACCAAAAATAATTTGACCAGAATTACTATAACCCATAAAACCTTTATTATACAGGGGAAAACTTTCTTTTCTGCTACCCCTATTTTGCAGGTAATATCCCAAAAATATATTGTCCAAGTTTAACTGTTCTAACGGATACTCTTTTCTCAATTCATTATAATCAGAAATCAACTTATCTGTAAGGAAGTATAAAAAGTTATGATAAAAAGCTGAATTTTTAGGCTGAATTGATTTTTTAACTAATTGACGAGCTGAAACTATACCATTATTAGTGCCTTCTGCTAAAAAGGGTTTTAATTCTATTTTTGCTGGATCTTTAACTATAATACTGTTAAAAATAAGAGGTTCCTCAATTTCTTTCAAATTATTAATTTTATTAAGTCTAGTAAAATCTTTTAAATCATAATAAGAACTCTGATAAATTAGCTTATTATTATTTTCAATTATTGCTTTAAATCTTGCCTGTTTGATACTTTCAATATTTGATAAATTATTTTTCCTATTAATTTCAAACTCTGGCAAATCAGAGTCTAAAAATGTGTTTGAATAAAAATTGAACTTAATTTTTGGACATAATTCATTTATACTCTGATCTTTATGCCTTCCTATCTTATCAAATAAATAATTATAATGGTATAAGGTTTTATCAATTAGCTCTACTCCAGAAAAATTTAAGGCTGCAGTTTCGCCTGCAAAAACTTTAGCGGCAATAAAGGGTATGTTTACAGATCCATTCCGGTAAAGATTTGTATAACGCTGTGCTCTAATTGATCTGACTGCAGCTAAAATATAATAGTCAAAATTAGATTGATTTAGTGAAAAAATTAAACTTTCTCCAAAACCAATAACAAGGCTCTTTCTTTTTACTGCTCTTGAAAATATCTCTTTTACAGCCAGATCGAGCTCTGATAAATCAATTCCAGGACTGTAACTATTATATGATAAAAGCTTAAATCTATAGTCTTGAACTAAACTTTCTAATTGATCATTTTTGGCAATGCTATTTAAATATTCCCAATCACTGAGATCAGGTTCAGCTACCGTAGTCCTTTTTTTTAATAAAAGATTAATTTTAATCTCAATTTCTTTTTTTCCATTAAGTAGGTTATCAGAAATTAATTTCAATAAAAAAGGCAGCTGAGTATAGTGATCTGCAATTAAAGTTAGTTCCTTATCACTTCTTAAAATTTCTTTTTTTAGGTTCTCAATTTTATTTATTGGACTCTGCATTTTCCTCTTCTCAATTTCTAAATCAGAGTAGATTATTTCTTTTAACAAAGAGTCTAAATCATTAATTTGTTGTGATTTATTATAACACTTTTTTAAATTGTTATTTCTAAGTTCTCTTAAATCTGAAAAAGCTTGACCCCTATAAATATTCCATCTATGCTTTTGAATTTCACCATAAATTTCTTCATCACTTAAATCTGCAAGCTCTGAAAACGAATAGAAATACTCTCTTAAATAATCATAAAAAGCTTTATATTCCTTTTTGCTAATTATATTTTTTGTAAATAAAAAATCATTTAGTGAATCCTTCATCTTAAAATTACCCTTAGCAGCATCTACACTTAAAGCAGCATAATTATAACGATAAAATTGAAAATGCCCTTTAAGTTCTTTTCTCAAAAAAGATCCACCTATATAGTTTTGATTATATATACTGCTAAATTTTTCTCTGCTCATCCCTTTACTCCACCTTCTAGCATTCCAGAAATAATTTTTCTCTGCAGTAATAATACTAAAATCAAAAGAGGTACAGTGACAATAATTGATGCTGCAGAAATTGTTCCCCAGGGAATTGTGTAATCCGTTTGATAAAGTGTTATTCCAACTGTAATAGTCCTTCTAACCCTGAGCGGATTTAAAATTTGAGCAAATAAATATTGATTCCAGGCAGCTATAAAAACTAGAATACTGACCGTAAAAATACCGGGAATTACTAAAGGAACAATTATTTTATAAAAAGCCTGAAAAATGGTTGCTCCGTCTATTAAAGCACTTTCTTCTAATTCTTTAGGAATCGTATCAAAAAAACCTGATAAAAACCAGACTGCAAGCGGCAGTCCAAAGATTGTATTTACAATTGCAAGCCCCAAATAAGAGTTTAACAAATTCAAGCTTCTCATGAGCATATATAAAGGGTTAACAATTGTGATTGGTGGTAAAAGAGTAATACTTAACAGTAATAATAAATATGTTTTTTTAAACTTTATATTTGTTCTGGATATCGAATAACTGGCCAGACTACCTATTGTAATAGAAAGAAAGGTACTTAAAATAGCAATTACAAAACTATTTTTTATGTATAACAAAAAAGGCTGTCTGGTAAAAGCATCAATATAGTTCTCTAAAGTCCACTCAGTTGGCCAGAATGTTGGCGGCACACTAAAAAGATCCCGTTGTGTTTTAAAAGAATTTAAAAACTGCCAGATAAAAGGAAAAGCAATTGTACCAACAAAAAATATAAAAAATATCAGGTATAAGAAATTTACTAAATACTTATTATTTTTAATATCTGATAATTTTAGCATTTTATCTCCCCTATTCCAATTTTGATTTAAGAGAATCTAAAAACAATAAACTAATGAGTAGGGAAATTATAAAAGTCACAGTTGCAAGTGCAGCTCCATAACCAATATTCCCAAAATCAAAGTATGTCTTAATAGTATATAAAGATAAACTTTGAGTAGCATTTGCCGGGCCACCACTTGTTAAAACTGCAATTAAATCATATATTCTAAAAGTAGCAAGCACCCTGAACAAAATAGCTACAGATAAAACCGGCTTAATTAGTGGTAATGTAATTTTAAGAAAAATATCTTTTCTATTTGCTCCATCTATCGCTGCTGCTTCATAAAGTTGAATCGGAATTGTCTGAAGGCCGGATAAGATTAAAAGCGACATATATGGTGTTGTTTTCCAGACATCTGCAATAATTACTGCGATAACAGCAACAAAAGAATCACTGAGCCAGGGAATTGCTTCCTTAATAAACTGTAACTTTAAAAAAATATGATTAATTATGCCGTACTGCTGACTGTACATAAACTTCCACATCAAACCTGAAATTATTGTAGGAATAGCCCAGGGGATTAAAACTGAAGTTCTAATAATTCCCTGACCTGGAAGTTTTCTATTCATTATATTAGCAAAGATCATTCCAATTATGGTTTCCATGCTTACTGCTACTACTGTAAAAAGCAGGGTAAATTTTAATGATTTAAAAAAAGTCTCATCATTAAAGATTTTAATAAAATTTCTTAAACCAACAAAAGTCTTTCCTAATGCCATTGTCTGAACCCTATAGTTAAAAAAACTTAAATAAAGTGTATTAAATACAGGATACAATATTAAAGCAAAAATCAAAATTAAAGAAGGAATAATAAATAAATATCCCATTTTGTCTTTAGCCTTCATTCAATCAACCCCAATAGTTTGGGGGCTATGCGAACATAGCCCCAGATTTTATTAGTTATTGTCCCAGTAAATCTTTAATTCTTTGATCAGCATCTTTTACAGCCTCTGCTGCTGTTTTATCTTCTACAAATGCTTTTTGTGTTTCCACCTGCAGAATATTGGAAACCTCTGCATAATAAGGAGACTTAGGTCTTGGGTATGCACTTACAAAAGCAGGAAACATATCTTCAATAAAAGGCATTTTTTCTAGAATATCAGAATCAGAATATAATGATTCTCTAGCAGGAATATGACTTAGACCTAGAGCAGCCATCTTCTGAGCTTCTTTACCGCCTCTGAACTTGGCAAATTCAACTGCCTCTTCTTTATGATCTGAATACTTAGAAACCATTACCTGCCAGCCGCCCAGAGTGGAATAACTTCTCTGATCAGGACTTCCCATTGGAAGAGCTGCAATTCCCACTTTTCCAACCACCTGAGAGTTATCAGGATTCTGGGACTTACGCCATCCACTTGGCCAGTCTCTTAAGAATACAAGTTTACCGGAGAAGAAAGGCGCTCTTGCATCACCACTATAAAAATTAACTATACCATTAGGCATAATATTATCTTTATTAATCATATCAGTCATTGTTGAAACAGCTGCAACTGTTTCAGGGCTATTATAGACTACTTCTCCTTCTTCATTAAACACTTTTCCTCCATAACTCCAGACAAATTCCATCAGGTTACAGGTTAAACCTTCATATTGAGCCCAGGAACCTGCATGACCTTTAATTCCTTCTTCCCTCTCCATAATATACCTGGAAGTTTCAATTAATTCATCCCAGGTTTTAGGCACTTCTTTATTATGTTTTTCTAAAAGATCTTTTCTGTAATAGAGCATTCCAGCATCTGTACGATAAGGAACTCCCCATACTTTACCCATGTATGTTACTGCACCAACCGGTCCAGGTAAAAAATCGTCCATTTCAACTTCAGATAAGTAGCCATCTAAAGGCTCTACCCAACCAGCAGCTGCAAAAATTGGTGGCCATGTCACATCAGAATCAAAAATATCCATTGAATTATCCTGAGACTGTAAAATAGTATTTATCATCTGTAACTTTTTATTTGTATCCTGTGGTAATTCTACTAAATTTACTTTTATTCCAGGATGTGTTGCCTCAAACTCTTCAATAATATCCATTCTGGTACCATTTTCTACGCCATGAGAGTAATAATTTAAAACTATGTCTTCAGCACCTACGGAAATAGAAACTAGAACGATAAGTAAAAAAGTCAGCAAAATAATATTTTTTCTCATTTTGTCCCCCTTTTTGCCATCGTTGGCAAAATAATTCAAAAAATAACCTCCTTGCTTTAATTTTTTTTGCCATCGTTAGCAATTTTATTTAAAAAACTTTATTATATTATTACACACTTTATTATTTTTGTCAAATTCAAAATATTTAAGATATTTAAAATCGTATTTATAAAAAGACTCCCTTCTATGTCCCACTTTTTTTATACTACCGTTTTTTTAAAAGGGAGTCTTATTTATAATTTTAATTTATAACAATTCTGCCGAATCTTCGTCTAAAAAGACATCTGTACTTTTATGCTCTTTTAAAATTGAGGAAGGACAGTCAACTGAAATTTTATCATCTCCCAGGCAATTTTTTACAGCCTCGGCTTTTCTTGAACCGGGCACTGTGCAGATAATATTTTCTGACTTCATAATCTGTTTAACTGTCATCGTAATCGCATTTTTGGGAACATCAGCAATAGTCTCAAACCAGCCTTCTTTAACCTGCTGTTTTCGGGAAACATCATCCAGCTCAATAATAATAAAAGGCGCTTCTTCTTCAAAATCTGCAGGTGGTTCATTAAAAGCCAGATGACCGTTTTCACCTATGCCAACAAATGCCGCCTGGATTTTATCTTCTTCCTTAATTTTTTGATTCAACCTCTGACATTCTTTTTCTGGATCATTCATGCCATCAATTAAATTAATTTCTTTTAATTCACCAACTTTAGAAATGAAGTTTTCTTTAATATATTTTCTAAAACTGGCCTTATGAGTTTCATCTATACCTACATATTCATCCAAATGATAAAGCTTAGTTTTGGACCAATCTATATCATCAAACTCTACCAGTGCTGCTAAAAAATCAAGTTGAGAATTACCGGTAGCAATAATAAATACTGCTTCCCCATCTTTTTCGATACTTTCAATCAAAATCTCTCTAGCTCTTTCTGCTGCATATTTACTTGTTGTTTTTTTGTCTTGATAAACATTTATCTTCATTTTTTGTTTCCTCCTATTTGATTAATTGTAATTAGAAAATTAAATCTGGTAAATATAATGTAAATTCTGGCCAGAATGTAGTTAATAAAAGCACTGCTCCCATTACTATGTAAAATGGCACTAAGATCTTTAAAGTTTCTTCAATTTTTATACCGGCTATTGCACAGCCTATATATAAAGATGTCCCAACTGGAGGGGTATTTAAGCCAATACCCAGATTCAACATCATCATGATCCCAAATTGAATTGGGTTCATTCCAAGTTGTACAACTATCGGCAGTAATATTGGAGTTATAAGTAAGATTATAATTCCCATGTCCATTATCATTCCCAAAAAGAGCAGAATAACATTAATTAAAAGCAATAAAATTATTCTATTCTCAGTTATGCCTAGGAGTGAATTTAATAATAGCTGTGGAATATTTAAATAAGCCAGCAGCCAGGCAAAAGCACTCGAGGTACTTATTATTGCAATGATCATTGAGAGTGTGCCAATAGACTGATTAAAAATTTTAATTATATCTTTTATAGTCAGCGACTTATAGACAAAGAGAGATAAAAACAGAACATAAACCACAGCCACTGCCGCTGATTCAGTAGCAGTAAATACTCCAGCTACAATACCGCCAATAATTATAATTATAGTAAATAGTCCTAAAAATGAATCAAACACAACCTTAGGCACCTCTTTTAAGGCAATGGTTTCACCAGTTGGATAATCTCTCTTTCTAGCTAGAATATAACATAAGACCATCAAAAATATACCAAGGGTAATTCCAGGTATATAACCAGCTATAAACAAACGTCCAACAGATAAACCGCCAGCAGCAAGTGAGTAATAAATTATATTTTGACTTGGTGGAATTATTACTCCCTGAACTGAAGAAGTTGTAGTTACTGCAACCGAAAAATCATCATCATATCCTTCCTCCTGCATCAAAGGAATTAAAAGAGCCCCAATTGAAGATACATCAGCAGATGATGAACCAGAAATTCCACCAAAAAGCATACTGGCCAATACATTAACCATGGCCAATCCACCTTTGATTCTACCGATAAAAAGACTTGCAAATTTAATTATCTTTTCAGAAATACCGGAATTCCCCATAATTAATCCGACTAAAATAAAAAATGGAACTGCCAGAAAAGTAAAGGTTCTCAAACCAGAAATCATGCGCTGGAATACCATGATTAATTGAATGTCTAGATAATAACTTGTTAAAACCGAAGATATACCCATTGCAAAAGCTATCGGGACATTTAAAAATATTAAAAGAAAAAATGATCCTAAGAGTATAATTATTGCCGGCTCCATGTTTCTCCCTCCCTAAACACCATAAAAAACATTTTAATAGTGCTCTGTATTACTAACATTATCCCTACTATACTTATTAAAACAGCAAGTGTTCTCGAAGGAATATTAGTAGCAGGTAATGGACTAATTATATTGTATTCATATAACTTAAGCCCCTGATAAAACATTGTTCCACTAAATAGCATAATCATTAATTCTGAAAATAAATTCATTACTTTTTTCCCTTTTTCAGGTAACTTGTCTACAAAAAAGGTTATACTAATATGGTTTCCATCTCTATGACCTTTAATGATTCCCAGAAATCCAAACCATAATAATAAATATATCGAAAACTCCTGAGCCCCCCTAATTGGCGAACTAAATACATAACGCATAACCACTGATACAAAGACTAAAGCTACTAAAACTATTAATGAAGAAACACAGATAAAAGTTATGATTTTATAAATACCTTCATAAATTTGATTTAACAATTTTTTTGGCATAAGCTTACCCCCAGATTTAAAGTGGTATAATCCCCTTTGCAGAGGATTATACCTGTAAATAAGTGTTTATTGTAATTCAATAATTCTATCAATATAACCCTGGAGCTCAGGATACTCTTCATAAAGTGGCATTACTGCTTCCTGAAACTCTGATGTATCTACTTCTGTAATTTCTACTCCAGCTTCTAATACTTTTGCTTTAGATTCATCCTGGAAAGCTCTCATTTCTTGTTTTTCAAATTCTTTTGCTTCTTCTGCAGCTTCCATTATTGCCTGCTGATGTTCTTTAGAAAGACTTTCAAGTTTAGCTTTATTCATTATGATAATTGCTGGTGGATGTATATGATTATCTACTGCATAATATGGAGCAACCTCATAATGACTTGAAGTATAATAACTTACATAATCATTTTCTGCACCATCAATTACACCAGTCTGTAGGCCACTGTAAACATCACCATAAGGCATCGGTGTTGGGTTCGCTCCAAGAAGTTCCACCATTTTCATTGGTAATTCAGCTTCCTGAACTCTGATGTTCATTCCTGCCAGATCACTTAGTTCTGCTACCGGTTCAGTTGTATAAAAACTTCTAAAACCAGATTCAAACCAGGTAAGACCTACCAGACCAACTTCTTCAAGTTTGCTATTAATTTCTGTTCCAACATCACTTTCTAGTACATTCCAGAGATGATCATAATTACTGAAAATAAAAGGTAGATTAAATACTCCAACATCACTTACAACTTCTGCCAGTGGTACAGCATTTACTCTTGCCATTGCAACAACACCAGTACGAGCCATAGAAATTGTTTCTGCTTCCTGACCTAAAGTGGCACCATAGTGTACATCAATTACTACTTCCCCATTTGTTTTTTCTTCAACTAAGTCAGCAAAATAGAGATCTGCTTTTGTCACAGGGTTATCTGCAGGTTGATTCTCAGCGAGTTTTAAAGTGATTGTCTCAGCCATAACAGTCTGCCCAAAGGTTAATAACAAAGCAAATACGAAAAGCAAAGATAAAATTTTCTTCATTTTTTTATACCCCCATAATTTTGTTTTAATAATTTCTAAAGACCATAAAAACTCCATATCGCTTTTATTAGCAGCATCACCTCCCTTAATAGTTAATTAATTAGGTTAACTAACTAATTAATTAAAAAATAATTCTTATCCCTTTTGATATCGTATATCTCCCTCTACAATAACAATTTCAACTTCTAATTCTTTATTTAAAATAACCAAATCAGCATCTTTCCCCTGAGAGATAGTTCCTTTTTGATCAGCAATACCCATTATTTTTGCTGGAGTAAGTGTAGCCATTTTAACTGCTTCAGTTAAGGGAACATCTGCTAATTTAATCATATTTCGAACAAGCCTGTCCATTGTTGCAACACTGCCTGCAAAGGCCTGACGATCCGGCATCTTTGCAACTCCATCTTCAATTATTACTTCTATACCATTTTCTAAACTACCTAAAATAGACTTACCTTCCGGCATTCCTGCACCACGCATAGCATCTGTCACTAAAACTATACTGTCTGCTCCTTTTATCTTATAAATCAATTTTAATAATTCAGGTGGCAGATGATATCCATCTGCAATAATTTCCACATTAAATTCATCAAATAAATATCCTGATTCTACAGCTCCAAGGACTCTAGAACCATTTACCCTCTTTAAGGAACTCATACCCGAATAAAAATGAGTCAGTAAACTATATCCATGTTCAAGCGCCTTGAGCATATCCTGATATTCTGCATCAGTATGCCCAATAGATGCAATAATACCTTTTTGCTGTAAAAAAGATGCCAATTCTAATGCTCCTGGTATTTCTGGTGCTGCGGTAACTCGCGCAATATAATCTGAACTATTTATAATTTTTTTATAATGCTCTGCGATTGGTTCTTTTAAAAATCTTTCATCTTGAGCTCCTTTTTGATTAGCAGATAAATATGGACCTTCTAAGTGAACCCCCATAATTCTGGCACCTTTGTTATTTTTGGATATTGCTATTTTTAAATTATCAAACAATTTAAATAATTCTTCATCTTTTGCTGTTAAAGTAGTAGGATAAAAACTTGTGGTACCGTACTTAATATGACTTTCAGCAATTTTTAAAATGGAATCTACATCACCATCCATTAAATCAGCTCCGCCACCCCCATGTAAGTGGATATCAATAAAACCAGGTGCTATATATTTGCCAGTTAAGTCTAGAGTTTCTGCATCCTGATGTATATTGTTACCAATGCTAATAATTTTTTTGTTCTGGATTAAAAGATTTGCTTTTTTGATCTGATATGGAGTTATCAGATCAGCATTTAATAACTGCAGCATATTTTACCCCCTTTCCATGTAATAATATTAAGAAAATTCTTTTAATAAATCTAATATTTCTTCATTTTTATTTAAGAATTTTTGCTCCGATTCTGTAAGCTTTACGTTTTCAGTATTTGACTCACTTACATCATTATTTTCAACTATAAATATTTCAGCATCTTTAAACATCAAATTAAAATGCCATTCATTCTTTTTTACCAGATAAAATTTTGACTTTTCCAGCCAGTTAATATCTATCTTTCCCTCATTTTTAGTTAACAAACAACATTTACCTGATAAAAGTATAAATCCCTCATCACTCTCAAAGTGTCTCTGCCAGACCAGATCTTGCTGGGGAGAATAATTTTTATATCCAACCCCCCATCGCTGATTAGAAAAGATCATCTTATAACCCAGTGTATCGCTTTTTAAAACATTCAATTTAATCACTCCATAAAATATTTTTTTATTAACTCTCTTTCAAGATTCTGGAGAGAATTTGCTATTGCTCCTAAAACATAAACCTCATCCTCTAACTCAGATACTAGAATCTCAGCAGCAAATGGAACATTTTTTAAAATCTGTGATTTTAGATCAACAATATAATTATCAATTATCTGACTATATTCTCCTCCAATAACTATTACTTCTGGATTTAAAATGCTTATCAGATTAATTAATAACATCTTAACATTTTGATTAACATTGTCTATATATCGACTCAGTTCTGGATTATCTTTAACTATAGTCTTTAACTCATTAAAATCTGAAACTTCAATTCCAATTTCTTTCCTTATTTCTTCAAGCATTGTATCAGTATTAAATCGCTGCTCAAAAGAACCACTATCAGTTATTTTATCTGTTAATTGCTTAGAACTGGTTACAGAAAATCCGATTTCGCCTGCAAGACTATTATAACCACGATATAACTGGCCGTTAATAATAATTCCTGCTGCAATCCCATTTCCCAGTTTTAAATATACCGCATTATTTTTCTTTGCAATCTTACCCTGCCATTTTTCGCCAAGTACAGCTGTATTAACATTGTTCTCCATCTTAACCTGGCAGTTATATTCTTCATTCAATCGGCTAATTATTGGCTCATTTTGCCAGTCACCACTGTGCGGGGCAAATTTTATTTCCTGTTCATCATGATCATATACCCCGGGAAAAGAAATACTAATACTTAATAATTTATCTAAATCAATTTGATTATTTTTTAAAAGGTGTTCAATACTATCAATTAAAAAACCTAAACACTTTTTATTATTGTCTTTATAATAAAAACTTTCTTCTTTAATTACCTCACCTAGATAATTAGCTAGAGCAATTGTTAGTTTTTTTTCGGAAATTAATACTCCCAGCAAATAGCCGCAGTCTTCATTTAATTTAAGTAAAATTGGTTTTCTGCCGACATTGTTTCCGATATTCTCATCATCTGTTTCAATTATTATATCACTGTCTATTAAAACATTTACAATAGATGAGACACTTGGAGTACTCAAAGAAAGTTCTCTTGCAATATCAGCTCTGGATAGTTTTCTTTTCGAATTTTTAAGTAGTTTAATCAATTGTTTTATATTTTCGTGTCTTATATTTAAGGGTTTATAAGATTTATGTCGTGAATTTGTCATATATAATCACCTAATTTGTATTATTTATTAGTTAACCTAATTAATTAATTCAACACTAAATCAAAATCTCCTGCAAAAAAATAGAATTTTTTTAAAATTATTTTATTAATATGAATTCGATAAACTATATTATAAAAATCCTGCCGTTTAAAAATTACAGAAAACAGCAGGATTCCAGTTTCTATTCAATTAGATTTATCAATAATATTTATGCCGCAGTTTGATATTAGGACTTAGCTTTTATATATTATCTTAGAGCTAAGCTTCTCTAGCCTCTTTAATTTTCTCTATAAAAGCCGCCGCAGTTTGAGTAACTTTATCAAAATCTCCGGTTTTAGCACCAGCAGTCAGGGAACTTCCAACTCCTACCGCTGCACTTCCGGCTTTTATCCACTCAGCAACATTATCCAGATCGACTCCACCTGTAGGCAGCAGTGGTGCCTGAGGTACCGGGCCTTTGATAGCCTTAATTATTTCTGGACCAAAAAGTGAGGCCGGAAAAATCTTAACTAGATCAGCACCTGCCTCCATAGCTGTAATCACTTCGGTAACTGTCATTGCTCCCGGTATTACAGGCTTTTGATACCGATTGCATAATCTAACCATCTCTTTACTAAAAGAGGGACTGACAATATATTCCGCCCCGGCCAGAATACAGGCTCTGGCAGTTTCGGCATCCAGGACAGAACCAGCTCCTACTATGATATCCTCTTCTTTAAATTCCTGACTTAATTCAGAAATCACATCCACTGCTCCGGGAACTGTCATTGTAATCTCTATTCCCTTAATTCCACCTTTTTTGACTGCCTTTGCAATTTCAATCGCTTCTTCTGCATTTTCTGCTCTAACAACAGCAACTATACCTGTCTCCTTCAGTTTATTAATTGTATTCATTATAATCATCCTTTAAATAGTTTTTTGATACCAATATTTATATTTTTCAAATCGTGACTGATAAAATTGATGTCGATCTGAATTAAAATCAATAACTTTACCTTCTTCTGGCTGATAATCACTTAGCTTATCAATTAAGCCTAAAGCATTAAGTCCCAGAATAATCGATCCCATTGTCGAAGAATCTTTAAAATTAGATACTATTAGTTTTCTTCCGAAAATATCAGCTGCCATCTGCAGCCACTTCTCAGAATTTGTAATACCTCCAGAAATCCTGATCTTTTCAGGTTTTAAACCCATTTCTTCAATTATTAAATATGACTGATAAAGGTTGAATAAAACTCCCTCCAGAACTGCATAATAAAGGTCGGCTGAAAAATGGCTGCCTTTAATTTCACAGAACTGAGCTTTTCGCTTATCCTGCCAGCCTGGACATCTCTCACCATAAATAAATGGCAGAAAAATCGGGGCTTCTTTTTTATTTAGATCCTCGATAGATTTTTCCAATTCAGCAAAATTAGAATTATTTTCTTTTATCTTTTTTTTAAACCACTGAGTACAGTTGCCGGCACCAGAAGTAGCTGCCCCGACTATTCTTTTTCCTTCAGCACCATAATAACACCAGGTAGATGGTTGGTCCGGAATTTTAGCTTTATCTGATGTAACCCTGAGAGCACCACTGGTTCCAACTGAAAGTGTCATAATTTTAGATTTTAAACCACCGGCTGCTATCTGGTTAAAAGCCCCATCCGGGCCGGGAAGTAAGACCGGCAGTCCTGATTTTAAGTCAAGTTTTTGAGCGGCCTTTTTACTTAAAGAAGCTCGAAAATCATACTCTTTTAGTGGTGATAACTGTTCAGATGAGAGACCGGCAAAATCAAGTATATCCTGGTCCCAGTTAAGATTATTTATATTGAACAACCCGGTTCCCGAAGCAGATGCTAAAGAAATTGCCCGGCGCTTAGTTAATTTTTCGAAAATATATTCCGGCTTAGATGAAATAGATAGCCGCTCAAACTTTAAACTGCTTTTATCTAAATGGATAAACTTCCAGAGCGGATAGATACTGTGAACAGGACAGCCAGTTTTTTGATATACCGTCTGAGATATTTTTTTGTTTTCTCTGTATTTTAAAACTGTCTCACCGGCAGATGTATCAGCCCAGGTTAAAATATCAGTAATCGGCTTTCTGTCCTGATCTAAAACCAGAAAACTGTGCCAGGTGCTGACCAGAGTGATTAATTCAATTTTATTTTTTTCTGCTTTAGTGAAGCCGTTGATTAATTTAGCGGCCGTCTTTATAAGAAATTTATAAAGTTCCTCCGCTGACTGTCTTTCCATATTTCCAATCGTATCATCATAATTTTTGCTTAAGTTTTTAATAATTCCCTTTTCCTGAGAAAACAATGTCACTTTAACAGCTGAAGTACTAAACTCCAGAGCCAGAATGTACATTTTTTACCTCCTCTAAAATATATATTAAACTCCAGAGTAAGCTGCAAAGCCACCATCAATCGGTATAATTGAACCATTTACAAAAGAAGATGCATCTGAGGCCAGCCAGATTACCGCTCCTATTAATTCTTCCGGGCTGCCGTAACGGTTCATTGGAGTATTATTTTTAATTTTTTTACCTCTTTCGGTCTCCTCTCCTGTTTCCTGGTCAATCAGTAAATACTTATTCTGAGTTGTTAACAAAAATCCAGGAGCAATTGCGTTTACTCTGATATTTTCAGAAAAATTCTGGTTTAAATCAACTGCCAGCCACTGGGTAAAATTGCTAACAGCAGCTTTAGCTGCCGAATAAGCAATAGTTTTAGTTAGAGGACTAATAGCCGCCATCGAAGAAATATTTATAATACTTCCTTTATCATTAGCAGCAATTTCTTCTCCGAAAACCTGGGAAGCTAAAACAGTACCTAAAAAATTAAGATTAAAGACCCATTTTATGGCATCCTGGGGTAAATTAAAGAAATCAACCTCTTCACTGGTAGTTGCCTCTTTTTTATTGCCGCCCGCACCATTAATCAGGATCTCCACTCTGCCAAATTTATCTAAGACTTCCTGGCGGGCATTTTTTAAACTCTCTTTATTTAAAACATCTGTCTTGATTGCTAAAGCCTCCCCGCCATTGTCTTTAATCTCAGCTGCAACTTCTAATGCATTATCCAGATTAATATCTAAAAGCGCAATTTTAGCTCCCTGATTAGCAAGTTCAATCGCAATTTTACTGCATAAAATTCCACCGGCACCGGTTATTACCGCAACTTTATCTTTAATATCAAAAATATCCATTTTACTCCTCCTCATTTAATTACTAATTTAATCTGTCTATCTCCAATCAATCTATTCTTATCCTATTTTCAGTTTTATCCTGATTTCAATTTTATCTTGATTCCAGTCCTGTCCTGATTTCAGCTGAATTATTTTTATCCTGATTCCGGATAAATTAAAGGGCCTGTGAGGTCCAGAGTCCTGTTGTTGGGTTGTCAATATAATAGACCCGTTCGGCATTAATCAGAGTATTAAACCCGGAATCAAATTGAGAAATTGGGTAGCGGGCCAGCGCTTTATCCAGAGGTAAATAACTGTGATTTACCCCCTCAACCTCCTCGCGGCTCAATTTATCAGTCGCAAAAGTGACTTCAAATCTACCTTCAGTTGAACCGTGGATTAAGTGGGCTGCTGCTGATAAATTATTTTTTAGATCAGCATTATTCTCAACTTCTTTCCTGATTAGTTTACTACCTCGATACCCATATTTTCTAATTAGCTGATCTACCTCTTCGTATTCTCCAAATTCTTTTAAGCCCGGAGCAATTACAATCAGCTCTCCTCCATCAGCTATCGCCAGTCTGGTCCGATAAATTGCCTTACAGCTTAACCAGGTAGATTTAAATTCTTTTTCGTCCATATAAACAACTACTTTTTCCAGGGGCTCCGACACTTGAGTTATATTGTGCCGCTGACTTAATTTAACTGCCCACTTAAATATATCTTGATCTCGACCAAGATAAAGGCCCAGCAGATCAGTCGTTCCGGTCTCTTTATTCACTTCGGTAGAATTAACAGTTAAAATATAATCAACATCTACATTTTTTAAGAAGATATCTTCCGCATAATCATATAATTTTCTGACAGGAGTCTCCCCTCTGCCAAGTAAACGCTCTATTCCATAAACAGCACCCAGATAGTGAGAAACATTTATCATTTCCGCGCCACCACAGCCCACAAAAATATTTTTATTGAAATTTGACATCCCCACAACTCCATGAGGCAAAACCTGACCAACCGAAATTACAAGATCATATTCTCCATTAACCAGTCTTTTATTTATCTTGACCTCGATTGATCTTTTTAACTTTCCTTCAGAGATTGTTTCAACAAAATTATCCGGGATTTCTCCTATTTTCTGAATATCATTTTTAAAATCGTGAACCAAAAAATTCTCAAGTGGAATTTCTTGCCCAAACATATCCCTTATTTCCTGCTCTGTCATTGCTTTATGTGTCCCCAGGGCCGGCATAACATCAACTCGATGGTCAGCTTTTAAAAGTTGATATAATTCTCTGGTCAGTCTACCCGAACCCGAGTGTTTCCGGGTGTAATCTGGCGGGATAATGATTATATTTTTAATTTTAGAAGAAATTTGGGCTGTATATTTTCTTAAAAGCTCTTTTTCTTCTGCAGTCGATATTTTTTTCGAAGCAGAATTTCTTTCTAAAACTAAACTTTTATTATTAATTTTTAACACCTCCTGCTGAATTGTCCTCTAGCATTGCAATTAAATTTCTGGTGGCAGCAGCCGCCATTTTTTCCACTGCCTCTTTTGTATTGGCACCCATGTGAGGAGTCAGCAGAAAATTATCAAGTTCTAACAATTGATGTTTACCTGGAGGTTCTTCCGAAAAAACATCACAGGCTGCTGCTCCAAGCTCATTATTCTTTAGTGCTTTATATAACTCAGCTTCATCAATTAGGCCTCCCCGGGAAGTATTGACCAACACAGCATCACCTTTCATTAATGAAAGTTCTTTTCTGGAAATGAAATTTTCTGTTTCTTTATTTAGCGGCAGATGCAGGGAGACAAAATCTGCTTCCTGCAGCAGCCTGTCCTTATCCAGCATCAGCAGCTTATATTTTTTAATAAAATCATTATCATCAAAATAAGGGTCATAGACTTGAATGGACTTAAATATTCCGGCAGCTCTCTTTACCACTTCTCGGCCAATTTTTCCACAGCCCATTAAGCCTAAAGTCTTATCAGTCAATTCTGTACCCTTGATCCGCTTCCATTCTCCCTCTTTGACAGAAGTAACTGCCTGAGGAATATTACGGGCGGCTGCAAAAATCAGGCCCAGAGCTAACTCCGCTACAGATACATTATTGGTGCCCGGAGTATTATCCAGTTTAATATTTTTATTTCTGGCAGCTTCCAGATCAATATTATCCATTCCGACACCGTATTTAGAAATTGCTTTTAGTTTTGAAGCATTTTCAATTACCTTTCTGCTTATCGGATCAACACCGATTATGATTCCCACCACATCTTCAGCTAAATTGAGCATCTGTTTTTCAGTAAAGGTTTTACCCGTATCATTAAAAATAGGCTGATAATCTCCAGGCAGCGGCATCATTTTATCTCTAATTTTGTAATATGATTTTGGGGTAATCAAAATTTTTTCTGACAACTTTATTCCTCCTATAGGTTATTCCATTTATTTTTCTATTGAATAATTAATCCATCAGAAATCCACCATTGACATCAATTATTTCGCCAGTGATAAAACCAGCAGCATCTGATAATAGGAAACTTACAGCACCTGCAACATCTTCCGGCTGGCCCAGCCTCTTAAGCGGAATCTCAGAAATTATTCTCTCTCTTTTTTCTGCTGACCACTCTGAACTCATATCAGTTTCTATTGCATGAGGGGCAACTCCATTAACTGTTACATTATAAGGAGCTAAATCTCTGGCAAATGTTTTAGTTATTCCATCAACTGCTGCTTTTGAAGGACCATATCCCGGAGCAGAAGTTATGTCACCCATTTTAGCCGCGATAGAAGAAATGTTTACAATTCTTCCCTCTTTTTGTTTTTTAAATGCAGGCCGTAAATATTTACAGAATAAAAATGCTCCTCTGCAATTAACTGCAAAAACCTGGTCCCAGTCAGCTATACTTATTTTTTCACCATCTCTTCTTTTAATAATCCCCGCATTATTTACCAGAGCATCAATCCTGCCGTATTCTTCCCTAACTTCATTAACTACTCGTTTTACATCATCTTCTTTGGCCACATTGCAGTGTTTAAACCTGTACTCTCCCTCCTGATCAGAACTCTTTTCCTCTAATTTTTCACCTTCCTCTTTGTTAATATCACAAATTACTGCAGTATAATCATTTTCCACTAATCGATCAGCAATAGCTCTTCCAATTCCATTAACAGCACCCGTTATAATTGCAACTTTAATTTCCATTTAAATCTCCTTTCCTAAGCTCAAATCAGATCTTAATTTCAAATTATCTTAGTTGAAAATCAAATTAGGTAAAAAGATTACCAGTTGAGGAAAAAACACCAACAAAATTATTACTGCAAATAATGCTAATAAAAAGGGATAACTTTCTTTCATATATTCACCAACTGAGCATTCCATCACCGAACAAACCGAATACATTGCAACCCCCACCGGAGGTGTCAGTAATCCCATAGCACAGGTTATAACCATCACTACTCCAAAATGCACAGGATCAATGCCAATTCTGGTAATCACTGGCACCAGAATTGAGGTTAAAAGTAAAATTATTACTGTTGAGTCAATAAACATTCCCAGGAAAAATAAAAATGTGAGGATTATTAAAAATATTATTTGCGGACTGTCACTAATATTTAACAAAAAATTTGTTAAAATCACAGGTATTCTGTCCCAGACGATTCCATAGCTAAATAGTGATGAGAGGGATATTAAAAAGATTATCATTCCAACATCACCAATTGTGTCCCTAACTGAATCAATAAATCTCTGCCAGCTCAGTTCTCTATAAATAAAAACCCCAATTGCAATTGCATAAACTGCGGCAAAAGATCCGGCCTCTGAGGGAGTCATTAAACCAAATCTTAAACCTACAATTAAAATTACCGGAAATAAAAGGGCCCAGATACTTTTAATAAATGTTGGGATGATTTCATCAATCGAGGCCATTTTTTCTCTTTCCGGAGTATAACCCTTTTTTCTGGCGGTGATGGTAACTGCAGCCATTAAAAAAGCCATCATCATTAAGCCGGGTACTATTCCTCCTGTAAAAAGTCTTCCAATTGATATTTCACCAATGTTCCCATAAAGAACCAGACCAATCCCCGGTGGAACTGCTATACAGATCAGGGCCGAAAAACCTATAATTGCCGCTGAATAACCCTTTTTATACCCCTGTTTTGTCATATCAGGTCCTAAAATTCTGGCCTGCATGGAAGAATCAGCAATTGCAGATCCGGATACTCCTCCCATCAAGGTACTTAAAACCACCGTAACCTGGGCCAGGGTGCCATATAAATGTCCTGCTAAGACTGAGGCTAAATCTAATAATCTAGTCGTAATTCCTGTATTATTTAATAAATTTCCGGCTAACATAAACATCGGTATTGCCAGCAGGGTAAAACTCTGAGTTTCTGACAAAACTAATTGCACTGGCATTGTATAGGGCAGTGCCGGCTCCTGCATGAAAAAGAAAAATCCAGAAATTCCAATCGCAAAAGCAACGGGCATCCCCATCATTAGAAATATTGCAAATATAATTATTACTTCCAGCATCTATTATCTTCCCCCTAAATTAATCACTTAATTGATCAACCTTTTCTTTATTTTCCATTTTAACAGAGGCTGCCTCTTTTGACTTATAGACATGATGCAGCTTAACAATCGTAGAAATTAATAATAAAATTGAACCGACTGGAACACTGAGTGTTGCCCAGGCATAACTGAGTTCCGGAATACCCTGGAAGGTTCTAAATCTAGTATTATAAGTTTGAATAAATCCAAATCTAATCAGGTAACCCAGAAAAACAACAATAATTAAGTAATTTGCTAAAGTAATATAGTACTGAATCTTTTCGGGTAGTTTTAAAACAATATATTTAACACTTAAGTGTCTATCCTGGCGCATCGCAACATCCGCACTAAAAAATGCCGTCCAGGCAAAAAGAAAAGCAGAAATATCAATTGCCCAATTTAAAGGATGCCCTACTGCTCTGCCAATAGCCGACAGAAATACAATTACCATAATCAAAACTAAGAATATACCTGAAATCATCTTTTCAATCTGGCAGATCTTATTATAAATAATTTTTGCAGTCTCCAACTCTAAACCTCCTTAAGAACCCCGGCCAGATTTGACCGGGGATAACATTATTTATTTCTATTCTATTGCTTCCATTTCTTTATAAATCTGCTCTCTCTCATCCATCAAATCTAATTCTTTATAGGCCTGCATTCCAGCCTCTCTAAATGCTTCCAGATCAACATCTTCTATAATTGTCATTCCTTCTTCCTGGACAGTTTTCTTTATTTCCTCAGTCTGTTCGGCTAATTTCCGGGAAGTTTCCAGTCCAGCTCTATTAGATTCTTCTACTAAAACTTCCTGATAAGCTTCGGGGAGGCTTTCAAACCACTGATTACTTACCACCTGAAAGTTAACTAATAAAAAATGTCTGGTTTCATTTACATAATCTAAAACTTCAAATAAATTTCCAGCAGGAATATTACTGTAAACCAATTCCGCTCCATCAACAGATCCCTGCTGCAGTCCGGTATAAATATCGCCAAAATTCATTGCTGTCGGCACAGCACCTAATGCTTCCACTGACTCATGCCAGATTGGTGCGGGTGGAGTTCGGATTCTTAATCCATTCAGATCTTCGGGAGTTCTGACAGGGGTATTGGTCATAAAATGCCTGAATCCCTGAACCCAGGAGAAAGAAAGTATTTTGATACCATATTCTTCTGCCAGTTCTTTTTCCCATTTTTGCATGGTCGGAGTCTGGCGGAGTTTTTGAACTTCCTCGATTGAATCAACAAAATAGGGAGCGTTAACAACTGCCAGCCCGGGCACATAAGTACCTAAACGTGCTGCATCAGTATTCCAGGCTATGGGCACTCCAGATCTCAGCTGTTCTAAAACATCTTCTTCTACTCCCAATTGAGAGCTGGGGAAAACCTGAATTTGCAGATCACCATCAGTTCTTTTTTCTACTCGTTCTGCCATTTTTAAAAAACCTTCGTGAAAAGGATGGCTTTCATTTAAAACATGACCGTATCTTAAGGTATACTCCTGAGCAGAAACTGAAGCTGTGAGAACAAAAAGTAATGATACCAATACTATTAAGCTAAGAATTTTTTTCATAATTTAAAATCCTCCTTATTATTTTGTTGTTTCAAGATTCATTTCAAAATCCAAAGTACACTTTTAAAACAAAAAAATAGGGCCAGGAAAAATAAATTTCCCGGCCCACGGCCCCAGGTTAGTTTCTTATTTGACTTTTTTTATTTGGATTACGAAATTTTCTTTTTGCCCTTTTACTAAAACCTTTTGATATTTAAACAGTTTGTATATTTTATCTCCAGGTTGAAACTTAACTAAGTCTGTCAGCTCTTCTTTATATTTTTTACTCAAAAGAGATCCCTCCCGGGAACCACCAGGACTTATTAAACCGACTGTTCCAAAGATTCTGATTTTTAACACAAAAAGCGGGTCCTTAAAATTTACACCCTTCAACGAATGTGATATAATTATTCAGTATTAACTTTAACAGAACAGCGCCAACTGAAATCTGTTACCCTTTTTTATCTAATCTACTATCAATATTTAATACCTCCTTTGTCTGCAAAAAGAGCAAGGGATAACTCTGTCCATTTCTTGTTTCTGAACTTTAGTTTATAATTATCACATTTCAAGTTTATTATAGTTCTAAATTAGAACAATGTCAAGCTATTTTTATAAATTTTTTGTTAGTTTTTATTATTCGACAAAATTGGAGGAATTTTTTATGACTTTCGGTGAAAACCTTAAAAAAGCTCGCAAAAATAAAGGTTTTACTCAAAAAGATTTAGCTGAGATCGTCGGGATTAAACGCTCAACCATTGCCGGCTATGAAAGCAAAAACCAGGAGCCAGCTTATGATGTACTGAAAAAAATTGCTAAAGCCCTAGACTGCAGTATTGATACACTACTTGCAGTTGATTATAACAGCTATCAGGTGAGTGAAAATAATATTACTAAAGAAATATTAAATAATGATCAACTTAAATTATTATTTAACGAAATACGAGGCATGTCTAATGATAATATTGAATTTTATAGAAATCTGATTAAATTTATTGAGTCTGAAAAGGGGTAGAAATTTCGCTCGAAAACAAAAATCCTGTCAGCTGAAATAAAAACAGCTAACAGGAGTTCTTAATTATCTAATTTTAGATGTAATCAAACACAAACTAAGTAATTCCAAATAAGATTATACTCCAATTTATAAATCTTTAATTCTTTTTCCATACTTTTGAGCTAATTTTTTATTATCTGCATCTGCTCCATCTATATTACCACTTTTATAAACTGGTATTTCCATATCTTTTTCTTTCATAATTGCAATAGTTTCAGCAATAATGCTGTTAATAATATAGGAAGCGGCAATAGTAGAACCAGGAACAGCCTTAGTTATTTCAAAATCTATTACTGCATCTCCATAAGGAGTGTGGTTATCAAGAACATGATCTGCTACTTCAAATAATCTTTTTCCAGTGTGATGTCTGGAATCATTAGCTTTAGAATATTCCAGAGAAGTAAGAGCAATTACTTCTAAACCTTCTTTTTGGGCTTTAAGAGCTGCATCTATAGGGACAGGATTACGACCAGAATTGGAGACAACCAACATTAAGTCTTTTTCCTGCAGCTCATAATTATTTATAATAATCTCTCCATAACCTTCTAAACGCTCCATTTTAGTGCTTTTAATAGCTCCTTCATCCAACATAACTCCCGAATCAAAAATCGGACTCATAACTGCCAGCCCTCCAGCTCTATAAAATACTTCTTCTGCCAGCATATGGGAATGCCCTGAACCAAAAACGTGGATTATACCATCATTATTAATTGTCTCTACAAACTTTTTAGCTATTTTGTTTATTTTTCTGCTTTCATTCTTATCAATTGCTTTTAAAATCTCAGATATTTTATCACTATATCTTGCAAAAGACATTATTCAACCCCCTTTTCAAAATTATTGACTATCTCCACAATTTTAGCTGCTATTCCCTTTATTAATTTCTTTCCTTTTTCTTTTGTTGCCTGTGTCGGATCACCTAAAACTGCTTTATTAGTAATCTGATCCCAGGGTACAGAATAACTACTAAAATATTCTGGAATTTCTGGACTATCTGCTTCTGCTTTGCTCATATCTACAAGGTCACTATTCACCTGAAGCATCATTGAAGTTTCAATTTCTTCAGCATGAAGATAGTTAGGATGAACTCTGCTGCTTTCAATATATTTTCTTTCTAGATCTTTTAAACCAGGATGGGTAAAACGCAAAATTTGAATATCATATTTTTCTTTTATAAGTCTTTCTGCCTTTTTTAAAGCTGACTTATTACCAAAATGAGCATTAATAATTATTAATATTTCTACTCCATGATGATCTAAACTTTTAGCAAGATCACCAATCATAGAAATGAGGGTTTGATCACTCAAAGAAATAGATCCCGGAAAATTTCGTAGAGACCATACCTGGCCATATGGAATAAGAGGTAATAATAAAGCATCTAATTTTTCGGCAGCAATCTCAGCAATTTTTTGAGCAATATAATTATCTGTACTCAATGGTAGATGGTAACCATGAGCCTCAACTGCTCCTAATGGAAGTATAACTGTTTTACCTTTTAATTCTTTTTCTGCTTCTTTCCAGTTTATTTCTGCTAATTTTTTCATTAAATCACTTCCTAATTTTCAAAAAAGAGGGCTAAAAGAACCCCCTTTTTATTCCTACAAACTTAAGCAAATAAGCTCATTATCCACTTTAAAATAGTACCAAAGACAAACATGTCGGTGTCTCCACCCCAGAGTATAAATTCAGTTACAGTATCCGGGATAATATATTTGATAAATATTGCCTGACCAAATGTAATAATTGCACCTACAACAACACCAGCAATAATAGCACCTTTCACTCCACCAGTTTCATTACCAAAAACTCCAGCACCAGCAGCATGGAAAAAGATAGCAATCATAGGAGGAACAAAAACATAAAAACCAGTGGCGCCCATAATTATCATGATTACAGCCATAGTTACAAAAGAGGCTGCAAAACCAATAATTGTAGCAGCAGGAGCATAGGCATAAGTTACAGGAACATCAAGAGCAGGCTTGGAATTGGGTACTAATTTTTTGGATATCCCCCTAAAAGCAGGAACAATCTCTCCAATTAATAATTTAACTCCATGAAGTACAACAGCAATCCCTGCACCAAACCGGAAACCCTTTAGAATTCCAAAAACTATATGATTTTTATTCCCAGCATATTGCCCTACAAATTCAGAACCGGCTAAAAGAGCTCCTAAGCCATACATTATTCCCATAACTAAAACAATCACAACATTACTGTCTTTTAGAAAACCAAGCCCTTCCGGCATATTTAAATCTTCAGTATCATTATCTTTATTACCAAAATGCTTACCTAAAACTGCTCCCAACCAGGCACCAGTTGAGAAGGTGTGACCTACAGCAAAATTATCTTTGCCGGTAAAACTTTTTACATATTTTTGTAGATAAGCAGGTTGTAGTGTCCAGTAAATTCCCAGGAGAATTGCTCCACTGATGATCATCCACATCTGGGAAACTCCCGGTCCATAAACCTGAACAACTATTCCTGCATAAACAAAACTGACCCAGAACATCATATGTCCTGTTAAATAAATGTACTTATATTTTGTAATCCGGGCTAATAAAACATTTACTAAAAATCCAAAAGTCATAATTAAGGTTACTGCTCCACCATAGCTACTTAAAAATTCATTTGTTGACATTCCACCAACCTGAGCACTTTGGGTCATTCCAAATACTTTCTGCCAGATAGGACCAAATGCTCCTAGAGAATTTGCTATTAAAGTAGAACCACCCTGGATAATCATAAATCCAAGTATTGTTTTTATAGTTCCCGTAACCACATCACTTGTACTTTTTTTCTGTAATAAGAGGCCTATTAGAGCAACCAGACCAATCAAACTTGCTGGCTCTCTAAAAATATTATTAGCAATCCATCTCGCTACAGCAACTAAACCATCCATTACATTACTCCCCCTTTTCCTCTAAGAAGTTTTGTATTTTTGATTTTATTTCTTCATTATCCATAAAATCAGAAACAGTAATCACAGGGACCTCAAAATCCTCTAGAGCATCCTCATGAAATTCTCCAGCCAGAATAAGATCAGCACCAGAGTTTTTAGCAGTACTTATATTACCATTATCTACTTCAGCATCAAGTCCAAGTTCATCCACAACATCCTGGACATTCATTTTAAGAATAAGACTACTGCCCTGTCCCGCTCCACATACTGTCAAAATCTTCATTACTCTCACCTCCCCCTATCATAGTTTTCAAAATAGGAAAGCAGTTCTTCTTTAGAATCAACTTCTTTTATATAATTAACATTTTCTTTAACTTTTAAAAATTCAGCTAATTCACTTAACATCTGAGTATGAGTGCTGTCATCAGCAGCGCAGAAACTGATTACTACCTTTACTGGGTCATTTTTAGAATGACCGAATTTTACCGGTTCTTTTAAAGTTAAAAGACTTAACCCATTCTCTTTTGCTCCTTTTTCTGGGCGAGCATGAGGTAAGGCAAGACCTGGAGTAATTACAATATATGCCCCTTTATCTTTTACCATTTCTATCATAGCATCTATATACTCGGCTTCTATTAGATTATTAACTTCTAAAATGCTTCCAGACTTTTTTATTGCTTCTTTCCAGTCTTTAGCTTCAACACCTAATCGTATATTATCTTTAGTTAAATATTCTGAGATCATTACTTACCCTCCTGTATCTGCTGAAATGGCAAAAATCTTTTTGGATTATCAATAAAAATGGTATCTATCTGTCCCTGGGTAAAGCCCTCTCTAAGTAGCCGGGGAATAAATTTATGCTGAATATATTCCCAACCCGGTCCTCCTCCATAGGATTTGAGATAAGACTTTCTTCCCATATCATTAGAAATAAAAAGCTGGTTTATAAAACCATCATCGACTAATTTTTTTAACATATCTATTCTCTTTTGATCTGCATAATATTTAATTTTGGATGGACCATCATACATAATGTTGGCTCCTCTTTCTAAAGCCCTTCTGTGGTATCCATAATCTAAATTTCTATCCATATGGATTAAAAGAACTCGCGCAAGATCAACTCCTTCTCTTTCAAAAATATCCAGCTGTTCCATTCCCATTGTTCCCATTTCAGTATGAGTTTTTATTGAAGCTCCTGTTTCTAAATGGGCATTTGCAGCAGCCACAAAAGTTTTCTCTTCTGATTTAGTAATTCGATTATAATCACTACCTGCTTTTAAAATAGCTGCTTTCAAATCTGTTCCATCTATACCTTCAGTCACTTCTCTGATCAAAAGTTCTGTAAGTTCAGCTAAAGAATAGTTATGAACCCAGTCTTCAAAAAATAGACCACGATTAAAACCAGAAGTAGCCAAAATATTAATCTCTGTTCTCTTTGCAATTTTAGCCATCTGATCAATGTTTCTTCCATAATCTATGGTAGTTCCATCTACAAAAGTATTAACTTCTGTTTTTTCCAATTTTCTAAGTTCTTCCACAGCCTTACGAGGACTATCAAGAACATAGTCCGAATCTTTTTTAACCCTTAAATCAGGTGGATCGGTAAGTAAATGTTCATGCATTCGGACAAAGCCTAAATCCTCAACCTCAATTTCTCCAGTTAAAGTATTAATCTTTTGCATTAAACTGACCCTCCTTTTTTAATTTTTTAGTAAATCTAAAATCTTTTGATTATCTTCAGTAGAAATTATCTCCTCCCTTAAACTGCTATTATATAATTTATCTACCAGATTACTTAAAGCTTTAACATGCTGTTCTTTATCTGGAGAGGCAAAGGCAACGACAATTTCTACCGGATCATTTTGAGAATGATTAAAATTCACTGCTTTACTTAAAGTTATCAAAGAAATACCAACTTTTTTCACTCCCCTCTCTGGAGCAGCATGAACAAGTGCAAGTCCTGGAGTTATTACTACATAAGGCCCTCTTTCCTCAATATTTCCAATCATATTTTTTATATAATTTTCAGACACCATTCCTGCAGCTGAAAGCAATTTTCCACTTTTTTTAACTGCTTCTTTCCAGTCTTTACATCTAACTTTAGCTCTTATTAAACCAGGATTTAAAATATCACTTAATTCTAGTTCTTGAATTTCTTTCTTGTTATCTCCAGCTTCCTCTTTTAAATGCTCTTTAAATAATTCTTTTAATTCATTTTCCAGGTCATTTTCTGCCAGCAGTTGATGATTTGCCTTTAATAGCTCTATCGTCTCAGCAGTTAGCTGATCAATATCTGTATTAACTTTTCCTCTTAATCCCTCACATTCTTCAATTTTTTTATTTTTTTGATAAATCTTATTATTGAAAATATTTATAATATAATTTTCTATATTTTTAATATCTTCCTCCTTTAAGAGAGGGTTTACCTGAATCTTATTAATCCCTATTCCCGGTAATTTAATAGTAGAAATCACAAGCTCTATCTCTTTCTCAAAACTACCGGCTTCTAGATCATGATAAGAATAAGTATCTACAATTTTTAAATTAGGAAATTCATTTTTCAATCTTTCTGCCAAAATTTGAGTTGTTCCGATTCCAGTACTGCAGACTAATGCAACTTTCAGTTTATTATTAAGTTTTGATTTAACGTTTTTTCTTTCTACTGCAGCTCCAATATGCATTGCAATAAAACCAATTTCTTCTTCTCTTATTTCTCCAAAAATCTCTGTCTGGATTACTCCAGCAGCTATCTTAGAAGCACGATAAATTTGAGGATATTTTTCTTGAATATCCGCAACTAATTGATTTTCAATATTAAGATCATATTTTATTCTATTTAAGGTAGGTTTTAAATGAAGCGCAAGACCATAAATTAACTCCTGATCATTAGTTAATTCTAAATTTAAAATTTTAGCAGCAATTCCGACCAGCTGATAGGTTAAATCTAGTAATTTATCATCAAACAATTTATCAGCTTTAAAATCAAAATCACCTAGATGGCGGAACTTCGCTCCCAGAAGATGAAGAGTAATATAACCAATTTCTGACTCTGGAATTTCTATTTTAAATTTAGAACTCAGCTTTTTTACTATCTCTTCTGCGATTTTAAACTCTTTTTTATTTTTAAGAATCAATAGCTGTTTAGACTTCATATTAATATCTTTGTTTTTAATAATTCTCTGCAGAGCAATTACTATATGGAGGATTAAGGCAGAAAATGCAGCATCAGTAAAAGAATAATCTAAATCTTTTTCGGTGTCTCTAATAAGATTTTTTACAAACTTAACCTGAGTAGAATTAATAGAATTTAATAAATCGCTATAAGAATCAATAAAAGAAGGTAAACTTTTGGTGTTTTCAAATAGATTAAGGATATTTATTACTTCATCTTCGGTACTACTGTCTTCTAAAAAGTCAAAAACCGCTTTTCGCCAGTTATTTTCATCCCCCTTGATTTCTATTCCATAATTAGGCTTACGGATTAATTCTAAATCTCTTTTAGCTAACCACTTTTCTACCTTGTTTAAATCTTTGATTATTGTTCCTTCGCTGACATCTAAATTTATTTCAAATTCTTTGACAATAATTGGTTCTTCTCTGGCTAAAAGTTCTTTTAAAATAATGTGCTGTCTTTCCTCTGGAGTATAGGCTCGATGATACTCTATTTCAAGATCCAAAATTTCTGTGAGTTTATCTTTGGCATTACTCTCAAGATAAATACCTATTCCCTGCTTACGGTGCATTTTAAGTCCTTCTTCTTCAATCCAATCTTCAATTTTATCTAAATCATATCTGATAGTTCTGGTACTAACCGATAATTCAGCTGCTAATTCTTTAATAACAAGAGGGCTGTCAGTTCTAATCAACTTTTTTACTATTTTGCATTCCCGATTTTTTAACATCTTTAGCTCCCCTAGTTATGGAAATATTAAAGTTTTTAACTCTTTATTTTTTCTAATTATATTGTACCTTCACAATTATCTAAGTTCAACAGTTGATTACCACAAATCTTTTCCGAAAAAGTAATGGCAAAAATATAGTAATTAAAAAACTCTCACCTAAAATACGCTGGTGAGAGTGAATATTACAAATCATTTTCAGCTTCATAAAAGTTTATAAATTTCTTAACATTTGGACCGATATTTGCCTCTTTTTTGGTTATAATTCCAATCTCCCATTTTGACTCCAAATCTTTTATCGGGATTTTGCTTAAATCAGGGTACCGCTCTAAATATATCAGTGAATCAACAAAAACAAATACCCCCTTATTTAAACTCACAAACTCATAGGCAGCATCTAAGTCGTGGTTGCAGCGGCTGTAAACCTCCGGCTCGAAATCTGCCTTTTTAAATTCTCGCTCCAGTACTGTCTGCATCCTAAATGTCTCATCTAATAGGATTAGTTTTCTATTTTTGATATCGACAAGTTTGAGTTCATCTTCTTTGGCCAGCGAATCACTTTTCTTAACCACCACTGCAAAATTATCATGATATAAACTTTTAAAATTAAAATCATCACTATTTTGCGGGTTAACTGTGATTGCAAGATCAAGATTATTATTTAAAACATTTTTTTCGCAGTCAACATCAGTAAACTCAGATATTTCGATCTCAATCCCAAGTTCCTGGCGGCTGTTTTCAATAATATCCTGAGCATTCAAGACCTGCAGTGTTCCAGGTGAAAAACCAATTTTTAACTTCTTTTTTTCTTTCTCTGCCTTTCTATATACCTCACTTTTAAAATCATCAAAATATTTTTTCAGCCCTTTAGCTTCTGGGTAAAAATATTCGGCAAACTCTGTCGGACTAACCCCCCTGGAATTTCTCTCAAATAGTTTAACTCCAATTTCTGCTTCCAGTTTACTGATCTTCTGACTTAATGCCTGCTGAGTTATAAATAATTCTTTTGCAGATTTGGTTAGATTTTCATTCTCAAAAACTTTGATAAAGTATTTTAAATCATCGATATTCATAAAATCACCCTTAATAAAAAACTTGTATGCTTTGATTATAACATACAAGTTTTTTGAGTGAAAATATTATTTATAGCAATATTTGTTATTTATAATTATCGTACATCTCTGCAAGGATATTTTCTATTTCTGCTGTAGTTAATTCTCTGGGTACAAAATTATAACAGGCATCAGCCATTACCATATCTGCTGTATCTACCAATTCTTCTTTGCTAATTCCCAATTCTGCAAAAGATTTAATTCCTGCTTTCTTTACAAATTCTCTGATTTCTGCAGCTGTTTTCTCAGCAACTTGGGAGTCTGATTCTTCTCCACTAAAGTTTAGACCAAAGGCTTCTCCCACAGTTTTTACCTTATCCGGCTTCACCTCAGCGGCATAAATCATCACTTCCGGTAGGGCTAATCCACAAACTACTCCATGGGTCAGGTGAAATTTAGCTCCAATGGAATGTGCCAGTGCATGCCCTAAATGGACCAGGGCATCATTAAAAGCAATTCCGGCAAAGTTGCTGGCCAGCAGCAAATCCCTTCTGGCTTCCAGATTTTCACTGTCATTTAAAACAATTTCTAAATTATTGACTACTTTCTCTATTGCATCTACTGCCATTAATTCAGAGCGAGGATTAGGGATTTTAGCGGTAATTGCTTCTGCTGCATGAGCCAGAGTATCAATCGCAGTCTGGGCTGTTATCTCAAAAGGAAGAGAAGTTGTGTTTTCGGGATCCAGAATTCCAAGATCCGCATTACCGATCACAGAATTTTTAGCATCATTGGTAGTATCTGTTACCACAGCAATTGAAGTGCTTTCACTTCCCGTGCCAGCTGTAGTAGGAACCATAATAACCGGCACTCCAGGCTGATAAGTTGGATCTCCAAAATACTGGTTGATCGGTAGAGGATTATTTATTAGAATGTTGATTCCTTTAGCTGCATCCATAGGGCTTCCGCCTCCAACTGCTACAATTCCATCTACTTCTTCTTTTTGAGCAAGTTCTCCACCTTCATTAATTATATAATCTGGTGGATCAGGAATTACTTTGTCAAAAACTACAACTTCTATCTGAGCTTCTTCCAAACTCTTAACACTATTTTTAAAAGCAGCTGTTTTCTTTACTCCCTGATCAGTAACCAACAGGACTTTACTGCAGCCCAAATTTTTAGTTTCTTGGCCTAATTGTTCTGTACTGCCTTTTCCATAAATAATAGGACATGTCTGTGCATATTTTGACATAATTATCACTCCATTTTTTTAGGATATTAAATCATAACTCAGTTCTTTAATTATTTTTTTCAATAAATCCAGCAGCAAGTCGTGCTGTTTTACCAACCACTTCTCCACATTTTTCTGCATGATCTTCTATATTAAAAAAATTTTCTGTATCCTCTAGATTAGTAAAATCAAATTCCTTTCCAAATAAATCTTTCTGGATTTTGGGACAGAGAGTTGTTCCAAATTCTTCTATAAATAAATCTCTAAACTGCATCATTTTAACCTGAGCCAATTCTTCCTGTTCTTTAAATTCGGCAGTTCCTACTTCTTTAATTGAGGGATTAAACTTTAAACCAACTGCCAACTGAGCAGCTGTATAGGCTCCACAACTTCCACTAGCAGCACCGCCCCCTCCAGCAAGATTTAAAGACGCATTTACTATGTCTTCGGATATAAAATCAAAAAAACTGCTTAATCCACAAAATGTACTGCGTGAACAAACATCATCTCTGATTTCTGTTTCTCTGGCTTTTTTTTCAATCATGTCCAGTTCTTTATCTTTCATTAGCATATACCTCCCTAAGTTAACTATATAGAACAAGCTGCCTTAAATCCACTTTCAACTGCATTTCTAATCTTGCCAACTTTATTTGCATCACCCAATGTTTTGACATTTGAAAATTCTGATTTGATTTTAGCTGTTAGTTCTTCATTTTCTCTTCTGCCCAGAGCTAAAATTATATAATCAAAATCATATTCTTTAGTTTGATCACTATCCATTAATTCAAAAACTGCTTTTCCATCTCTGACTTCAATTAGTTTATGCTCTGGATATAAGTCGACTCCAAGTTCTCCTATATAGTTCATATGATCAATTAGATTTTGAAAATAAAGGTCCGCACCAATCTCAGATTCCATTTCGAATAAACTTAAATCATTATCTTTTTCTGCCAGTAAATGAGAAATCTCGATTCCGGTCATTCCAGAGCCAATAACTGCAATTTTTTTATTTTTTAACTCAACTTGATCATTTAAAATATCTTCTGAGCTTAATACATTTCCGGAATTAATCCCTTTAATATCGGGAATAATTGGCTTTGATCCCTGGGCTACAAATACTGCAGCGGGATTAATTTCTTTAATGCTGGCTATACTTGCTTTAGTATTTAACCGTAAATCTATATCTAATCTTTTGAGCTGCTCCTGATAATAATCTATTAACCAGGCTATCTTATCTTTTTTAGGCGGTCTTTTTGCTAATTGTAATTGGCCTCCAATCTTATCTTCTTTTTCGAAAATAATAGGCTTATAATTTTTCTCTGCTAGAACTCTGGCAGCTTCTAATCCAGATGGGCCAGCACCGATAATAACCACATTTTCACCTTTGCCGTTTTTACTTAGCTCAGCATACTCAACTTCAGCAGCAGCTTTAATATTGACGGCACATTCAAATCCACCCGGTCTCTGGTCAGCAGAAATTAAAGTTTCCATACAGCGCAGACAGGAAATACATTTTCTTATTTCATTTTCCCGATTAGTCTTAGCCTTATTTGACCATTCTGGATCTGCAAGATGCTGTCTGGCCGAACCAATAAAATCGACTTTTTCGTCCTTAAGCAGCTGATCAGCATATTCAGGGTTTCTGATAACAGAAACACCAATTACAGGAATCTCAATCTTCTTTTTTACTGACTCAGCCAGATTGATTTTCCAACCCTCTGCAAAAGAAGTTGGTTCCCAGGCAGTATTCATTGTTTCATAGATTCCAGAACTAACATCAATAGCGTCAACTCCTAATTCTTCCAATCTCTGTGCTATTTTTATCCCTTCAGCTAATTTTAAACCTGTATCTGCTTTGCCAACTGTCTCCAAAAATTCATCAACTGAAAGACGGACAAGCAAAGGGAAATCTTCGCCACAACGGTCTCTGATCCCCATCACAATTTCTTCCAAAAATCTCATCCTATTCTCAAAACTACCACCATATTTGTCGTTCCTTCGATTGGTGTAAGGGCTTAAAAATTCGTTGATTAAATAACCGTGAGCCCCGTGAACTTCAACTCCATCCACCCCAGCCTTCTTTACGCGTTCTGCAGCATCAATAAATTTTTCTATCATTTCTTCTATCTGTTGGAGAGACATTACTTCTATTGGCTGATGCACAACTTCACATTCTACATCACTTGGTGCTAACATGCCCTGTTTCTGATTAATAGCACTTACTCCCTGGCGTCCTGGATGATAGATCTGTGCTATCAATTTACTATCATACTGCTGGACAGACTCTGCTAATTTTTTTAAACCCGGAATAAACTTATCATCTGCTATCGAAATCTGATGGGTGTTTCCTCTACCCCTTTTATCATCGACACAGGTGGCTTCGGTAACTATTATTCCAACTCCTCCCTTAGCTCTTGCAGTATAAAAGGCTATGTCTTCCTCAGAGACAGTTCCATCTGTATTTGCTAAATAGTTTCCCATTGCGGTCATTACAATTCGATTTTTACTTTTCATTGTTCCAATTTCACCACTGGAAAATAGGTTGTTATACATAATATTCCCCCTAAAAGTTTTTTATTTCACTTTCTCAGTTCACTTACTATTTTAAAATACCTCTCAGAGATTGTGAAACAATTATCTATTGTGACAGCCACAACTAAAACAGGTGACAGCTTAAATTTAGTCATAAAAAAGACCTGACAGCTTAAGTTTCAAAGTGTCAGGTTAAAAATCAATTTGTTTAATATTTTTATTTAATCATTCCTGATAAAGATCAATTATTTCTGTGTCTGCTGTAAAGTGAATCTGCTTCTGCCCCTTAAATTCTTTTACTCTTAAATTTCTTAGTTTATACCAGACATTTTTTTCTAACTCTTTTAAGCCCCAGCTTTCCCAGGAAATAAAATTTATTGTCTCATCTGTTCTAGTTTCCAGCAGTCCCGACTGCCTTATTTTATCATTATCCGAATCCCAGATCCGATAGAGTTTTGCTGTTAAGTTAAAATTATTATCAGTTTTAATTCCAGAAAAATCTAAAGTCTCCGCTCTTTCTAAATTAGAATCAATTTCCTTTACAAACGGGGACATATTATTAGATTGGGTTAAAATATCAAGATTTTTACTTGCTCTGGTAATGGCAACATAAAACAGCCGTCTTTCTTCTTCCAGGTGGTTAATCCTGTTAAGTTTAACCGGCTCAATCAGCTTATTTTCTTTATCAACTGTCGGGAAACTAAAGTTATCATCTTTTACCATATGCAATAAAATAACATTATCTGCTTCTCTACCCTTAGATTGATGTACCGAAAATATTGAAACCGCATTCTCGGGAATACTACCATTATCCTCAACATTATAATAGTCATCACCTTTGCCAAGATAGGAAATGCCAGCATTTTTCAGCTCTTCTTTTATTTCTTTTAATAAAGGAGCAGCTCCATCATAACGACAGATAATCATTATCTCTTCTGGTTCATTTCCTTCTGCCAGATATTCTTTAACCAGATTAACTGTGTATTTTGTTACCTTATATTTATAGCGATTACTCTCTGATAAAACATGCAATTTGGGAATAGTTTCTGCTTTATTATTTGCATTAACTTTTTTCTCAATTTTATGTTTGTTATTTTCTATTAGATAATTACCAGCATCCAGTACTGATCTGGGACAGCGATAATTATCAACAAGATAAGTTTTAGCTGCCCTGCCAAAATATTTTTCAAAATCTATAAAATATTTAGGATCAGAACCCTGAAAAGAATAAATGCTCTGCCAGTCATCTCCAACACAGAATAATTTGACTTGAGAATCCCCTTCAAAAAATTGTTTAATAATTTCAATATGCCCCAGTGATACATCCTGAAATTCATCCACTAATAGGTGATCATATCGCTGTTGATATTTTTGAGGATTTCCTTTTAGAATAGCAGCCGCTTTATAGATCATGTCATTAAAATCAATTTTCCTGTTTTCCTTTAAATAGTCTTCATAATACTGATATAGCATGGCTGCACTTTTAGCAAAATAATACTGTTTTTCAAACTTTCGTGTTAGCAAATTCTCGATTTGATCAACTTTTACATTATTTATTTTAGCAGTATTTATAAATTTTTTGTAGTCATCAATTAAAGAATAGGTGTTAACATCTGCAACTGAATCAATAAATTCTTCAAAACTTTTCTTTTTAAATTTAACTCCTTGAGATTTTAATTTATCTTTTAAAATACTTTCCAAATTACCTTCCTGATAATCATAATCAAAGCTTTCTACTAAAATTTTGCTATATTTTTTAAACTGGCCTCTTGCCCAGGTCATTTTTGCTAAATATTCTTGAGAAGTCAACTCAAACCATTCTGGAACTTCATTTTTTCTATTTACTCCCAGGTGCTCCAGGTAAATATCATATTCCGGTAAATAAAAATCAGGTTGATAGACAACTTTATCTTCTCTTTTATCTGCCCAGTCAGCAATTTTTTCATATTGATATTTAATATTATATAAAAAGAAGAAATCGGCTATTGCTTTTTCTGCCGCGATCTAACTTTTTCTCCTTTGAGAGTTTCATATTTTTTAGATCTCATTTCAGCAAGAAAATCGGTTTTTTCTTCAAAATCATCTTCATTGAGATATTCATCATCATTGTGGCTTAAAAATTTATAAAAATATTCTCTGAACTCCTGATTAGAATTCAAAAACTTATTATAGCCTGCTTCAACAATATTAGTAATATCATTAGGTTCTACGGTAGAAAGCTTATAATCACTCTCTTCTTTAACAATGCTATTTGCAAAAGAATGAATAGTACTTACATTTACCTCAGTAATCTCAAATTTTTCTTTTAATCTAATCTGCATCTCTTCCGCAGCTTTATTAGAATAGGTTATTGCCAGAATTCTCTCAGGTGTTATCCCTTCTTCGATTAAATATTTTATTCTATAGGCCAAAACTGTAGTTTTTCCGGTTCCTGCCGCCGCAATTACCTGATTATATTTTTTGTTTTTAACAACAGCCTCCTGCTGTTTTCTGTTTAAGGGATATTCCCCATAGTTATGAAAAAGATTATGGTATTTTTTTATCTGATTTTCTATATATTCTTTTTCTAAATCTAATTCTTCCCTGTTCTTTGACTTTGTTTTAAACAGCTTTAAAATGAATTCTATTATTTTTCTTATCATATATTTTGAGCTCATTCCTATATAGTTAGTAGTATAGTTAAATCAAATTATATTTGATTCAGCATTAATCTGCAAGCTTTTCGACATTAATGTGCAAAAAACTCCCACCAGAAAATTTGAATATATCTGGTGAGAGTCTTCATCTTATATTATTAAAATTTTATATTTAATTTTTTTCATTTTTCATAACATAAATATCCTTAGTATTTCTGGCCACCTCATTATTAAGATAATTGCAGACACTTTTTATCTCATTAATATCCATTTTCAAAGCGGTCTGGCCCAGAGTTAAGCGAACAGTTTGATCATAAATCATATCAAGTCGGTCATCTATCTTATCAAGTCGATTATCCACCTCGTTGAATCTTTCGTCTACCCTGTCAAGTCTGTCATCAAGATTATTAAACTTATCGCTAAACTTACCATCCAGTTGATCAATACGATTTAAGATCCTATCTAAAATTTCAGATTCGGGCATTTTTTCTACCCCTCCTATCTTCGTATTCTCCATATATCAATATTATATCTTAAAATAATGGTGAGCAGCAAGTATTAATTTGATCAATTTATAATTGTGTTATAATTCAGACTCCCAGCAAATCTTCTAGTCGTAATTTATATATGCACTAAAATAATTTTCTATTTTATAAAACTCACTATTTATTTTCATAGAACCATCTCCAGGATTGGATTGGCTGCAAGTCATATGACAGAAGGCATAACGTCAATCTCATTTTATATGATATCTGGCAATAATCTATTGCTTTTTCCAAATCATTAAATATTCTTTTTCTTTTAGATTTTCATCTACTAATTTTTCTTTTATTTCCAAGTGGTTTCCCTAATTCAGGTGATTTTTTGATTTTATTAAGTGTACTTTTAAGCCTGGGTTTAACACTTCCATCTAAATTATTAATATCGTCTTTAACTTCAGGATGAAACTTAAGCTTCATCAACTAAAGCCCCCCTAAAATCTATTCTTTATCTAATAAATCCATTATTTCTTTTTCGCTTACTGCATCTTTAAGATCAAAGTTTTCTTTTCGTTTGGTTATAATCTCTTCAATATGGGCATCTTCTAATTGATCTTCCAGAAATTCGATTTTTTCTAGTAACATTTCATATTCTTCAATATCCATCATAATACCTTCAATATCATTATTTCTAGTAATAAAAAGCGGGGACTCTTTTGTTTTATCTAACATTTTACTAAAATTACGAACAATTTCAGAAGATGAGACCATATGATCTCTATCAATTCTTAAAGTAACCATTATCTGCACCTCCATAAATTAAAATATTTCATGTTTGGTACAGAAAAATACAACTTTCTTTTGTTGATAGAATTCTGTAGAGTTATTAAGCGCCCATCTACTTTTGCTCTACTTATTCTTTTTCTTGCTGCTTCTGAGCTAATAGAATATTTTTCAATCAATAATTCTTTTAATTCGCCTGAAAGCATTGGTCCATATTTTTTAAGTATATCTTCCATCTGTCACACCTCACTATTTATAATAATAAATAATATATGGCTAGTCTGTTTTTTTATAATCACAGTTATATCAAGGGATTAAGTTAGTTATAAGAAAATCAAATGTCACACCAGCTAAAAAAATAAAAAATTATACCTTTTAATATATAAATAATAGGCATGTCGTGTAACGATACTGGGATTCGCGGTGTGCCCGTTGTCCACAGACCTGGTGCAAAGTTTGCCATCATACTCGCAATTGTTTAATAGCAAGCTTTGCGCCAGAGGGCATGCCGTTAATCCCATGTTATCTGTCTGTTATGACAATATCGACTCTACTGCTTATCATTTATCTTCAAAACTCCGAACCTCTATCTTCTTTTTTGCCACGGTCTGCCCGCAAAAAACTTAACCATCAGTCGGAAGTTTTGAAGATAATGCTATAACCTCTCATAAGATTGATCACGATCTCCCTCAGAGCACCCGGCTAAGATAAAAACTCTGCAGTTTCTATTTACCTTCCCCGGAGAAAGTATAAAAATAAGATTCTGCGATAACCAAACCCTTTCTTCTGCTCTTATTAGCTGCAGTGACATTGTCATAATGTCAGATAACTCAATTATATAAGAAACTTTCTAAACATTAATTTCTTGTTATAATTTGCTACTTCTTTTTTTTAACTATGAACTCATAAATCATCAACTCTCCTTACCCAGGCAGCACTTCTTATATTTTTTTCCACTACCACAGGGACAGGGATCATTTCGGCCTACCTTTTCGCCTTTGACAACTGTCTGTTCACCAACGGAACCATCTCTTTCATTTTTTGACAGGGGCTGCAGGTGCTTTCTCTCTTCTTCAAACAGCTCCTCTGGAGTATGGCCTTTTAAAATCCACATCCGGGTGTTATTGTGCAGCTCATTCAGCTGCTTAACAAATTCCTGGGTCTGTTTCTCATTTTTAAACTCATAATCAATGGCAAAATCCTGCAGCATCGACATAGAACTAAAATCATTTTTTATATCCAGCTTCATAGTCCAGAGAATATCTTCAGCCCTATCTTCTGGAATTGAAAAATCATTAATTAACATTTTTTTGAATTTACGCTGCACAGAATTCAACTTTTCCTCTTCATTGCTGCCGGCATAAAGGATATCCTTTTTTCGAGGTAAATAATAATCTACATTCTGCCTCATCTCGATTTCATCAATTATTTCTTCCGGGCTAATAACTCCGGGATCAAGATAATAATAACTGTAACGTTCAATTCTATCAGTTGAGAGATATATTTCATCTACTAGCTTTCGCAGATAAAGATAATTTACATCTTTTTCAGAGTTATCATAATATTTTTCATAAAAATCATAAATTTCACTTACGCTTAAGGCCCCATAATAAACCAGCAAACCACTGACAAAAGTCATGATTTCTTTATTTTTCTTCAGCTGTTCTTTAAACTCAGAGTCAGTTATAACTTCTTCAATTTGGGGGACTAAATCAGCCGGTATTCTAACTGTAGTTTCCTCTTCATCATCTATCAGGTCAAGAATACCCCGGTAATAAAAATTATTTAAAGCATCGGGTAAAACTTCTTTAAAAGTTACTTTCACTCTCTGCTTCTGCTTCTGTTTTTCAATTACCATCTCTAAAAAATCAATATTTCTGGGAAGCTGATACTTAAGCCAGTCTTTAAGCTGAGCTTTAATTCTTTCAGCAAGAGCCTCTATTAATTCAGACTTGTTTAACTGACTGATTCCGCCAAACTGCCAGTACTGTCTGATTTCAGTTAGTTCCTTTTTGGTTAGAGTCGATAAGTAATCGCCTAAATTTTGCTGTGGCATATTTTAACCTCCTGTGCAGCCAATTGATCTTATATTTTAAAATTTTTGATCTATTCATTATTAATTTTAATTATAGCATAACCTTCAGGTGTTCTCCAACAAAAGTGTTTTGGACTGGAGAATAAAAATTGTAAATCAAAAAACTGCAAACCAAAATTTCTCCTATTACAGAAAAATTATAACAGTTTCTATTATGAGTTGCTATAAAGTTCTTCATATTATATAATATAAATGTGGGTAAAACCCATAAAATACAGGGTGGTGATAAAATGAGTGATAAATTAGTTGTCAAAGTGGACTCAAGAGGCAGAATAACAATCCCCAAAGAAGCTAGAAAAGCTGCAGATATTGAATCAGGAGATGTACTTTTTATGAATCTCAGCCCTGGAAGAGTAGAATTAACCAGGGCAATTGAAGATCCACTTGTAGAATTAACTGCATATGCAGAAAGTGAATATAAAAAAGGGAATACACAAAATCTGAGAGATTTTGCTGAAGAAGAGGGGATTAAATTAGATGAATAATTATTCTGTTGAGATTATTCATTTAGTAAAAGATGACTTAAAAAGACTTAAACATCAAAAAGAAAATGCTATTAAACAAATTATTTCTTTAGAAAATGATCCAATTAAAAAAAGCAAATCTTTATCTGGAAATCTCAAAGGATTAAGAAGTTTTAAGTTCACTTTATCTAATGGACAATATAGAGCAATTTTTGAAATTTTAGAAGATAATAAAGTATGTCTGTTGATTATTGTCGGCAGCAGGCAAAATATTTATCTGGAGGCAAAACGAAGAGTTAAAGCTCTTAAAAAAAATGGATTATTATAAACACTATCCCCAAATTACCGCACTTTCAGAAAAAAGATAAAAGTAAAATATTAGCTAATTAATAAATCAAAGCCCTCATTAGAGGGCTTTTCTTTGCTTATACTATCAATTTCAGTTTTGATATTTGCTCTTACTAGCTCTGTTAGCAAATAAAAAAAGAGCAGCCTCTGCCAAAAATGAGAACTGCTCTTGCTATTTCTTTCTTAATATTTAAGTGATTTTACATACTGTTGATATTTTTCTCGTTTTTTTCTGAGCTTGAATTCTTAAGCTTATCAATTTCATATTCAGTTCACTCTGGCCAATACTCAGGCGAGCAGTTTGATTATGAATCTTTTTAATAGTATGTCCCATTTCATCAAGTTTCTCATCGTGCTTTTTAAGAGTTGATTTGATATTATACAGTTCAATATTCTGCTCTTCAAGAATATTAACCAACTTATCAAAACGTTTATCAAGCTGGTCAAAACGGGCCACAAGTGTCTCTAAGATTTCAGCTTCTGATCTAAGTTGGCACAGAATTATGAACTCTTTTTACCCTTTTTAAAATCAATCTTTTTGACATTATCTCGCCTCGGCTGATAGGTCTCTACCAGATCAACCAAAGCTGCAACTATCTCACTACCAGAAGATTTTTCTGCAAGTTTTGCCAGGCGCTCCAGATGTTTATTTAAAAACTCCTGGTCTACAGCTTCTAAATTATTGATAAAAATCCGCTCATGTTCTGTGGGCAGATTATCTTCAGTATCACATAAAAGCTCTTCGTAAAGTTTTTCGCCCGGGCGCAGTCCGATCACCTCAATATCAATATCTTCATAGGGAGTTAAACCAGAAAGCGAAATTAAATCTTCGGCAAGCTCCATAATCTTGACCGGTTCTCCCATGTCCAGAACAAAAACTTCTCCTCCCATACCTAACGCACCAGCCTGGATCACAAGCTGAGAGGCCTCAGGAATAGTCATAAAGTAGCGGGTTATATCCTTATGAGTCACTGTCAGCGGACCACCATCAGCAATCTGTTTTTTAAATAAGGGGATTACACTTCCCTGACTGCCCAGAACATTACCGAAGCGGACTGCCATAAACTTAGTTTCAGATTTTTTGTTTATAGTCTGGACAACCATCTCAGCTGCCCTTTTGGAAGCTCCCATCACATTAGTTGGGTTAACTGCCTTATCTGTTGAAATTAGAACAAAACGATTAATTTTAAATTCCGCTGCTGTCTCTGCCAGATTTCTGGTTCCCAGGATATTATTCTTAATAGCCTCTTCCGGACTGGTCTCCATTAAGGGTACATGTTTATGAGCTGCCGCATGGAAGATTACATCTGGAGAATGATCGCCAAAAACTTTCTGCAGCTTATTTTTGTCCCTGATACTTCCGATGATGGAGACTAAATCTAAATTGGGATATTTATCGCGCAAATCTCTTTCTAAAAAATAGGTAGTATTTTCATTAATATCAAAAATAATTATTTTTTTCGGATTAAACTTAGCAACCTGACGGCAGAGTTCAGAACCGATTGAGCCCCCACCACCACTGACCAGCACAGTCTTATCCTGCAGATAATCAGAAATTTCATCAGTTATCAAATCCACCTGATCCCGGCGCAGCAGGTCTTCTACCTTAACCTCCCGGATCTGATTTAAGGAAACATCACCTTTTAGAATTTCATAAACTCCAGGTACAATTTCCACCTTGACCTCTTTTTTATTGCTCAGCTCATAAAACCGCTTAATTGTCTTACCATCAGCAGAGGGAATAGCTATAATTACCTCATCAACATCGTATTCCTCAATCAACTGCGGTATTTTTGAAGTTTTACCCAGCACCCGATTCCCGTGAATCTCCAGAGACTGCTTAGCCGGATCATCATCGACAAGCCCCACAATTCTTTTGCCAATTTCCGGATGTTTCTGCATTTCTCTAATTATCATTTCTGCAGCATCACCGGCTCCAATAATTAAAACTCTGCTCTGAGATTTATGAGTCTGATTGCGGTTTAAATAATCTTTGAGCAGGCGAAGTCCAAACCTCATTCCTCCGAGCAAAAAGATATCCGACATTAAATTAATGGCGATTATGCTGCGGGGAAAAGAAACTCTAAAGAAATAGATATAGATTACAAATATAATATTGATTACTATTGTGGCTTTAAAAATAGAATAAAGCTCAGACATGCTGGCATACTGCCACATCTTATTATAGAGTGCTGAAAAATAGAGGACAAAAAATGAGATAACTGTAATTGCCAGCAAATAATCAATTCTAAAATACTGCATCCAGGCTTCATCAAAACGCAAAATAAAGGAAAATAGTACTGCCAGATTAACTAAAGCCAGGTCAATGATAATTAACCTCGGCTTTTTATATAATTTTAAAAGATATTCAATCATTTTAAACTCAACCCCCGATTTAAATTGCTCCCTGCTTATAACTAATTATATTATATTGCAATTTCTTTCTTAATTCAATTGATTCGACAATAATAGTGAAAAGATGTGGCAATCTCCAGCCTCCCCTCCACATTATAATATTTACTATCTATAAATAATTACAAAATACTGTTAAAAAATTTTCCAGCAAATGCTATAATATCTAATATGAATTTTGCAGAAAGGAGGACTCCATATTATTATTTTAAATTGTGATAAAATTCTTAATAAACAGAAAGGATGATTTAAATGGGTTATAACAAGATTCAGGATAATTTTTGGATTGATGAAAAGGTTAAAAACTGGGATTTTAAAACGCGGATGATCGCCCTCTATTTATTAAGCAATCAGCACAGTATTTCCGAAGGACTTTATCACCTGCCTTTAAGTTACATGGCAGAAGATATGTGCTTAAAAAAGGAAGAAATTCTGGAGGGGGTTAATAAACTCAGTGCTGATAACTTTATTAAATACGATAAAGACAACTCCATTATTTTGATCATCAATGCTTTAAAGTATCAACCTCTAAATAATATTAACCACTACAAGTCAGCATTAAACAAACTGGAGGCTCTGCCGACCTCCCCGCTGCTGCAGTGTTTTATTGAACAGGCAGAACTATATAATCCTAAATTTTACAGCTATCTCAAGGCGGAAAGCAAAAAGAAAAGATTCTTAAAAAAGGGCTTCTCAACCAGAAAAGACAAGGGGCTTACTGCAGATAGAAATAAGGGGCTGCAGACAAACAGTCTGGATGGGCTTTCGACAAATAATAGTAACTCTCAAGCTCCAGCTCTATCTCTATCTCCAACTCAAACTCCAGCTCAAGCTCAAATAAAAACAGAGGCTGAAAAAAAGGAGGAAGCTGAATTTTTAGAACAGATAAACTCAGATGATAATTTTAAAAAGGCAGCTGAACTCGCTTCTTATTTAATTGAGCTGATAGCTGCTAATAATCCCCGGGCTGCTGTTCCAAAAAAAGATCCTGCCGACAGGCTTTTTCTAAAGTGGACAAAAGAAATAGAAAAACTCCACCGCCTTGGTCCGGTAGGAGCAAAGGCTAAGGAAAATAAAGGCTACAGCTTTGCAGAAATAGAAGCGATTATTTCTTTCAGCCAGCAGGATCAGTTCTGGAAAAACAATATCTTAAGTGCTAAAAAATTAAGAAAACAGGTAATTAAACTGGAAAACAAACTTAAAAGTTCTAAATTTAATGCTCCCAGTCAAAAAAATAATCTCCTAAAGGAACTGTATCTGGCAGCAAAAGAGGAGGAAAATAGCCATGAAGAAAAGTGAAATCATTAAAATCCTGAGTTATTTAAACAACTGCTATAATAACCGCTTTAAGTTTCCAAAGGCTGATGATGACAGTTCGACAATGATGGTGGAGGTCTGGTATGATCTCCTGAAATTATATCAGTACCAGCTGGTGGTGGCAGCGGTAAAGAAATTGATTATCAATCAGCCGCAGTGGCCTCCCACTCCCGGCGAAATAGTTAAGACAATAGAAATACTAAAACAACCAGAGTCAGCTAAAATCACAGCCGGAAAAGCCTGGTATCTGGCTTTAAAAGCTGTGCGTAAATTTGGCTACTATAACCCTGGGGAGGCTATGGAATCTCTGCCGCCTGGAGTTAGAGAAGCTGTCCGCAATTTTGGTGGTTTTGCCGCCCTCTGCCACAGTCAAGACACAAGTTATGTTAAAAACCAGTTTATCAAAATCTATCAGGAAATTAATTTAAAGAATCAGGAGACCGCTTATCTGCCCAGACCCTTCAAGGAGAAACTGCTTTTAATCTCAGAAGAAAATGAGGTGCAGTAAATGAATGCAGAAAGATATACAGAAGAAGAATTATACAAACTGCTGTGGAAAAAGGCCGAAGAAATAGAAAAGGTTCCGGGGGCAAGAGAAATCAACAGTGATCCCTTTCTTCCCAGTTATCAGGTCTTTACTGCCTGTTTTGGTAGGTTTAGAGATTCAGATAAATTGGAAGAACTGGTAAAAAAATTTACCGACCTGAGCAGAAAGAATCGCTGTTTTTGTAATGACTGTCCCAGAGATGAAAACAAATGCAAAAGGGATGTGCGAGATTGCAAGGCTAAATTAACTAACAATGAATTAAGACTTTATTTTATCATTTTTGATAAAATAATTTGCTAATCATTCCTGCAGTCCCTGTTTATTCAGGGGCTGCCCCTTTAATTTAAATCTTTTTTTCTTTTTTAAGTCTTCTCAATTCAGCTGAATAACTGTTCTGTTAAAAAAACCCCTTTCTGAACTAATATCTGATCAAATAAGATCACTTTAGTTCAAAAAGAGGATATTAAATAATATTTAATTTTCATCTTTTTCGTCATCAAAAAAATGATTTATATTCATTGGCGGCATTTGTACAGGTCCAACCTGCATTTCTAAAGTCATATGACTTATAATGCTTCTAATGTAAGGAAATAATATAGCTAAAGTGTTTTTCTTAATTATTTCCTTATGCTTTCTATTTTTATCATCATAATTCGCTAAGGAAAAGTTCCCATTAATTTTTAATTTCAGATAAAATGGTTTATTATTCTCGACATAGTTTTTATCAAATATATAGCAAGTCACAATTCTTTTAAAATTATTTTGATTTCTTTCAGTTTCAAATTCAAAATTTAAATCTACATCAATTTTTTGATCCTGGCCTTTTGCAAAATTTTTATTTTTTTTAAATACAAATTCATCAACATAATAATTCTCAAATTCTAAAACGCTTTTATTGTTTTTCATGCTGCTAATAACTCCACTTCATTTTCTTCCACAGATTGAGAGCTACTTTTTTTAGGTGATTTAAATGTATAATTTTCATTTTGATTACAAATATAGGCATCAAAAACAGACGCATAATCTTTTTCCGCATCCTGTATCTCAATCCCAGCTTCATTTAAATCTTTTATTAAATCTTCTTTAGTCACATTATCAAAATATGCATCAATTTCCTCTTCTAACTTATTTGAATTAATAACCAGCTTCTCATTTTGCTTTAATTCTGTTAAATTATCCATTATCAACCCTCCCTTTTTTCACTTCGGCTATAGAACCTTTATCAAGATAATTATTATCATCTATTGAAATTATTGTGCAGTTTGGAATTCTTGATTTGACCAGTGCTTTTCTTTCTTTAGTAAATTTAATGTATATATGAGAAATAATTATACCTACACTAGAATTGTTTTTTATATGTTCAAATAATTTAAAATCATATTCAAACCCACTATTTCCACTATAATTTTCTCGCAAGTCATAGTAACTCAATTTATTTAATAATCGGTTCCGATATCTATTATATAGTTCTAAACCATCATCAGAAGTAAGATCCAAAATAGAAATATTCTCTAAATTAACCTCTGTTTTTAATACTGAATAGTTTTTATAAGAATAATGTTTTGCATTGTTATTCCAGCTCTGGGCAATAGCCCATTTTGAAGCAAGTGTAATTGGATCCTCGCCAATACCATCCATAAAAAAATATATTCCATTTCCTAACCAATGAGATTTATCATGCTTATAGATAAAATTTTTATCTTTTATATCATCAACATTATTGCTATCTGTCCCATGATAAGCAGCTATTGTCGCTGGCATATTTACACCTTTCCGTCCCCTTTAGTTCTTTCTGACTAACTAAATTATATATCAAATCTAATGACATTTCAATATTTATTTCAAAAAATTTCCAATTAATTTTATCAAAATAATGGATTAGATAATATTAAAACAAAACATATAAAATCTTAATGAGCAAAAAGTTTAAAATATTATTTGCCATTCACAACTAATCACTCCTGCAGTCCCTGTTTATTCAGGGGCTGCCACTTTAACTTAAATCTTTTTTTCTTTTTTAAGTCTTCTCAATTCAGCTGATTCGACATTGGTTAAAATAATTAAGGTGTCTATTGATTCTTTGAGACCTCTGATCAGTGTTTCAAAGCGCAACAATAGATAAATGGATAAAACCATCGGAAACCCATAAGAACTGATTAAGTTGAATAATTGTTCCATAAAAAATCCCCTTTCTGAACTAACGTTTGCGTTAATGGTATCACCTTAGTTCAAAAAGAGGAAGGATGGTTTGTAAGTTATTAGGAATCTAAATCCATTTCCAGAGTGATTTCTTCAGATTGAGAAAGTCTAAAACCTGATTCTTCAGCAGCTTTAATTTTATAAGCTCGGGCATTATACATATTCTTTTCAAATTCCTCTATACTTAGATTATTAAAATGTTCTTCTATATTTTTAATTCTTTCTTTAAAAGTGCGCAGGGGAATCACCACCTTTATAAGCCTTATCTATTCTTTTAAGATTCTGATCATGAAGTTCAGAAATAAAAATCTCGGATCCACATTCATTACAATAAGCTCTTTCTGCCTCATATTCAAATTCCAGACCCCGAACCTCTTTTTTCTCAACTAACTTTTCAATATGATACTCAACTTCTTTTCTGCATTCAGGACAAAAACTTCTCATTTTTTACCCCTTTCAAAGTCCAATATAACAAAATTAACTATAACTATTAGGAATACTCAAGCCATTCTTTTCTGCTGCTTTAAAAAATAATTGTTTATACCACTGAATTCCTTGATAGTATTTATACCAGTTACTCTGCAGAAAATCATCAGCTAAATGTACCCTATTAACTATTCTTTTCTCAAAATCACAGTTAATGAAATCTTTAAAAGCTTTCTTTAACCACATATTATGATAATATTCAATAATATTTTGATCTGAAGAAGATAGCAAACCATTAGCAAGCATAAAGTCTTTCCAGTCATCTATTCGCTCCTCTTCAACTTTTCTAGTAGTAAGAATAGAATGAAATTCTTCATAATTTACTTCAACAATTGAATCATCTCTATACTGTTCATTATTTTCTAAAAACTTCTGTAAAATATCTTTAATTTTTTTGAATGCATCAATAAATATTTCATTATTCTTAACTCTGCTAACTTGATATTGACTTGAAAAGTTATCAGTTGCATCATATTCATATCGCCACTCTAAATAAGGAATATCAGGATAAGAATACACCTGACCATGACCATAAGCAGGGACAAAATGAAAAGCAGAGGTATTGGCCGTCATAGAAGAATAATTATATGTACTTAAGTCCGAATAACTATGGCAGGTGGCAGCATTAATAATTTCATCACCAAGTTGAGAAAGTAAGTCGGAAGGGTTATCAGCAGCAAGGGTTATTTTATTTACTTTGGCATCATCAACAAACTGAGAAGCATAAGCTATTTTGTGGGCAGTTTCCTTTTCTATTCCAACAGAACGGGCCATTGCCAGCAAAGCATAGTAATGAGCATCTTTTTTCATTAAAATCACCCTTAATTTTTATTTGATAGATTCTCGATTGGAATAACTGAAATATTTACCTGGTTAAAGAAAGAATTTAAATTAGATTATTAGTTGTTTATTAATCTATCTACTCAAATTATAATACATTTGTTCGTTTTATTCAAGAAAATCCTTATAATTAATTTTTTATATACTAAAACACCGAAGAATTTTCTTCCGATTCCTTGCAAATCAATTGGTCAGCTATTAAAATAAACTTACAGTAAGAGAAAGAGGTGGTCCTATGGATATAAATCTAGAAGATGTTTTTGAAATTGTCGAAGAACCAGAACACTCAAAAAATGTTTTATTAAATTTTCAGGAAAAATATGATATTGATTCAGAAGAGCTCCATCTGTTCTATCAACAGAACGGAATTAATTATGAAGAATTACCTGTTACAGAGGAAGATTTTAAATCATGGATTCATCATTTTATTATCTTTAAAGAAAATGGTGGCGATCCCTGGGAATTAAAAGAATCGGATATCTGGGAAGAAAATACTAACTATCAGAACAAGGAGGAAAACTACTCTTCTTGTTCTTTTTTGTTTTCTTGTGTTATTTTATGAGCTTTACAATTTATTTCTTTTATTTTAAAACCTTTAACAGAATGAAAAAGCAACTGCTAATTAGCTATAAATATCAAATAATATTTTACACTTTCGTTAAATAAGATTTTACACCTAAGACTTTTCAAAAATGATTTCTCTGCAAGTTAATCTGTAGCTATCACCATCTAAATTGATAATTTCGCACTTGTGAATTATGCGGCATTAAATTAAAGCTTTAAAAAAGAAAATATCTCACCTATTAGAGTAAGATTAGAAATCAAACTAAATCTAACTTTACTTGCCTATTCAATGCTTTTACAATTTTTCTTTAATCAAGCTCATCTAAAGTATCTTTATGATCATTATCATCGTCATCTCCAAATACCAGGTAGCCATACCCACCTTCAATTAGATACTCATTATATCTACTCTCTGAAATTTTATTATTTTCAAGTGCTTCTTCAGCTAATTCAGCATAGTCAGATTCTACGATTATATCTGCATCAGTTTTTACTTTAAAGTATAATTCTGTTGAATATCCGTATCTTTTAGCCGCTTTAGTTATATTAATATCTTTTAAATTTTGATATTCTTTATTTTTTATATGATTATCCAGTTTTAGTCTCAAGATAAGAGCCTGGTGGCTAATTTTAAAATAATTTTCGAGATAAAGACAATCTGATACATCAATTTTACTCTTATTTTTTTTAGTAAGCCTTTTTTTTAGATGAAAATTTAGGGCTTCTCGGGGCATTAATAAATAAGAGGCAAAAGTATCAGCTTCTTTCTCTAGCGACTTCTGTTTTCCATTTAAATTAACATTATATTTTAAATGATAATATTCATGAGCTGCAGTAAAATATTGGCGGCCTGGCGAGGTATTAATATTAATTAAAATTGCCTGCACCTCACCTTTTTTGATGAAAAGACCATATAATCCACTCTCAATTGACATTTTTATAATACTTACATTACCATTATATTTTAAAACTTCAAAAATATTAATTGCTTCTGTATTGCTCAAACCAAATTCATTTCTGGTTTCTATAGCTCTAGTTTCAGCAAGAGGATTATTAGCTTTACTCATTTTATTTTACCTCCTGCATATTTTTTAATTCATATAAGTTATTAACAAAATTTTTTGCCCATTCAATTTTCTCAAGATCATCCTGTTTAATATCAGTTGAGCGGTGAGCTATCTCTAATTGTTCTTCTTCTGTTCTTTCTCCAACAAAGTATTCAATACTTTTACCATATAGGTTAGAGAATTTGTTTAACAAAGATAAATTAATTTTTCTGGCACCTGTTTCATAGTAGGAGATTTGACTTCTTTTTTTACCAATTAAATCAGCTACTTCCTGCTGTGAATAATTCATATCCACCCGAGCTTCTTTTAACCTTTTTGCAATCTTTTCATAGTTTAACATTATGCTCACCCCTTCATTTAAATTCTTATATATTCATTGTAACATATTTGTTACAATGAAACAATATAAAATTAAGAAAGTAACATAATTCAATTTGTTGTATACTAAAATTACCGAAAGTTGCAAAGTAGTATTCTTGAAAGTTGCAAACTAAAATTCCCTATTATTGCATTTTAGCAAATCTCCACTGCAACACAAGAACACTGTTGCAATAAAAAAACTCCCACCAGAAACTTTAAGTTCTAATGAGAGTTCAATTTAAAATATCCGATATCTCAAATTCATCTTGAGAGTCATTATAATTGAAATAAGATATTATATTAACTAGATAATCACTTACTGCCCGCTCAGCATCTGAATTATCAAAATAATTATAAGTTGTAATTGCTCCATTGTTCATTAAATACCGGGCCTGCATTGACATGGTATATAATTGTTTATAACTATGAGCAGTTCTTCTATCTGTATTCTTTTTTACTAAATCAGATCTAATCTTATGAATAGATTCTTTGACATTATTGCTATTTTTATATTTAACAGCACTTACCATTTCAGTAGTTGATAACCATGCCTCAACAAAATGCAGTGCAGCATAAAAACTTACCGTGATTATCCAATCACGATAGTGAACCTGCTTTTGATCAGATAATTCTTTGCTTAAAATTGTATTATGCCAGGCCTGTTTAAGATGTTCCTTTTCAGCTGCCATCCAATCACCCTTTAAAAATTATATAATATTTTTCAGATAAAACGTCTTTGGGGCTAAGATATTTAGCAGGTAAATATTCAAAGCTAAAATTTTCAGTTCCCATTACTTCAAAAATAGTATCTTCAATGTTAAATAAGCGTTCCATAAGTTCAGCATCATATTTATCATTCGTAGTAAATATTTTAATATCATAATAGCCATTATCATATTTAGCATAAATAGACTCTACTCCATCTATTTTTGAAAACAAACTAACTACAATGCTTATTTCTTTCTCTTCTTTAGCTACGGTAGTCTGCACCTTATAAATATTAGATAAATTTTTTAGTAAATTTGAAGTAGAAAAATTAAATTGGTCAGTAATTTTTAAGCCCTCTGTAATACGCTGAAAAGAATTTATATTATCTCTTATCTGAGCAGTTAAATTGCTGTTATCAAAGAACTCACTTACATAAGAAACACTATTATTAATTGAATAATTTTCAGGTGATTTTGAAGTTGTTCTTTCCATTATATTCTACCTCCCTCTTTAAATTAAGTTTATCTCTTAAATACTAGCTCATTCGTAGTTTTTCATTTTTCTTTGAATCAGAAAAGTAGAAACTTAAGTCATAAATATTAATTTTTGGAAATATAGAGACGACCCGATTAAAAAATCTGTCTTTTTTCTAAAAAATTCCTCTATGGTCGCTTTGGATCTCCACATAACCATGGTGGTCTTACCTCCCATATCTCCCAGGATCTATGTCCCAACATTCCTTCGTTCTACCTTCCCATGGGTGGAGGCCGGTTCTGCTCCTCAACCGGGTCTTAACTTAGGTTAAGCCCTAATGGTATAAATAATTTCCGGCTAATCCAGTCTTCCTCTTTCAAAGTTCTATTACTCAACTTTAAACAAGCTTTTTTAAATCAACAAACTTATTAACTCATTAACAACAATACACTTAATACTTAGGCTGCTTCCTGTAAATCTAAATTTCTCTCAATATCGTTCATCAACTTTTCACCATCATAATTAACATGTTTTTGACCCAATGCAAAAAATATTCTAATCAATTTGCAGGCTAAAGCTATCATTGACTGTTTAGGTTTCAAAGGATTATCCCTTCGAGTAGTATAGTATTCATGCAGCTGTTTAAACTCCTGATTATTGGCCAGCATTGGCATCATTACTCTGTACAGCAATGCTCTTAATTTAGGTCTTCCTCTTTTAGTTATTCTGGTTTGACCCTGATGCTTACCTGACTGTTTTCTTTTAAGTTTAAACCTGCAAGTTTCTGTATCTGTTTTGGATGATCATAGTCCTTTATGTTTCCAACTTCTGCAATGAATCCTGCTACTGTAATTAGACCTACACCATTTACTGATTCCATATATTTAGCTTCTTCCATATTCTCAAGCAGTTCTTCTACTTTTTCTTCAAGCAGTTCTTTCTGCTTATTTAAAAGCTCATACTGCTCCAGTAGATTCCTTAATTCAAACCGAGTAAATTCTCCACCTTCTTTAATACCAATTGAACTTAAAGCCGCTTTTTTAAGCTTTCTGGCTCTTTTAATGCCTACAGCTCTATTAGCACCTTTTCTGAAAATCTCAACTATTTCTTCCTCTGTTTTTTCAAGTATCAATTCAGGTAAAAAGAGTTCTTTTAAAACTGCAACTGAAGCTTTTCCATCCCATTTTTTAAAAACAGTGCTATACTCAGGAAAATATTTGTCTATCAGCTGCTGCACTTTATTTGAAAGATTTACTATATCTTTAACCAGTCTTTCTCTGTGAGTCATTGCTACTCTCAAATCTGCATATTCTTTTTCTGGTATATGTGGCACAGAATATCTACCATCTATTACCAGTTTAGCTATGACTTTAGCATCTTTTCTGTCTGTTTTAGTAGGTGAGTTATCATCTAAAGACTTGCTCTTTTTTACATGAGCAGGATTTACCACTACTCTCAAAAAGTCTGTCTTTCTTCTTAGATATTCCTCTAAGGATAACCAGTAATGTCCTGTTGGCTCCATTCCAACTATTACATCAGTTTTATTTTCCTTCTCACTTACTTTTTTAATCCAGTGTAGAAGTTTTTTGAAACCTGCTTCATTGTTTTCAAAAAAGATTGCTTTATCATATTCTATTCCTCTAAAATTGAAGGATCTTGCAGCATGTTTATTCTTTGCGATATCCACTCCAACTACCAGCGTTGAAACTTTTACTTGCATAATCTTTTTGTTTTGAGTATAATTCATATTAGATACCTCCTTGGTTTTTTAGAGATCAGAATGACCTCTGATACTCCGTATTATACCAAGGGGGTATTTTTTTGTCGATATTGATTTTTATTCATTACAGGAATGCTCCTTACTGATCCGGTAAATTACTAATTATTTCTTTAATTTTTTCACTGGAGATTTCTAAGTATTGAAAGATATCACTTTTACTCAAATCTCTATCATCATCTGGAACTAGATTTCTATCTACAACAATATTCAAATAATTAGCATCAGCTTTTAAACGCAGCCACTGATTAACTTTTTCACCTTCCCAGAGATCTTCAATCAATGAATGAATTTCTTTCTGTTTTTCCTGGCTCTGTAAATTATTGCTGAAGTAATGCTTATCTAAAAATTTTAAAGTATTATTATTAAATTCTTTTTTAGCATTAATGACTAACCCAATTCTATTAATCGACCAGTTATAATCGTTAAGCGAAACTGCTGCAATTGTTTTAGCAAAATCAACTGCTTTATTAATTTTAGAAGAAACTTCACCCTGGATAATAAAGTTAGCACGAAGCGAACTCAGCTGAAATTGATATTCTCCATCCTGTGAAGACATAATAATTCGAGGTACTTCAGGAGGGGTCTGGTCATTTACTGGCAGAACTGATTTTTGCCCACCATCAAATATATTAGCAAAACTTTTATCAAAAGAATCAGCTATTTTAAAAAGGTTGGATGACTTCCAAAAATTATAAAATAATACCACCTGTGCCTGCTGGATATTAGCATCCATAGCTTTTCCTCCTAAGTTTAAACTAGCATTATAAAAGCTTAGTAAATAATGAAGTCTATAAAATTATATCTATAAACCCCAATTGCAATTCCTTTATTAAATTATACCCTAAATAAAGACTAGAATCAATATATATTTCAAAAATTTTCCAAATAAATTCTAAAGTTAAAATTGGGAGTAGTAATCTTATACTATAGTTTCTCCTTTAAAGTTTTTAAGCCGTTCTGTATTCATAATTCTTCCATTTCTTAGCCAGTTTTCTCATTTCTAAAACTGAAATATTTAATACTTCTGCAGCCTTATTAATGGTTATTTCTTCTTTGACAACTAATTTTCTAACCAGAGCAAATAGCTTTTCATTTTTTCTTATATTATCCCTCGGTTCTGGTTTTTTTTTGTCATATCCAGCCTCTTTGAGTTTTTTGAATAAAGCACCTAATATTTTACCATTTATATAACCATATTTATTTAAAGTCATGATCAAAGACTTTGCACTAACACCAAATTCTTTCTTCTTCTCAATAATCAGGTCCAGGTCAATATAACCATCAAAATAATAATCATAATTTTTTAAAACATTAGCAGGTACTAAAAATGACATTGCGAAATGATCTGCTGCTTTTTCTCTTATATCTTTCATCCGGGTGTTAGCATACTTTAACTCATTAATATCTTTGCTGTATTGATCACGGTGAAGAATTAAGTGCCCTAATTCATGGACTGCAGAAAAGATTTTTCTTTCTTCGGGAATATCTCTGCTGTCATTAATAAAAATATAGGCACCTTTATCTTCAGAATAAGCAGAAACAGCATCTAAATTAGCATTTTTTATTTCCTGAGCAATTACATTAATATTATTTTCTTCAAAAAGAGTAAAGACATTGATATTTAATGCATCATCTACCCCCATATATCTTCTCTGTTTTTCTGCAATTTTTTCTATCGCGGTTTTTTCTTTTTCATTTAATTTATTACCTTCGATTTTTAGTTTATATTCTTCTGGTAAATAATCTTTTACTGGGTCATCACTCAGTTCTATAATTTCATGATATAATTTAAATTTCTCTGCAATTTTATTTTTTAATTTGTCATCAAAATTATTTTCTGGATCATCGGCTCTAAACATAAATGATACTTTTTCTCTTTTTGATTTTTTGCTTAAAAAGAAATCAATCTCTTTATCAAAATATCTGGTTAATTTGTATAATTTGCCGCTATCCATTACTCTTTCTCCATCTAAATACTTTGCAAAAGTCTGTCTGGTAACCCCTATGATCTCTCCCATTTCAGTCTGGTTAAGGTTGAATTCATCCTGCAGCTCTTTTAAATTTTTAGCTATTACTTCTGCCACTTTCATAATGGCACCTCCCCATTAATGTTAATTTTATATAACTTCTATTGAAATATCAAAAATATATTTGTTATACTATATTAACATTATAATCGTCATCTCCAAATACCAGGTAGCCATATCCACCTTCAATTAGATACTCATTATATCTACTCTCTGAAATTTTATTTTTTTTAGTAAGCTTTTTTTAGATGAAAATTTAGGGCTTCTCGGGGCATTAATAAATAAGAGGCAAAAGTATCAGCTTCTTTCTCTAGCGACTTCTGTTTTCCATTTAAATTAACATTATATTTTAAATGATAATATTCATGAGCTGCAGTAAAATATTGGCGGA
>NZ_SNWX01000004.1:42147-105297 GCF_004362045.1 Halanaerobium saccharolyticum | reverse complement strand
GTATCAGCTTCTTTCTCTAGCGACTTCTGTTTTCCATTTAAATTAACATTATATTTTAAATGATAATATTCATGAGCTGCAGTAAAATATTGGCGGACTGGCGATGTATTAATATTAATTAAAATAAATGGACTTATTATTCATCTTTCTGAAAAAAAGGAGGAGTAATTATAGTCAAATCGTCATCAATGTTTGTAATATTCCCGATTAAAAGAGATACTTTTTCTAATACCGGAGCGAGAATTACTCTATCTTCTTCAATTTCCTTTTCTAGATTATCCATATTTAAATCATCTGCAAAGTCCTCATTAAGCTCATAAATTACATTTAATTCTACTAAAATATTATAAAACATTTCGGGATTAAAAAATACTTTTCTAATAAAAGTCAAATAAACAAAATTCTCATCATAATCTTTTACAATAACTTCATCTGTTATTTTAAGATCTATATTTTTTTGATCTATTTCGTCTTCAAGCCCTAAATAATTGAAGTCAATGTTAATCAAATTTATCTTAGGATATCTAGCTACATTAATAAAACTCATGATATTCACCCCTCAGCCAAAAATTATAAAGATTTAATTTTGCTTTTCTTATTTTTAATTTTATATTTAACTTTTTCTTCAGATATAGATTTTTGATTCCAAACTGCTGCTGGTGATGTTTTATATCTTAAAATTGACATTTGACTTTCTTTTTTCAATTTATTTTTTTCTTTTTCAGCTTTATCAGCAGCATTTTCCTTAGTTATTAAAAAGAGAAGATATTCAGATATATTCATTTTATCTTTTTCGGCCTTCATCTTGATTTGTTTATATAATTCTTCCGGCAAAGTAACTTCCACTTTGTTTTTATTAGCTATCATTTCCTCAAGTCTTTTATTCAGTTTTTTGATAGTTTTACTGCTGAGATTATCTGAATTGTTTTTCAGTAAAATTTTAACGTTAGATGTTTCTTTAATTAATCTTAGTTGATTATTATGGGATTGATCGGGTAAAGAACCATTTTCATATCTATGATAAGTTATTTCTCCCCAGCCTAATAGTCTGCTCATTTCTTTCTGAGTTAATTTATATTTTTTTCTAATATCTTTTATTTCTTTTACAGATAAAATACTTTTCTTTTCTCTAAATTTATCAAACGCTCTTTTTTGGTTTTCCTTATCTAATTTTTCATGAAATAGTTTTTCTTTGCAATTTTTACACACAGCTACTTTAGCTTTTATTTCGATTTCTTCCTGATTTAATATATTTCTACTCTCTTTTACTGATTCAATGTCATATTCCACAAAGTCATCACATTTATCACAAAATAATTTATCAATATCTTTTGATTCTTGCATTTGAATTCCTCCCTCTTTAAATTAAAGTTATCTCTTTAATACTCGCTTATTCGCAGTTTTTCATATTTCTTTGAATTAGAAAAGTAGAAACTTAAGACATAAATATTAATTTATGGAAATATAGAGACGACCTGATTAAAAATCTAACTTTTTTCTAAAAAATTCCTCTATGGTCGCTTTGGATCTCCACAAGACCATGGTGGTCTTACCTCCCATATCTCCCAGGATCTATGTCCCAACATTCCTTCGTTCTACCTTCCCATGGGTGGAGGCCGGCTCTGCTCCTCGACGGGGTCTTAACTTCTGTTAAGCCCTAATGGAATAAATAATTTCCGGCTAATCCAGTCTTCCTCTTTCAAAGTTCTATTACTCAACTTTAAATAATCTTTCTTAAATCAATAAACTTATCAACTCATTAAAAACAATACAATTAATGTTTAAGCTACTTCCTGTAAATCTAAATTTCTATCAATATCGTTCATCAACTTTTCACCATCATACATAACATGTTTTTGTCCAAGTGCAAAAAATATTCTAATCAATTTGCAGGCCAGGGCTATCATTGACTGCTTTGGTTTTAAAGGATTATTCCTCCGAGTAGTATAATATTCATGTAGCTGTTTAAACTCCTGATTTTTAGCTAATATCGGCAGCATTACTCTGTACAGTAATGCTCGTAATTTGGGTCTTCCTCTTTTAGTTATCCTGGTTTGACCCAGATGTTTACCTGAACTGTGTTCTTTTAAGTTTAAACCTGCAAGTTTCTGTATCTGTTTGGGATGATCATAATCATTTATATCCCCAACTTCTGCAATAAAACCAGCCACTGTAATTATCCCTACACCCTTTACTGACTCCATATATTTAGCTTCTTCCATACTGTTAAATAGCTTTTCTACTTTTTCTTCAAGCAGTTCTTTCTGACTGTTTAAAAGCTCATACTGCTCAAGTAAATTCCTTAATTCATACCGGGTGAATTCTCCACCTTCTTTGATACCAATTGAGTTTAAAGCTGCTTTTTTGAGCTTTCTGGCTCTTTTAATACCCACACCTCTACTGGCACCTTTTTTGAAAATCTCGACTATTTCTTCCTCAGTTTTTTCAAGTATTAACTCAGGCAAAAATAGTTCTTTTAAAATTGCAACTGAAGCTTTTCCACTCCATTTTTTAAAAACAGTTTGATATTCAGGAAAATATTTGTCTATCAGTTGCTGAATTTTATTTGAAAGATTTATAATATCTTTAACCAGTCTTTCCCTGTGAGTCATTGCTACTCTTAGATCTGCATATTCTTTTTCCGGCATATGTGGTATTGAATATCTGCCATCTATTACCAGTTTAGCTATGACTTTAGCATCTTTTCTGTCTGTTTTAGTTGGTGAGTTATCATCAAGAGACTTACTCTTTTTAACATGAGCTGGATTTACCACTACCCTCAAAAAATCTGTTTTTCTTCTTAGATATTCTTCTAAGGGTAACCAGTAATGTCCTGTAGGCTCCATACCAACTATTACACTAGTTTTATTTTCCTTCTCACTTACTTTTTTAATCCAGTGTAGAAGTTTTTTAAAACCTGCTTCATTGTTTTCAAAAAAGATTGCCTTATCATATTCTATGCCTCTAAAATCAAAGAATCGAGCAGCATGTTTGTTCTTTGCGATATCCACCCCAACTACCAGTGTTGAAACTTTTACTTGCATAATCTTTTCGTTTTGAGTATAATTCATATTAGATACCTCCCTGATTTTTTAGAGATCAGACTGACCTCTGATACTCCGTATTATATCAGGGAGGTATTTTTTTGTCGATACTGATTTTTATTCATTACAGGAATGCTCCTCGATTCATCATTAATTATTTGTAAGGAAACTTAATAAGATAATCTGCTTCATGAAAAGATAAACATATAATCTGTTCTCTACCCCTGGTTTCAATTCTAATTTTTATGTAAAACAATGTCTTTCCAAGAGCAGTATTAATTTCTCTGGCAAAAAACCACCATTCATAATTATTAAATTCTTTATCATCAGGTTCAGGACCTTTCCAATAATCTTTAACCGCCAAATTTTCTATATAAAATTTAGCTATATCTATTGTTAAACCGTGTTTATATAATGAATTTAAATTCTTTTCTCTATCTATGAGATGAAAACCATTAATTTTTCCTATTACTTCTCGCATCAGGGATAAAAATTTATTTATCTTTGCTTTATCTGCTAATGACATAATTTAAACCTCTGCTTTCTAAGCTCATTATTATCACTACATAATTATTATACTACTTTTAGCGATATTTATCAATATAAGTTATCATATAATAACTTATGTATTAATATCGCAACATAATGTCAAACTATGTTGCATAAAAAATCCCGGCAGCTTTTTTGCCACCAGGAGTTAACACTCAATTATTACAATCCTTACTGCTTTAATGCTTTTTCTAATTCCTTTAAATCCTTAATCTTAGAAATTCTTTCACTTAACTCTTCTATTTTACTTATTTCTGCCTGATCAATTAATTCCATAATTTTATCATCGCAGCCTTCAAAATTACCTTTAATAAATTTTTTAAAAAGTTCTCTTTCTCCTTGCTTTTTTCCCTCTTTAATCCCCTCTTTTTTACCCTGCTCTTCTGCATACTTAAATATTCTAACCATCTTGTAATCCCTCCATATTTCTGAGATTTCCTGATCACTTAAAAATTTATCACTCAATACAAAAGTCATTGCAACAAGATTATTTTTTAAATTACTTTCTACTTCCAGTTTTTTCTCCAGCTCAATAGTTTCTTTAACCCGTTCAACTATTTTTTGATCACTATTCATTAAGGGAAGAAATATTAAATCAAGATAATCGTCCGAACTCTGTCTCTATACCTATTATACAACTTTAGGTCATAACTGGCAAAACGAATTAAATCCGAAACAGAAATTTCTGCTTCTTTCTCTAAGTGAAGAATTGATTTATCTTGCAGCATAAAATTTAATCAAGTAATTCTAAATTTGTTTCAATCTCAGCAAATTCAGTTTCCAGATAAGAGGCAATTCCAGGCAGCTCTACCTCTAAAAAATCAGAAATATCGTTCTTAAAAAGATTGAAAGAATCTTTAAAAACAAAGTCATAGTTATGAGCTGTAACATCAAACTGTTTCTGCATTAATTTTCCTCCATTTCTAATATTTATTCTATATAAAGTATATCATAGAATAAATTGGAAATAAAGTAAAATAATTATTTTGATGACAATTAAAAAAGAATAGTCCTGGCGAAACCATAAGAACTATTCTTAATATTTTATTATAACTCTTCAATGCTCATTTCTAAAAAATATTCTTTATGTTCTCCAGGTTCAATATATTCAAGTTCTTTCTCTTCTCGCGCTTTACTTCTACCTTCGACTTTGGAATTAGAGGGTTCTAAACCTGTCACATAATTCCCCTGATTGGTATATTTCCACTGCACAAAATTAGGAAGATTCTCTTTTCTATACTTTAGTTTAAATGCCAGACCCAGTTTTGTATTCTTTAAACTCACTTCACAAAACCCATTTTCATTTTCCCGGACATCATGATAGAAAACAACATCTGGATAATCAGGAGTTGGTCCTAAATAAGTTTCATAATTATTTAAATATCTAGCAGAAATATCATCTCTCGCTTGTACATTTAAAGAATCGGAATGCAACTTTGTTCCCTTGTCAACTAAAGGATGACCAAGATTAATATGGTAAAGAAACATTAAAGGTTCTTCTGTAAAACCTTCATTTGTTATTGTATCATGAATCCTTATTTTATTTTTACCAAGCTCTGCAGAAATAGTTCTTTCCAATAATAAATTAGTTGATAAAGTTTTGGTTTCCCTAACCCTACCTTTAAGATTTAAAAAAACTGATTCTCCCTCTTTTTCTTCAAAAGTTGATACAGATTCAGCAGGTATATTACTTATTCGTCCATGCAGTCCTAATTTTTGACCTTGATCTATATCAGGAGCTCCAAGATAAGTCAGACCACAACCTGTTAAAAGCCCACCAGAAAAATTTCTAAACCACTGATCACCTTCAGCTTCAAATAAAAAGGGAGAAGCTTCTCCTACAGAAGATCTGAAAGAAATTGGAATCCCTTTAAATTCACAGAGGCCAATATCCAAACCCCTATCCACTAAAACTTCAAATCTCAAACCACTTCCTGTTCTAAATTCTACTACTTCAACGTTCTTCGCTTTTCCCTGACTGAAACTATATTTTCTTAAGCCAGCTAACTGTTCTAAACTTCCAAAATATTTACGTAAGTCTTCTATAGAATAATCTCTATTAAATAGATTCATCATAATTCCTTTCTTTGCGGATAATTAAAGATGATTTTTAAATCATTCTTCATAATCAGGAATTCTTTTTATTCTGGGATCAGTAAATATATCTGATTCATCTTCACTATTAGAAGAAAATTCCGAAACCACAGCTCCCACTTCTCCTGCCTTAAACCAGTGCAGAGTATTCGGATCTATTGTATATTGTTCTCCTGGATTTAAAACAATTTCTTTTGATACAGTAAAATATTCCTCTTCTCCAGCAGGTGGATTAGTGCTTAAATCACCTGAGCTTTCACCATCAACATATAAATAAACCTTTCCATATCTACACCTAAATGTTTCCCGCTTTCCTGGCTCACCGTCTTCTCTTGCCGGGTGTTTATGTTCAGGACAGCATTGATCTGGGAACAAAACCATCTCTTTAGCACAATATCGATCATTATTAACATAAGTAACCAGCTGCAGACCCGTTCTTTTTAGATCATTAAGCCCAAAATCAGCAATTTCAATATTTTTCTTTTCCTGTTCAGTTAATACAATATGGGCTTTGTCAAAATAATTAATGGTCTTTTTTCTAAGTTCAGTCAATTTTTCAGAATTTAGCATATTGTTTATCCTCCCTGACTTTATAATTTTGACTCTGATAATATAATTTCTGGTTTATCAGCATCAGTCTCCAAAATCTTATCTTTATTAGTAACTAAATTTAAAAGAGCATCAACCACAGACATTTCACCCAGATGAGAATAGGTTTTATAATAATCAAAAGGTTGATCTTCATCACTGGATAAAAGCAAACAGTCGGCCAGTCTGGAGACAGGTGAATATTTATGTCCTGTTACTGCGACTGTCTTAAGCTCTTTCTTTTTAGCCAGTTCCATAGCTTGAACTATATGTTTTGAAGTCCCTGATTGAGAAATCACAAAAAGCAAGTCATCTTTTTTGGCTAAATTAATATGATTTAAAAAATATTCGGGCAAACTATTATAAGTACAGCGAATACCCAGTCTTTCTAATCTGAAACCCATATACATAACAAGAGGACTGGTATTACCGACTGCAGCCAGATGAACAAAATTAGCAGAAGTTATGAGTTTAACAGCTTTTCTCATTTTCTCTTCAGAAATAATCTCTCCAATTTCTTTGATTTTTGAGGAGAATTGATTAAAAATACTATTAACCGAATCTGATTCTGATGGATTATCATCTATCTGTTTTCTGCCAAGATCTCTTGATAAATTAATTCTCAGCTGATAATAACCTTCATAGCCCAGGTGTTTACAAAATCTAATTACTGTCGCATCACTTACATCACTAAAATTAGCCAGTTCAGAAACATTTGCATTAACTGCTTTTTCTGGATTATCTAAAATAAAACTCGCAATTTTCTGTTCTGCAGGAAAGACATCTTCATATTTATCTTTAATTGTAGCTAAAACAGATTTATCATTGTTATTTTCCATAATTCACCACCTATTTATATTATAACAGCTTTAATTTATAGTTTAAATAAAAACTAAAAACATAATTGAACACCTGCAACAAAAGTATCACCCAGACCGATAGTATATTCAGGTTTATCTATATATTTGGTTGGAACAATGATTACTTTATCTGAATCCAGATTATTATCAATTGTCTCTCTAGCACTTACCCCTCTGGGACTAAGTTCAAGCTCAAATAACTCAGAAATTTCTTTTATATTCCCATAATGTCCATACTTAGCTTTAGCAGTCGCCAGTAAATTACCATAAATCAGCCCTGCTTCTATATTTATTTTTAGATCCTGGCCTACATACATTGAGTAGTCTTTAGTATGCACAATAACCCCCTTTTTTATCCCAAATTTTTCTCTTAAATATTTTGTTCCCTCAACACAGCTGCTGATATTGTCAATTTCCACCGGGAAATCATATATATTTAATGTATACTCCAGTTCTTCTTCATTTAGACTTAAGATATCAAGTTCTGGATAAATATTATGCATACATAATTTTTTTATCTCCAATTTATGATAGTGGGCATCTTCAAAAAATATTATTCCTGAATTGTTTTTAGCTCTAAATTTCTTTAAATGGTTTTTTATATAATTTAACCTATCTAATAACAAATCTTTATCCTCGATTACATTAAAACTTGATAAGACATTACTACTTATTTTCTCAGCATTATCTTCAATATACTTAAAATAAGCAGTTGATAAGGGCAATTTTTTATTAATTGTAGTTTGGGTGATTATCAGCCGATTTGAATCAGGTATTTTAATTTCTTGATTACTTAATTTAATAATGTCACCTTTTTTAAATTGAATGATAAAATGAATTTCGTGTTCTGTCAGCGATTTAATCTGATCTGTGTTAGCTAACTGCCCATTCTCTAAAACAGTATATAAATTGGGATCTGCTAAAAGATCACACATTTCTCTAGACTTCTCTGTTAAATGAACTATTGAAGGACATTTTATAGCTGCAAGAGCCATAGCTGCCTGAACAGCAGTCCCTCCAATTCCATATTCCCAATCAAAATATTTTGTTAAAAGTTTTTCATCTTCTATATCTACTTCCCCACCTATCCCCTTAACACAAAAATAGGCGATTGTTTTTATTAACTTTTCAACAGAATCTATTTTGTCAGCGATTTTTAGATCCTGTACAGACAGTCCAGGTAATTCATCATTTATAAGTTGATTAAATTTTTCAACATTAAAATTACTTATTAAATCAAGATTGCTGGTATATCCCATCGCAGGATATTGGTTAGATTTCCTTTTTTTCTCTACTGTTTTTTCTATTTTATCAAATGCTGAAATATACTTTTTATTAATCTCCATTTTTTCACCTCTTAAATTTATTTTACACAGGGTAATTTTTAATGATAAACTACTTATATAAACTAATTAAATGGGAGTGTGTGCTTTATGTCTAAAATTGTTGATAGAAGAAATAAGATCTTAGAGTTGCTAGCAGAAAATGGCAGTGTTAAATCTAATGAATTAGTAGATATCCTTGATACTTCACGTGAAACAGTCAGAAGAGACCTGACAGCCCTGGAAGAAAAAAATCTCCTGACCAAAACTTATGGAGGAGCAGTAGCAGCTCAAAAAAACACCTGGGAATTTGTACCCTTACAGGAAAGAGAAAAAACAAATCTTGCTGAAAAGAAAGCTATCTGTAAACATGCTGCAAAATCAGTCTCCGAGTTTGATACAATATTCCTGGATAACAGCACCACCGTAATGCATATCACAAACTACATACCAAAAAATTATAATATTACTTTCATTGTTCACTCAGTTAGATTATTAAATCAGCTTGCTAATATTAATAATCCAAAATGGAATGTAATAAACCTGGGGGGAACTTTAAATTACGAAACTTTTTCTACCTACCGTTATTTAACAATTAATAATTTAAAACATTTCAAACCAAATAAAGCTTTTATATCCTGTCATGGTATTGACAGTGATCTATATGTTACAGAAACAAGAGTGGATGATGTTGAGATTAAAGAGTACATAGTTAATAACTGTGAAGAAACATCTTTACTGGTCGATAATTCTAAATTACCCAGACAGGGTGTTGTAAAAGTTTCTGACATTGCTGATTACGATATCGTAATCACGGATAATAAGTCTGATGGAATGTTTATCAGCCGCTTAAATTCTCACGGATGTAAAGTAGATATAGTTCCTATAGAAAATGAATAAATATAGACAGCCCCTTTATTCAGGGCTGGCTATATTTATTGAAGTTAATTTAAACTTAATATAGTTTTGCTTTATTATCGGTATTAAATAACTCAATTTTGTGAAAAGCAACTTCTTTCATTGCTTTGATACATGGTGGTTGAATAGTATTTGGTTCTCTAAGTGAACCATCTTTTAGAACTTCTCGCATTTTATTATAATAAGCTGCCTTAATATCACTAGAAATATTTATCTTGTTAATTCCTAACTCTACGGACCGGCCAATCTCTTGATCAGGATTACTGGAACCTCCATGTAAAACAAGTGGTATGTCTACTTTAGTTTTTATTTCTTTTAATAAATCAAGCTGCAATTCTGGCTCCATCCCTTCAGGATAAATACCATGAGATGTACCAATAGCAACTGCCAGTGTGTCAACTCCAGTTTCTTTAACAAATCGTTTTGCAACATCTGGATCTGTATAAATAATCTCATTCTCGCCAGCCTCAGCTTCTGCATCAGTTGAACCAATTGTTCCCAATTCTCCCTCTACAGATATATCAACTGAATGGGCTACTTTAACAATTTCCTGACAGAGAGCGATATTTTCTTCTAATGGTAAACTTGAACCGTCAATCATAACTGAAGTAAAACCACTTTTTATAGCAAGCATAATTTGAGCAAGAGAGGAACCATGGTCCAGATGTATACAGACAGGCACCTCGGTTTTGTAAGCTTTTTCGGTTATTGCTTTAATTATTTCTGGCTTAGTATGGCTCAGCTCATCCGGATGGATAGCAATTATAACGGGAGCCTGTTTTTCTTCAACTGCCTCAAAAATACCATTAAGCATCGCATAATCACTGATATTGAATGCTGGAACTGCGAAATTATGTTCATTTGCCACCCTAAGTAAATCTTTCATATTCATTAACATTAATATTACCTCCTAAATTAGTAACTTCATTTTTATTTATTTGATTCAATAAGATCTATTTAAATTACTAGTGTTTGACAGAACCTGCTGTCATCCCAGCAATAAAATACTTCTGGAAGAAAAGAAATAAGATAAGTACAGGAAGAGATCCCATGACACTCATGGCTAGCATTTGATTCCACTCATAAGCATGCTGCCCCATTAATAAACTGATACCAACTGGAACTGTCCGCATATCATTAGTCTTTGTTAAAGTTAGGGCAAATAAATATTCGTTCCAGGCTCTCATAAAAGTATACATACCTACCGAAACCAGCCCTGGAACAGAAGTTGGCACCAGCACATACCAGAGTGCTTTTAAACGTGAGCCTCCATCAATCATTACTGCCTCATCGAGCTCCTGCGGCAGTGTATTCATATAAGCTGTCATCATCAGTATTGCATATGGAAGTGTAAATAATAAATAGGTTAAAATTAAAGCTCCATATGTATTATATAAATGCAAAGTTACTACTAATCCTAAATATGGTATTAATAGAGTAATTGGTGGTACAGCCTGTACACTGATAATCATTGCATTAAGAATTCCCTTGCCAGGAAATTCAAATCTGCTAAAAGCATAGGCAGCCAAAATACTTATAATAAGAGTGAGAAGAACAACAAAAAAACTGATTAAATAACTATTAAAAAAGAACCTTAATTTTTCTGGACTCTGAAATATCTCTATATATGGTTCAAAACTGAAGGCTTTAGATATCCAGGTTGGCGGCCAGGCAAATATTTCTGGATTAGGCTTGAATGAATTTAAAACCATCCACAATATTGGAAAAGCAGGAAATAACGCACCTAATAAAAGAGCAATAATAATTAATATTTTAATATACCATTTTTTCTTTCCATACATGATTATGTCCTCGCTTTCTGCTGTTTAGCATAAAATATTGCCAGTATTGTACAGATAAGTAGTACTATACCTGCACTTGCTGAAGCCTGAGAATATTGATACTTACTAAATGCCTGTTTATAAATATAAGTACTTAAAGTTTCTGTGGCACTAATTGGACCCCCACCAGTTGTAAGCCAGATTAATGCAAATTGTTGAATTGTCCAGACAAAATCAAGAGTTAATAAACTTATTAAAATAGGTTTAAGTTGAGGCAGAGTAATATAGAAAAAACGTTTTACCGGTGTAGCGCCGTCAATGGCTGCTGCTTCATATAAATCACCAGAAATACCCTGTAAACCAGCTAAAATACTGATCATATAAAATGGATATCTAGCCCAAATATTAATAAGTGTAACTGCCATTAAAGCATAGCTTCTGGAACCCAGCCAGGCAATATTTGCAGAACTAAGATTTGAAATCTGTAATAAATAGTTAATAATTCCATGGGGGTTATACATCATCTTCCATAAAATTGCTATAACTGAAGCTGTAAACATCCAGGGTAAAGCATATATAACCCTAAAAATTCCCTTTGTTTTTTCACCTAGATAGTCTGTATTAAGCAGCATTGCAAAATAGAGACCAATAACTAAATGGGCTATAACACTAACTGAAACAAAAAATAAAGTATTCTTTACTGCAATAAGGAACCTATCATCTGTTAAGACATTTATGTAATTTTGAAATCCAACAAAAACAGGATTATTATTGATAATAACATTATCAAAGAAAGAATACCGGAGAACCATAAAAATTGGTATTACAAGCAGTACAGCCATTAAAATCAAAGTGGGAGAAAGATAAAGATAGGGAGTTTTTTCTATTTTATGACCATTTTTATTAAAAGAATTAAATATTTTCTTCAATCCTAACTCTCCTTTCATAGCTCAATAAATTATTGAGCTATATGAGTTTAAATCCTCATATAGCCCAATTATTAACTTTTAATTATCCAATCACATTATTATTCAAATGCTTTTTCCCATTCATCCTCAATAACAGCTAACATTTCATCTGCAGAATCATAATCTCCTTCAAGATATAACTGGAGATTTTCAGCAAAAACTCTCATCAACTGTTCAGATGTTGGAAGTCCGGTAAACTCATTAATAGCATAACTATCTTTATAAATTTCGAAAGCATCTAAGAACAATGGATCTGCACCTTCATATTCTGGTTCTGCATTAACGTTTCCAGGAAAAGCATTAGCAGCTACTGCAATTCTAGCATTTACTTCTGGACTCATCAGATATTCAATAAAATCCATGGATTCAGCTTTATATTCTGTGTTTGAAGCAACACCTATACCCCAGTTAGCTACACCTATACCACTTTTTCCATTATAATTATCCATTGTTGGCACTTTCATCATGGCCATATTTAAATCTGTATCTCCTCTTCTTAATGTTGTTAAATGTGCTAAAGAGTCAATCATAAATGCTACTCGGCCATTAGCAAATTCTTCAACCATATCTGATTCTGTCATAGCATAAACACCTGGAGAAACAAGCTCTTTATCAAATAAAGTCTTCTGAAATTCAACTGTTTTAATTAATTTTTCATTACCAACAAGATTTGGTCTTCCATTTTCTAACATGCTTCCACCAGAAGCCCATAACCAACCCATAAAGTTATTCTGAATTCCACTTGGAGTAGAAGTTGATAAAGGAATGATCCATCCATAAGCATCAGTGTTTTCAGTTACAGCCTCCGCAGCTTCAATAAATTCGGATCTAGTTTTAGGTAACTCTGTAACTCCTGCTTCTTTCAAAAGATCCATGTTAACAAACATTGGATAGGCAAAGTTTGCAACCGGAATCATATAAGTACTACCATTCACTCTAATTTGATCTGAAAGTTGACTGTCATCATAACCATCTGCTTCCATTAGTTTACTTAGGTTTGCAATTGAACCCTGGACAGCAAAATCATAAACCCAGGAACCATCAAGACCAACAACATCTGCCATTGTTCCAGTTGCTGCACCTGCCGAAATTTGATCTTTGGTATCTGCATAAGGATTACTTAATAATTCAATTTCAATACCTGTCTCTTCAGTATATCCATCGACTATATCTCTAAGTTCTCCCTCAGGTAACTCTACTCCCCACCACTGCTGAAATTCTAAAGATACATCTTGAGCAAAACCTGTTCCCGACATACTAAACAAAACAGCCAGAACAACTAAAACAACCATCCCTTTTTTAATACTTAACATAACTTCAACCTCCAAATGATTATAATTGTATTTAGCAGACAAAATTATATTAGCGTTAATATTTTCTCTTTTTATAATAATCAGAATATTGCCTGCCATACATGTATTATATAATATTATTTTTTATTGTCAAGTATTTTTTGTATTATTATGAAAAAAACATATTATTATAAGTTTTTTTATGTAATATTGTGTATTTATGGTTTTATATAAAATTATCTTTTTCACTTAATCAGTAATCTTTCTAATTAAGGGCTGATAAATTGTGTGACAAATTACAGTTTCAAACTATAAAGCATAAAAAACTCCCACCAGAATTATAAAACCCCCGGTGAAAGTAGTTTTAGTTACTTAAATAAATTTCAAGATTAACTCAGTTAAATAATTTTGTTCTAATAAAGAAAAATTCCCGACATTTTTATTAAATATCGGGAATCAGAATTCAAACTTAATATTTAATTTCTAAACTGGTAATTGAATGTGGGGCAAAATTAAATTCAAAATTATTGCTACTTATTGTCATTACTCTTTGTTCTAGAGTTACTCTGTTTTTATTATCAAATGTATTTTCAGCTTTAACATCATCAGCTAAAATTTCTCTTACAATTACTTCCTTATTTATTTCTAGATTCTGATTTATTATTTGAACTGAATAACTCTTTTCTAAATTTAAGTTTACTACATTCAAATAAATTTTCTTCTCTTCTTCATCTACTGTTGCAGAACAATTTAAATATGGAATTTCTCTGCCGTCATGTTTATAATTATCTACATCTACAATATTTAATTGAACTGCTTTATTTCCTCTATAATTTGCATAAAGCTGCATTGGATAATATACAGTCTGTAATAAGATATCGTTTTCTTTAGTAAATATTGTCTGAACATTTATAAATAATGAGAGATTATTTGCCATTTTAACAAAGTCTGCATTATTTATAAATGAATTGAAAAACATGGCAGTAACTAAAGCATCTTCATAGTTTTGATATCCTTCTTCGTCTCCCCACCAATGCAGAGCAGCCCATTCGTCTATACATAGCTTAGGTAATTCATCCTGGGATAATCTGTACTTATTACCGACAGCCTTTATTTGAGATTTTGCTGCTTGAATATTTTTTTCGATTAATTCTCCCGTACTCATATAATTATAATAATCATTTACTTCATTTTTTATAACTCCCTGATGATCACCAATTGCATACTTTTCATTACCAACATACATATGAATCGATAAGTAATCAACATCTTTAATCAACTTATCTAAAACAGTTATATTCCAGTCAAATCCTGCACCACAGGCAATAAGTTCTATACTAGGATCCACTCTTTTCATAACTTTAGCATATTCTACAGCTTCCTTAGTATAATCTTCAGCGCTTTTATGACCGATCTGCCATTCACCCCAAATCTCATTACCTAATCCCCAATACTTTACATTATAGGGTTCATTTCTACCATATTTATTTCTTAAAGCAGCATAATAGCTATCATCATTACTATTACAATATTCTACCCAATTTTGTGCCTCTTCCATAGTTCCATTCCCCATATTAACACAAATATGAGGTTCTACATCTGCTTTCTCACACCACTTCATAAATTCATCTGTACCAAATTGATTACTTTCAATATCATTCCAGGCTAATTCTTTCTTTTGGGGTCTGTTCTCTTTTGGTCCAATTCCATCGTACCAGTGATAACCAGAAACAAAATTCCCACCGGGCCATCTAACATTGGAGATCGATAAATCATTAACCGCTTCAATTACATCAGTTCTAAAATTATCAGCATCAGTTTTATTGCTATCTGTATTATAGACCCCACCATATACAGCATCTCTTATGTGTTCTAAAAAACTACCAAAAATATTCTTATCAACTTTACCAATTTGATTATCAATGTCTAATTTAATTTTTATCATTTTCTGACCTCCTGATATATTTTTTTATCCTTTAAGAGCACCTAAAGTTAAACCTTTAATCAAATGTTTTTGAGCAAACAATGTCACTATCAAAAGTGGAATTACCCCTAATACTAAAGCAGCAAACATTGGGCCAATACTAACATTTCTTGCCGTATTAAATCCTGCTATCCCAACTGCTAAAGTTCTAACCTTTGTAGTACTTGTAAGGGTAACAGCAAATAAATAATCATTCCAGGCTACTAAAAATGAAAATATAGTTGTTGTTGCAATACCTGGAGCCGCTAAGGGAAAAACCACTTTTAAAATAGCCTGTAATCTAGAACAACCATCAATTAAAGCTGACTCTTCTAATTCTCTTGGTATTTGCTGGATAAATCCTGTCATTAAAAAAATTGCAAAAGGTAAAGTAAAAGTTGTATAGGCCAGTATTAAACCAAGGTAAGTATTGAGCAAACCTAAATTTTTCATTAATAAAAACAAAGGAATAACTAATACTATAGCCGGGAGCATTCTAAAAGACATTACTGTAACAAATAACAAATTGCTCATGGTAGTATTAGTCCTTGCAAAGCTATAAGCTGCTAAAGTTCCAAATAAAACTCCCAAAAAAGTAGATATGACTGTAACAATTATACTGTTAATAAAAAATCTTATAAAAGAATGATCTTCAAATAAAGCTGAATAATTCTCAAAAGAAATGTTTCTTGGAAAAAAACTTGGATCTGAATTCAATATTTCATTTGGAGACTTAAATGAAGACAGTAAAATCCATAAAATAGGCCCCGTAAATAAGGCTATAGCAATGACTATAAAAATATATCTAAAAACATCTTTATCAAACCTTTTTTTCTTCAAATATACCTCCTCCTTAAAATTATCTAAATAAAAAAACTCCTTTTTTTACTTTTTCCTATTCTCTTTTATAAAGATATTTAAAATAAATAAAGCTGAAAATTAAAATAATTAAAGTTATTACCCATGATATAGCAGCTCCCTGGCTAATTCTCATGCTTACAAAAGATGTATTATAAGCATAAATACTTAAAACTTCAGTTAAATTACCAGGACCTCCACTGGTGGTAATAAAAATAAAATCAAAGATTCTTAAAACATCCATAGTCCTTAAAATAATTGTAATTACTAAAACAGGTTTTAATAGTGGTAAAGTAATATAAACAAATTTTTGCCAACTAGTTGCTCCATCTACATCTGCAGCTTCATATGGAGTCATCGGTATTCCTTTTAAACCGGCAGCAAGAATTAACATAACCATCGGGGTACCACGCCAAAATTCTATAAATACAATTGTTGGGATAGCAAGAGTTGAACTACTAAAGTAGCTCTGGGTTCCAAATAAATAAGAAAGCCACTCGTTAAATATACCATAAGTTGGATTTAAACCTAGCTGCCACATTAGACCAATAATAACTCCCATTAACATACTTGGTATAAATAAAACCCCTCTTATTGTTTGAGATTTCAAAAGTTTGTTTTCTTCCATTAATTTATTATTTAATGCAATTGCTAATGATAGTCCGAAAATAAGCTGTAAAGTTAATGAACCAAAAGTTATTATAAGAGTTACTTTTAGTGAGTTATAAAATCTGGGATCAGTAAGTACATCAATATAATTATCTAGACCAACATACACTACTTCGCGGAACGGGAGAGTCATAACATAATTCTTGAAACTAATATTAATACTATAAATAATTGGAAAAACTAAAACTAATCCAAGTAATAAAAAGGCTGGAATAATATAAATCATCTTTGATTTTTTTATTTTTTCTAACAATAAAATCACTTCCTACAGATAGAAGTTATTTAGTATCCTATAAGATGGATCCATCTTATAGGATACTATTAATATTCATTATTCTATATAACCATAATCTTCAAGCTTTGTTTCCCATTGATTTTGAGTAGACTCTAAAGCTTCATTAACAGTTTTAGAGCCAGTAATATATGAATGTAATTGATTAATTAGAACCTGTTGAAATTCATTCCATTCTGGAAATTTAGGTAACGTATTAGCATTCAGAAGGACATTTTTCAAGGCATCATACATAGGTCTTTCATTTCTTAGTTCATTTAAAGTAGATTTTCTAACTGGGTCATTACCGGCTGGAATCTTAATTTTTTCCCCAGTACCACTAGTTGCCCATTCTATGAATTTATAAGCGGCCACTTTATTTTGGGAATGATTTGATACATGAGCAAACCATCCTCCCATGATGTCTCCACTAGGACCATCTTCAGTCCATGATGGAAGATTTGCTGTTCCAACTTTATCAATAACGTTAGAGGTTTCTTCATTATTTATAACCTTTGCTACTCCTGGCCATTGAATTATTTGTGCTATTTCACCTTCTGCAAACATTGAATTCATTTGATCAAATGTAACATCTGTAATATTTGGAGGTGTAGAGTTTTCCATTTCCCATTTAAGTGCCTCAGCTGCTTTAACTGCTTCAGGAGTGGTCAATTGAGGCTGCATATTTTCATCAAAAAACTTAGTATCTTGGGCATACATTCTCATAGCTAAATAAAATACTAAGAATGAACCTTTTTCAGCTGTATAAACTGATCCATATAAGTTTTCTTCAGGTCGCTGAAAAAACTCTGCTATATCCATATATTGCTGCCATGTCTCCGCAGGTTGTAGTTCATAACCATATTCTTCTTTGAACTTTTCTTTCTCATCTGGATCATTAATTAAATCCTTACGATAAAAATAAATATATGCATCCCCTTTATAAGGTAAAGCATATATATCTCCTTCATCATCTTTATAAATATTGAAAGGAGGTTCTAAAAAGTCATCAATATTAAGATTTGGATCAGCAATATCAGGATCATTAATATATTTATTTAATGGTTCTAACCAACCAGATCTCATTAGAGTAGTTGAAAAATCAGCATGAAAAATTATTACATCATACGCCGCTGAACCAGCTGCCAAATTTGTAAATAATTCTTGATTAAATGTCGCAGCAGGAGTCGGTACTAACTCAACAACTGCACCAGTACGAGCTTCAAATTCGGGGATTTGGGCTTTCACACCATCTGACAATTCACCATCCAAAGTCAAAACTGTTACTGTTTTTCCAGAAATATCTGGGCCATAATAACCACCATCTGCCCATGATTCTGCTCCAACAATTCCCGTAAAGAAAACTGCCGAAAAAATTAAAAAGATAAAAATCAAAGCCCCTCTTTTAAATTCCATTATTAACCTCCTCTATTGTCTGTTAAAAACAATTGTTTTCTCCTTCATTTACATTCTTAAATATAGAATCAGTATTATTTTAATCAAAATTAATGCTTATTTTATGCTTTTAAGATAAAAAAATAGGGTCGGGAAAACTAAAGTTCCCGGCCCACGGCCCCAGATGAAGCTTATGATATTTTTTGAATTTTAATTCACAAGAAATTTCATCTGGAAGCATAAAGACTAAATAAACTGTTAACAATATTCTGTCTTTTGAAGTTAAAAATCAATTCCACAAATTTACATGATACTTCCATTGTGGTATAATTATTAAGTAATTATTTTAACAGATCAGTGCCCACTGAAGTCTGTTACCCTGATTTAATTAATTCAATCCCTCCTTTTCTTTTTAGAAGAACCCAGGGATAGTTCTGTCTATTTTTATTCTAGTATATTGTTTCTTTATATCACATTTCTATTTAATTATAGTGGTGTATCAAGTCATTGTCAAGTATTTTTTATGATTTTTTATTAATTATGTTTATTCGACAAATATGGAGGTATTTCTCTATGACTTTTGGTAAAAATTTAAAAAAAGCTCGGAAAAACAAAGGCTTCACGCAAAAAGAATTGGCGGAAATTGTGGGAATTAAACGTTCAACTATTGCGGGGTATGAAAGTAAAGATCAGGAACCTTCTTATAAGGTGTTAAAGAAAATTTCCGATGCTTTAGACTGCAGTATTGACTCTTTACTTGCTCATGATTATGATAACTACATAATTAGCGAAACTAAAATTTCTAAAGAAATTTTAAATAATCAAGAACTTAAAACTTTTTTTAATGAAATGAAAAAAATGGATTCAAATAATATTAGTTTTTATAGAAGATTAATTAAATTTATTGAATCAGAGAAGTAACGGAAAAAATAAACTTGCCCTTATGATGGCTGAAAATGATATCAGGACAATGATCTAACTCAGCAACAAAACAGGTTTAGACAAAAATACTATATCTAATTGCTATAATCAAAAAGTAACAAGATTTTCTGCTGAGACACTGGAAGTTCTATGTGAATTTTTTGACTGTCAGGTAGGAGATATTCTTGTTTATGAAAAGAAAAGGACAAGTAAATAAAAATACTCCTGGCAGCTATTCAAATAACTCCAGGAGTAAAATTATACAGAACTCTTTTATATTCAACTATTTACTGTTTTAATTCTTCTTCTAATTCCTTTAAATCTTTAATCTTAAAAATTTTTTCACTTAACTCTTCTATTTTATTTGTTTCTGCCTGATCAATTAATTCCATGATTTTATCATCAAAACCTTCAAAATTACCTTTAACCAATGTCTTAAATAATTTTCTTTCTCCCTTTTTCTCTCCCTGCTCCTCTGCACACTTAAATATTCTAATCACCATTCTCAATTAATCCTTCCTGTTTAATTACCTGCAAAAAGGTTATCAGCACTATTTTAAAGTCCAGCAGCAGTGAATGATTTCGCTTATAATAGAGATCATATTCAAATTTCTGCTTGTCATCTATATCATCCCGACCATTAATCTGAGCCCAGCCGGTAATTCCTGGTTTAAATTTATCGACTCCATGCTCTTTACGATTAGCTACCAGCTCCTCCTGAGAAAAAAGTGGTGGCCTTGGGCCGACAAAGCTCATATCACCTTTTAGAATATTAAAAAGCTGTGGTAGTTCATCAAGACTGGTCACCCGAAGAAACTTCCCCATCCTAGTTATATACTTATCCCTGTCGTTAAATTCGTTTGTAGGCACATCTGGGGTGTCAATTCGCATTGTTCTAAACTTATAGATAGTAAAGGGTTTGCTGTGCTGCCCGACCCGTTTTTGAGCAAATATGGGACTTCCTTTGGACTCCAGTCTGATCAGTAAAGCAATTAAAAGTAAAATTGGTGCTAATAAAACTGTTAAAATTAATGAAAATATAATATCAAGTAATCTTTTAAAAAACAATGATAGTCCTCCTGCCATAATAGATAGTTATTATCCTGAAAATATTTATCAACTTAATTATACTTTATAATTGCAGGGCTTTCAAACAATCGACAAAAAAACCAATTTATTGATGTTATAAATATTACAGAATATAATTTTAATTATTACAAAAAAATCCCACCAGAATCATATTATTCAGGTGAGAGTAATTGGTTAATCTTATTTCATTTTTTAATTAGCTTGGTTGGTTGCTTTTGCCTTCTATAAATTATTTAAATGAATTATAGTTGTTTTAATAATTCTTTACCTCTTTTCAATTCCTCCATAGTTTTATCAAAATCATCTCTTTTTTTATTTAATTCTTCCCAACTTTTTTCGCGAGAAAGCTCTTTATTTATTTTTCTTATCATATCTTGATCTGTCACTATAAACCTATCTTTTTCAAAAGAACTAGTAGGCATAAATTTCATCTCCTCAGTTTCACTCTATATAATAAATTTTTATCAAATTAATCTAAACAAAAAACGGAGGACTAATAAGCCCTCCAACACGAATCTAAGCATTACTTAGTCTCTATGGTCACGACGCGTGACCTAACATACATTATATTATAAAAAAATTAAAATTACATTTCTAAAGCCATTTGAACTAATTCTCTTTTTTGGCCTTTAACTAATTGATAATAGTATCTAAATAACTTTTCGTAAGATTTTTTTCCTATCCCATTAAAATTATTTATCTGCCAAAACCTCTGAACAGGTTGCTTATCCACTATTATTTTCGCCTGTTTTGCATTAATACCAACCTCTTTAATTAAATGTTCACGGTCAGCTTTATTAACAAGATCAAGCATTTTCTTTTCTGTACCCTCTGCTTCATTTTTCTCATTTAAACATATATAAATATCAAGATCCAGATTAGATAAATATTTTTCCATTAGATCCTTAACTGCTTCCCAGTCTAAGCCTCCATTATTTGTACCCAATTTTGGAAAAGCAACTGATTTCATTTCTACTTTAGAATGGTTTTTACTAAAATATTTAAGACCTGCTTCAATCCATTCTATTTCTGACTTATTTCTCCAGTGTTTCTTTGTTGGAAAATTTAGTATCCACAAATCATCACTATGACTGTAAATATAGGGTCTACCTATTCGAACTAAATTCTTATTGCATTTATCTTTATAGTCTTTATACATTTCAGGAAATCTAAGTTTAAATTCCAGGGCTATACCTGCACCCATTACTCCAACACAATTTACTGTATTAACTATAGTTTTAGCAGGAGTATTAAACACTGTTCCTTCATAGTAATTTATCATAATCTCACCATCCTAAATAGTCTCCTCTACACTTAATATGTCATTCATATAATATTCAAATCTTAATTGTTCATTAGGTAAATTTTTGATTTTACCATGACGTTTTAAATCAGTTCCATTCGTAAAATTAATCTTTTTATCATAAACTATGTTGCCAGGTTCTAAATCTTTAATTATAATTCTATGAGTATAATCTTTATAATTTCTTCTGTTAAATTCTAAGTTAATATCAATTGTTTTCTGAGTCTGTTATAAATTTCTAATTTATAATCTTCTATATAGTTATTATTGCAGTTAAATAAGCTGGCGTCAACCTCTAATTTATCATTTTCCCCAAATAAGTTAATTGCTCTTTTGTAATCTGCCTTGCTTCTAAAAAATATTTTATTTAAATAATTTAGTGAAATATCCTGTAGTCCTAATAATTCAGCATGCCGTTTACTAATAATTTCTCTTTTTAATGGGGTATCTTCGATATGCAATGATCCTCGATGAAAAATTTTATCCCAGTCCATTGTCTTAAAAAACTCAAAATTTTTTCCAAAATTGACATAAGCGGATGCTGCATTACAACTCGCAAATACTGTGTTTTCTAATAATATTAACTCATAATCAAATAATAAATAGACTGGCAGGGGAATATGCGGTTTCACATTATCCACTTTAATTCCTTCATTTTTATATAAAGTTGGGGTTTTTTCTTTATAATAAAACCTTACACATTTTTTTATATCTCTTTTAGTATGTTCAATAACATCCTCATTGGCTGCATCTAAAAAATCAATCTCACTATTTTGACATTCAGCCCTACTTTTTAAACAACCTGTTTCAATAATGCTATTTAAATTTTTGAAATCAGTAAAATGATATAAGCCTTTAAAGTTATATTTAACCTTAAGTTGATTAATAAAAGCCTTTAATTTTTTATAATCATCTTTATACATAACCCCATCTCCTTATAATTTTTATTCTACTTAAAGTATATCATAGAATAATTTGGAAATAAAGTTAAATATTATATTCTAATGGAGTCTAAATATCAAATTACTCTATACATAAACTCCCGCCAGAAACTTAAAATCCAGCGAGAGTAATTGCTAACATATAAAATACTATTTGACTATTACAATAATCTAGTTACAGCAGAGGTTATCCTACATTTAACCCAGCCTGCGGTAAAATCTCATGTATCACTTTATACTTATGCTCTGCAGCTGCTTTCATGTATAAAGTCCAGTCAGCATTATCAAAATTATCTTTTTTATAAAATTTATTATAATTATACGCTCTTTGCTTTAATCCTTCTATAGATATTTTTGGACATTTTTTTACTTCTACAGCCTCTTTAAACCACTCACGGTCATTATAATTCAAATTTTCATCGATACTATCAAAATCCTCAAATTTAAAATAATTATTATGAATTTTACTTAACCAGTTCTTATATCTTTCTTCCAATGTTCCTCTAAATTTTAAAGTTTCTTTAATCTCTGATAAACGAAACTCTAAATTTTCATCCTCAACTACCGAACCAAATTCATCATTTTCCAATAAGAATTTTCTTAAGAAAATAAAAATATTTTTAGCAGCAGGAAGAAAACGCTTTTCCAGGTTATTAACTTCCACCATCTGCGAGTTTCTGCTATATTTCCAACTGGCATAGGGAATATCAGGATTTTTTATTGAAAGGGCATGACCTATAGGTAAAACACCAGGAATTATTTCTGTTGCTAATTTTTTAAATTTATCTTTTATTGAAAGATGTTCAACCCCATCTAATAATTCTACCAAATTATATCTATCATAAAAACCTTTAAAGTCCTGATGACTGTAAGTGTCAGCGTAAAGATGGAGAAAAATTCCTAATCTATATAAAATATTATTTTTATTACCTGATTTCATAATATCCTCTTTCAAAAGATTAACAGTTGTAGATTCCGGCTTTGTCATTAATCGAACATCATCACTTTCAGCTGCCGGAAGAAAGTGAAAAGGGATCCAAACATTAAAAGATTCATTAACATCTGAACTTTTAATAAAACTCAGTTCCTTATGAGCAGTTTGAGTTTGATGAAAAATATCCCCATCCTCAAACTTTAAAGCATGATCATAGACAGCGTCATCAACCTGTTGAGAAGAATAAGCTACTTTTTCTGCATATTCACTCTTCATACCAGCCAAACGAGATAAAACATAAATTGCCGCGTAATGAAAATCCTTCTGCACTTTAGCTCACACCCTTTTTAAAATTTCTCAAAATAAATTAATTATCCTGACTATTTTATTTTAACAAATAATTCTTCACTATAATCATTTATGTCTTCCACATTCAACATCTGATACTTATTATTAACATCCCTAAAATAATCTTCTATAAGATTTTTTCTTATTATCTCATTACTTTTTTCTTCCGGCTTTAAATTCTTTCTGGTTAATCTCCATGGTCTTTCAGAGTGGGTCATTTTTTCAAGTGTTTTAGCACTATAACAGCCAAAATTATCAATAACACTATCTAAAAGTTCTTCTTCTGCTTCTGTTAGATTAATATTTTCAAATTTAATGCTTTTATCTTCTATAGGGTTATAGCCATAATCTCTATATTTAAAATAAATTTCTTTATAAACCGGGCCATGTACCCAGGCTTCACAATCATTATCAAATAAAAACTCATCATAAAATGTTTTATAAAACCCCTGACTATAATAAAGTAACTTCTGCAGTGCTAAAGGTGTTACTTCACCTAATTCTTTAAGTAGATATTTAATTACACTATCGATCTTTTTTTCTGTCTTCAGCTCATTATTCTGCAAATCTTTTATAGCTTCTATTAGACCCTTAAAAGCTTTATCTGAAACCTTATCTTTATTTTCTTCTGCTAACTGTCTCATATAACCATAATCATCTTTTACTTTTTTTAAAGTCTCAGAATAACTTTTGGAAGGTATATCCCCATCCAAATATCGGGTTAATGTAGTCTCTCCCCAACCTAAAAGTAATGATAATGGTCTTTTACCTGTATTATACTGTTCTACTATCTCTTTAATTTCAGGAACTTTAATAATACCTGCTTTTTCTCTATAAGCATTATCTATCTTCTGCAGATTCTGGTCATGAAGTTCAGGAATAAAAATTTCAGCTCCACACTCATTACAATAAGCTCTTTCAGCGGTATATTCAAACTCCAGACCGCGTACTTCTTTTTTTTCTACTGAATCTTCAATTTGATACTCAACTTCCTTTCGGCACTCAGGACAAAAAGTTTTCTGCGGTTGATAATCTGACATATGATCATCCTTTCTTATGATCAATTATTATACTTTAATGATACACTAATAATACATTACTGTCAATTAAATGTATTAATTAATACATTTTTATTTTTGCATATAAAAAAACTCCCACCAGAGTTATAATTTCCAGTAGAAGTAACAATCTAAATAATATTTAATTGTCCTCTTTTTCCTCATCAAAAAAGTGATTTATATTCATTGGTGGCATTTGAACAGGTCCAACCTGCATTTCAATCCCAGCTTCACTCAAATCCTTTATTAATTCTTCTTTAGATACATTATCAAAATATGCATCAATTTCCTCTTCTAAATTGTTTGAATTAATAACCAAATTTTCATTTTGCTTTAATTCTTTTAAACTATCCATCATCAACCCTCCCTTTTCTTACCCAGATATCATAATTAATGTTATTCATTTTTGTTTTCATCTAATAATTTATTAATATTTAAAGGTGGAATAATAAGCGAAGATATATCCGGAGTATTAGAAGCATCATAATTTTTATCTTCAATTTTGAAAGAATCCAAATCTGTTTCCAGAGTAATTTCCTCAGATGAAGAAAGTCTAAAGCCAGATTCTTCAGCAGCTTTAATTTTATAAGCTCCGGCATTATACATATTCTTTTCAAATTCCTCTATAGTTAAATTATCAAAGTGTTCTTCTATATCTTTAATTCTTTCTTTAAAAGTACGCATAATTAATCCTCTCCTTAATTTCATACAGCTGCCATTTCATTTTCCTGAGCAGCCAGTTTAACTTTCGCAATCATTTCTTTAAGCAGATCAATCCGCGGCTGCCATCTATTAGCTTCTTCTCTGGCATCTACAATTTTTTCAAAAGGAATTTGTTGTTTTGAATCATATTTAAAAAGTCCAATCCCCTTCTTTTTTAACAACTCTATAAATTCTTCTTTAAATCCCTGTTTCGGCTCCGGCATACAGATATAAGCCTCATCTGCTCCATATTTGTGAACTTTAGCCTGATTTAAAGCCTTTCTCCAGTTTTGAAGCTTAAACTCTATAGTTATTATCCTACTGTTATTTTCAATTATTACCATATCAATAACCTTTGACATATAAGGTATTTCTAAATGTACTTCCTTAATATTATCCATATTCAATAATTTAGTATAACAATCTTCTACAATTTCATATTCAGTCATTTTTAGCACCTGCTTCTGCTATATAATCAGATCTAATCAGCGAGTTTTCTGCTGCATTAGGATATTTATTATATACATAACTTAAAATAGAATCCAGAGATAGTGTATTAATTTTCCTTTTAAACTTTATTAAATATTTTTTCTGCTGCTCTGTTATATTTGCTAAAATATTTTCTTCAACATATTTAATACCCTTTTCTGCAAGTCTATAAGAATATAAGTTGGGAGGATCATTTTCCATAGATTCCACACTGCCAAAGCCCATTTCTTCATTGTAGTCATACTTAGACTCCTCATAATCAGCAGTAGTTTGCTGAAGTTTCTCTACTTTTTCAATTACAAAATCAATATTAACAAAAAAGTGTATGTCATCTAATAAATCTTTAGAAAATGGTCCATAATCATAGGCAAAAAAATCAGGAAGAGTAGATTCGTCAAGATGATCAAAGTTGTTTTTCAGTTCTTTATTAAAAATATAGATCATTTTAGTTAATCTAGTTCTACCAATTATCGGCTCATTTTTCTTATCTGTTTTACCAGGTAAATATAACAAAAGGAGCAAAATATCTTTACCAGTTAATTTTTCAGTCATTTTTCGCTTCCCCCTTTTGGAAAAAATCTTTTATGCCCTTATAGTTAAACCTCAAATTATTTTTATTAAAAAAAGAGCTGTATCTTTTTTCTGGAAGTTGAAGTCTACCCCTTACAAATTCTAGATCTTGATTATTAATCTTATCACTATAATACTCAGGATTATCAGTCTTATATAAAATCACTTTTATCTTTGTTTGCTTTTTTATAGCTTTTTTTAATAAATATCTCAATTCATAATCCGCTTCGGGAAAAGAATAACCAATAAAAATTACTTCATCAGCTTTTGCTAACTCATTAAATGCATCTCGCCAGATTCTCCTATAATGTAAGTTTTCAAAATTTTTAATATAAGTTGGTGTTATTATAGAACTCTCAAGTTCATTTGCGCGCTCCAATTCACTGCAAAAATGGCAGTTATTCTGATCAGTTTTATCCATTAAAGTTGATAAAGCTAGAATCTGATCATGTTGAGCGTATAATTTAAAACAGTTCCTACAAATTAACCAGTTAATTGACCCGTGTAATTTTAACAATTTAATCTTATTTTCACTTTTTCTATTTATTACTTTTCCTGTATCAATATTATAACAGTCTGTACAGTAATCTACAATAATATCATCGGAAAAAGTCTTATTAAATAAGAAATTATCTATAATTGTATCCCAGTTTAAAGAAATTATTACAGGCTGATTTCCGGAATCGGCTTCACTTGCAAAATATTCAGAAATTTGTTCATACAAATGATTCTCAGATGGGGTATAATAAGATAAAATATAGATCAGACATTTATCAAGAGCAAGCTGTACTTTTTTGAGATCATTGATGCTGTAATTTTGAAAAAAACTGTTTTCTCCAATTGCCTTATCAATAATAGTAAATATATTCTCTAATGAAATATTAATTTCTATCAGTTGATCAAATATTTGATTCCATATTTTTTCTAAATTACTGTTTTCCTGCTCACTATTTTCATTTATCTTTAATATTTTTTCTTTAAGATCCATATCACCAAAATTTTTAATTAAAAATCGGGCAAAGATTTTTCTGCTTTTATTAAACAATGCAAATTGGGAGAAAAGATCATTTTTAGAATCAATAAAACTTAAATCTTCTTTATTCTTTTCTTGAAGTTGATCTTCATTTAATGAAAATATCTCATTAATCATATTTGATTGAATCGGAATACCTGCTGGCCTGGATGCTCCAGCCCCTAAAATAAATATTTTTTTAGTCATCTAAATTCATTCCACTTTCTAACACTGTTTTCCATTTAATTAAATAATTTAGTTCTTCCTGATCCTGATGTCCATATTCTAAAAAAGTTTCATAATTATTATCAATTATAGTTAATAAATTTTTTAGATCCAGTTCCTCAACTTCTTTAAATTCTTCTACTTTAGATTCAAGATAATGAATTAAACAATTTTCTTTTGTTTCCTGATCAGCATAACTGCGCTGTCTTTTAACCCCTTTAACTTCATATTCATAAACTTCAGTACTTTCAAATTCAAAGAAGTTATCAATATCCTTCCCTATTATCTGCTTACATTTAGAACAATCACAGATCTCAGTAAAATATAAATCTGCAATATCTTCCTTCTTAGGACTTTGAGCTTTATCTATAATGTGACTTTTAATGTATTCTGAAGCGGTTTGAAACCTTAAACGTCTATGCAGTGGATAAAAATAATATCTAGAAGAAGGAATACCACCACCAACAGGAACTACTGCTCTATGTTCCCCATATTCCATACCGTGTCCAACACCCGCTAAAGAAAAACTTAATTCATCTTCAAACGCGGTTAGCATTATTGAGAAAAAGCTGCCATATAAATTAATTATTTCAAGATTATTTTGGCTCAATTCTTTTATAAAATTGAAATAAACTTCTAATTTACTTTTAGAAGCCTGGTGCTCATTAAAATCGTCTATCCAGAGTAAAACCCCTTTCACATCAAGAGTAGAATATTTTTCAATAATCTCATCGCGCATTTTCTGGGATATAAATATATCATCAGAAACTACAAGTTGAACGAAAATATCTCTCTTCGGATATTTTTCCACAGCTATTTCAGCAAATTCGATGTTTAATTCCAGCCATTCTTCATAACTCATTTCATTTAAATAAAAATAAGGAGGGGTTATAAAATCAGGTTCAAAATCATTTAATCTCTGATCATCTGCATCGAGGTACTTTAAAAATCCTTTTTCCTTATTTTTCTTCTTTATTTCAGTTAACTGAAAATCAATGACATTTTCACAAAAGCTTTCTTTATGATCATTAAAATCTTTTGCTCGTACAGGTCTGCCTTTTTCATCTTCTTTTTCTGAATTTTCTGGAGTTTTTATATGTGTTATTAAGGGTTCACCATAATAATCAATTAAATTTTCAATAGATTTTTTTAGTGTTTGTTTCTTTTCTTTTTTACTGTAGGATTTTATTTTATCCAGGCTGTGTTGAAAACTATGTGTAATAGGATCAATAAAAAAACCTTTGCCTGATTCATTTAATAAATTTTTTCTGATAAAACCTGCCAGTGCTCCCGGTGTATAAGCAAGCATATTACCATTAATAGCTAACAAATCATAATACTTATTATTTTGATCTATAAACTTTTTATCAGCATTGGTACCATAACGCAAAATATGATAGGACATTTAAACACCTCCAATATTGGTTAAATTTATTATACTGTAAAAAAATGTAAAAATCAAGTTTTGTTTTATCGCTTTTATAAAACTTTTTATAATTTAGTCAACTAAATTTATAATCCCATGCTTACATTAGTTTATTCAACTCCATTGCAGTAATCTTCCCTTTTTTATAACTATTTTTTGACTCTTCTGCCCGCTTTTCTCTAGAGTCAATTTTCTTTAATCTATAAAACTCATTTTGCTCAAGATATTCAGGTTTTTTCGGATTATCATATTTTTTTTCTTTGTAAATTTCATTGCAGCTAATTAATTCTACTAATTTATTAACAAAATTAATAATAATTTTGTAGTCATTAACAACTACATCAAAATCCTGACTATTTTTTAAATTATTCTTCATATTAATCAAATTATTTTTTATTTTATTAAGTTCTTGTTTCACAGGCTTTTTCATGTTAAATTGTTTAGTTAAACTTTTATTAGTATGCAGCATAAAATAATCAGATGTTTCTAAAAATCCCAGTTCACTTATTGCTGATAGATATTTTCTGAAAAATGTACTAAATGAATCAATCCTATTTAAATTACCTTCTATTTTTAAGTCATTAAAATGTTTTAAAATAGCTAAATATTCTTTTCTTGACCGGAGTTGAACATAATTAAGAGTGCTAATTAAATACTCACTTATAATATTATCCGGCTTTTGAGAAAAATAAAAGTCAATCAACTTTACTTTTTCATTTTCAGCAACATTTTCTGCCACATTAAAAGCTTTAAATAATTCTGCTTGATCATTTGTACCAAGTTTGAAAATACTTCTATTATCAATCAAATTATTTTGAAATAAAATATTATTAAACATTTTTTTACCTTTTTCCTGTTCTTTATTATCTCTTTTACTTAATACTTCATCTATAAATATTTCCACAGCTTTCTCATAATTTGTAAACTGGGATCTACCATTAGCATATAGTTTATTAATCATTCTATTTTTTTTGAGATTTTTATGTTCAAAATCGAAATTCTTTATTTCTTTTTGTGAAGCATCCATATTGGAAATCATTTCATTGACTTTTACATTTATATGTCCAAAGTCATAATCAAAAAGCTTAAAGATAATGAGGTTAACCCTATTGTTTTCTTTTTGGAATATCTTTTCAAAATTATCTTGAGTTATTTCTTCCATCTGTCTTTTAACAATTAATTCCCCAAGAGTAAAATCTTCATTATTCACTTTAAAAGTAAATGTATTATTTAAATTATCTTTAAAATTAAGTTCTCGAAATTTATTACTATAAAAATGTTTTAAAAAGAAAAAAGCAATAGTCGTTCTTTTATCTACTTCAAGAGTCTCATCTTCTACTGCTGCAAAGATCTCATTTAAAAATATCTTCATCTTTCTTATATTTAAATTATTAAATTCAATTGATAATTCACCATTCAAACTAAAATCATCAAAAAAATCAATAAAACTAATATTTTTCATTCTAGTTCTTAAAAATTTAAAATCTTCCTTAAAAACTAATTCTTTATTATAATTACCACTTTCATAAAGATTATCGATAATATCAAAAAAATTGATTTTAGTCAGATTGATTTTATGCTGCAGGTATTTTTCTAAATAGATTGCTTTAAATTCTTTTTCCTCAATTAATACTTTTTCATTAACTTGAAAAATGATTTTGATATTATCAGCAGCAAGTTTTTCTGAAAGTGAAAAAATTTTTATTATTGTTTCTCGGTTATTAATTCTATCAATATCCTCAAAATTTATAATTATATTTTTATCTAGTTTTTTAAGATCTTTCTTCAATCCATGAATAGTAGAAGCAAATGAATCCACATCTGAAAACAGGAGAGCCTTTAAGAATTGAATTAAATTATTACTCGAACTACTCATTAACTTTTTAAGTCGGCTCGAATACTTTGAGATAACTTTGTTTTTATACATTAAATTTTCTAGCTCTTTAATCAAAGTGATTCTAAGTTCATCAAAATTACAAGCTAAAATATCAACCTCAATTATTTCATACTTATTCTCGTGCTTTTCTTTTAATTTATCAAAAAGAAAGCTTTTTCCTTCTCCCCACGGAGCATTAATACCTATAATATTAAATTTCTCTAAATAGTAAATTAGACGTTTTAAGTCTTCTTTTCTCTGGGGATATAATACCTCTCTTTTCAAAGTCTGAGCATTAAAATTTACTTTTTCAAACCTAAAATAAAGAATAGAGAAGATAAAAAATAAAAGAAGAAAATCAAAAAACAATAAAAACTTATTAGTATAAGTTAATTGCTGTTGAGAAATCAAATAAGTCGTTAGTACAATAAGATTTCCAAAACTAATTATTAGGCTGGAACAAAAAAGTTCAATATTTTTATAAAGTTTAAAATTTAAAATTAAAGCAAACCAGATTAATAAAAACATGCCTGAATAAAGCCAAATATTTAGCGGTAGTAGAAAAAATAATAAAATAGAAACTATAATTGAAATTATAAAAAGATTAATTTGTGATCTATACTGCTGCATTTATTTCATCCTTTGCTAATTGAAGGTTAAAAAATCACTAATTTTGCTTTTAAATCTTTATCAAATTTTCTAATCTGATTAAATTACTATATTATATGAAATACCCCTGAGGCTTAGAAAGCCCCAGAAGCTTTCATTAATTAAAAAATTAAGATTATCGACTAATTACCACTTTTCTGTACTTACAAACTCAAGATTTGAACTTAATATTCCTTCCATTCTGTCCTGATGAAATTTTACAGCTTCCTGAAACTTAAACCAGTGGGTATCATGGTAATTATCAGGATCATCCCATGTATAATCTTTAAAAAATAAGTGATTTAAATTAACTTTCACTTTGTATTCAAAATCATACTTTTCTGGATAGTCTTCTTTAATTGCCTCATTGAACCAGTAATATTCATTATAATCTTCAATTTTTTGGCCACCATATTCATCTTTTAAAGCAAGTTCTTTATATAGACCTATTCTTTCTTCCTTATCAGATCCTTCCTCAATTACCTCATCTATATCAGCTATCAGTTCTTGCTTTTCTGAAGACAGTTTAGATAATTTGTCATCACTATTTTTATGTTTAAATAGCTTCTCGAATAGTCGACCTATTGCTACTAGAAAACGATCTTTATTATTGACAGTTGCATTTTTTAAACGAGTATCATCCCAGACTTTATCAGGAATATCTGGATCATGACCTGCATCAGCATGGCCTATATTAGGCAAAATATGGTCCAATCCATTATAATCATTTTCCATTCCAACAAAATTTTGATGGGACCAGGTATCTAAATATGCATGGCAGGCAATACCTATTTCATATAAATTATTATCTGTCAGAGCCTTATCTATCATTTTATTAGCATTTACATTATCGGGAATAGTGTTTAAAGGTGGTATTTCATCTTCGTTAATTTTCTCAGAATAATTACTATCTTCTCCTGGAATAAAGTGAAAGAAAGGATATATACGCAGCAAATCTTTTTGTGGTTTTGTAATATCTAAGGTCTGGCTTATATAATTCTCATAATATAGTTCATCTGAACCTTTGTTGATTTCAAAAAGTATGTCATTGTTGTCAACATATTGAGAAGAATAAGCTAAAACATTTGCATCTTTAGGTTTAAAACCTGCCCTTGTAGCCGTTAAGTAAGTAACATAATAGTGAAACTCTATATCCATAATTTAACACTCCCTCATTAGATTATTGAGTCTGATTGTAAGATGACCATTTGGATTAACCAATTCCTGAGAACAAAGTTACTAATTGAAATAACTTAATTTTTAGATAATTCTCAAATCTAATTAAATTATAATACAAGTGTTTGTTAAATGCAAATTTTTACATTCATAGAAATAATCAATCCATCCCCCAGCTCCTCACCCCGGGCCCATCCTCATTATAAGTCTCAAAATAATAGCCCACAGCAGAAAGAAAACGAAACTTCTTCAAAAGCAGCCGATAAAACTTATCATCATGAGTCGAAAGCACCAGCTGCTTATTTAAGTCTCCCCCCTCCATCGAACAGCTCCGCAGCACATCAATAAAAGAAATAATATTTAAGTCATCCATACTCTGCATTGGATCATCAAGCAGAATAGTATCTAATTTTGTGCACTGCTGTCTTAAAGCCATAGAAAGAAAAATACTAATTGCAACTATATTAACCTGAGCCTTACTGAAAGTAAAAGCTGGATTAACAATTGTTTTTCCACTTTTGTTTTTACATTCAATCAAAAGAGAATTACTTCCCTGACGGCTGACAGTAGTCTTTAAATTGATCTGCCTGAAAAAGGGATGAAGATAAATGCGCTTAAAAATCTTATTTATAAATTCCTCCTGTTCCTTAAGAATCTGATCATTTAGATCTGCAACCACATCCCGCACAGCCAGTTTAAGTTTTTCCGCTTTCTCCAGTCCTCTTTTGATTTTTTCTCTTTCAGCTGCAGCTTTTTAAAATTCATTCTCTACCTCTTTTAACTGTTTTCTCACTTTGTTTTGCTGCAGCAATTCCTGCTGTTTTTCCAGTTCTGATTCCAGATTCCTGATCCTTGATTGAGCCCGTTTACAATCTGCCAGCATATTTTTACTTTCTTTTTCTCGCTGCAGAATTTCCGGATAACAGGAATCAGCCTTCAGATTATATTTATTAAACTCAGCTGCCAGGCTATCTTTTCTTTCCAAAAGCTCAGATATCTCTTTTTTTAACTCCTCAGTATTTTTGATCTCCAGGAATGAATTATTGATCATTAAATTTTTCAGCCTGTTAATTCTTCTCGATAAATTATCTTTTAATCCCCGCTCCTCAATCTGATAGTGGTCAATAATTCTAACAGCATTCTGATTTAAATAATCCAGCTCATTTAACTTACTCTGCAGCACCTTAATCTCATTTTCTACTTTTAAAATTCTGTCCTTAGTCACTGTCATTTTTATAGTAAAGCTTTCTTTTTCAGCCTCCAGTTCAGAAATCATTTTATCTACTTCTTCAGCGAATTGATCACTCAACTCCTGCAGCTCGGCTTTTATTTTCTCTTCCTTCTGGTTCTCCAGAAAGAGTTTCTTTTTTAATTCTTTTACCCTTTTACTGCCCTGAGTTAGCTTCCTTTCTATTTTCCCCAGCAGAGCCTTTCTCTCATGAGAATCACCACAGACAGGACAGTCAACTTCTCTCAGATAAGGATCACCAGTTTCTTTGAGGTAGGAAAGTGATTTTTCTAAAATATCAAAGATATCATCATTAAAATTATTTATTTGATAGAGTCTATCCCGCAGACTATCCATTTTTCTTTTTGTATCTGCCAGCCTGTCTTCGAGAGCAAAAGCCTCATTTTGAAAATAGCTCTGCCTGAGTTTAAATTCCATAAAACTCTTAGTTTTTAAACTCATTGTTACAATTGCTGATTCAATATTTAAAATTTTATCAGAAAGCTCTCTTTTTTCCTCACTTTGAGTTTTAATAAAATCCAACCAGAAATTAAGTTCTCCTTCTTTTATTTTGATAAGTTATATTTCTTGGTCAGTATAATTTCCCCGAATTTTAGTGAAAGTTTTCTCAAATTAATTTAAAGATAAAAATATGACCCTATAGATTTTATATCCATAGGGTGAAAAATTACTGTCTATAATATTCTTTTGCATCTTCCAGACCTTCTTTACAGCTATATTCAGGTTTAAAATCTAATTCTTTCAGCACTTTACTATTATCAATTGTAGTAGTTGTTGAAAGAGTTTCCAGCTTATTCAATACCGGCAGAGCAAAAGGCAGCTTTTTATAAAGATTAATTAATATCTCTGGAGCTTTAATTTTTATAACTTTCTGTTCAAATACTTCCGTCATTGTATCCAGTATCTCAGAGTATTTATAATCTCCTTCAGAAACATTATAGATTTCTCCATAAGTACTTTTATTATTTAAGATCTTAGTTATTAGTGCTGCGGGTTTTCTTATAAAATTAACTACAACTATAAAAGTGATCTGATTCTCTCCTTGAATTAAGTTTTATTGTAAAAAAAATTTTCGTATAACTCAATCATATCTAAAGTCTCTCATTCTCTCCTTAACTTTTTCTTTGTTAAAATCAGGCGGAGTATTTTTTAAATTATTTTCACTTGCTTTTTGTAAATTATATTTTACAAACTGAAAGTTTCTCAATTTTATAATATCAATTGAAGTAGCCAATATGGCTGGATTTTCTCCACCCTTAAAGCGCATTATATCTTTAACTTCTGTTTTACTTGGTTGGGTCACCCTGGTATCTCCATAGTTCGAACTGTTTACCTGAATAAAGTAACAGTGTACATCACGAGAAACTGACTCAACTATATTTGAAAAATAATTTACATCTCTGTTATAAACAGAGGCAATTAGTAAATCAACCTCAGATTTAAAAATAGATCGATGAACAATATCCGTTAACTCGTAACAATTATAACAGGCAAAATGAACATCTCGCCAGATAAACTTATCATAATGCCAGAAGTTTTGTTCGGGCAGCTCTAAATGATTACCTGTTAGTTGTTCTTTCTCTGCGGGAGAATAATGATTTTTTATTCGTGCTTTAACTAGTGAATATTTATAATCATCAACCATAAATGGCAGAATAGTCACAATTAAATTATAAGCAGTATCATTATTACTAATAAAATGTTCTAAACCACAGACTATTGCTTTTTGGTGTCTTCTTGAATAATCAGCTAGTAAAGATAACCAGGCAGGAGGTACAGATACTTCAGGCAAAATAATAATATCTAACTCATTACCATTAACTTTTTCTGTATAACTTAAATTAAGAATCCTGAATAATTTTTCTTTTCTAGCAGCACTCAAATTATAATTCTTACGGTAACTTTTCTTGAAATCATTTTCAGATAATTTAATATTTGCAACCCCAATATTCAACTTCTCTCTACTCTCATCATCTGATACTTTTAATTCTTTAATTTTAAACTTTTTGGTAGAAGAAGGTGCTTTTTTTGCTTTAACTTTCTTCGCTTTATTCTTAACATTACTTACTTTTTCTCCGTTAATCTTCAACTCAAAATATTTATCTTGATCTTTAATACTTATTCCTAGTTCATCATTTATTTCTTTAAATTCACCATAAGATTCTTCTAAATAATTGTCTAAAACATCTTCTCCTTCAGTTTTGTTTCCAAAAAACAGGTTTTTAAAGATAAAGTAATTATTGAATTCATTAAATTTTATAAATCTAGGAGAATATTCGTTTAATTTTGGATCAAATTCTAACTGTTCTTCAATATCTTCTGATTTCTCGTCTTTAAAATTATTATCATAATACTTATGTAAATTCTTCTCAGTTAAATTAATGTATGATTCCGATTCACGAGCAAGATTCGTATAATTTAGTAGAGGAGTAAAAACTAAATTATGACGCATTAAATTCGCTTCTCTAATATTTTCAGCAATATCGGAAAGCTTAATGTTTTCATCAGAAATATCAGCTTCAACAGATTTCAATTTCTTTACCAAATTATTTTTTACTTCCTTATCAAGAAATTCAGGATTCAAAGATAAAGGAATTGCAGCAGCAATTTCTAAATGCCTTTCCAGATCTTCTTTCAATTTCTTTTCCTGAGTATTATCCCCTTCAAAGGAAAGTTTATCTATCAGCTTTATCACATAAGAATAAAACTCCACAAATTCTGATTTCATTTCTTTTAAAATAAAATAGGCAAAAATCTTTTCCCATAGTATATGAAACTCCAGGCATATCTTTCCCTTAAAAAACTTCATTATTTGTTCAGCAGTATTTTTAGCATCCTTACTATCTTTATCCCACAAACGGCTGGCATAAATTTTTTTGCTTAAATATACCGAAGCTTTATATTTATTATGACGAAAAGCTTTAATACTATTTAATTTATTAACCGAGTCATCATATAACATAGAGTGTGCTTCAAATTTAAATTCGTTTTCTATTTTATGATTCTCTGGAAGAAATCTAAACTCACTACTATTTCTTCTAATATTTTCTTTGAAATTCTCAAGTATAGCCTGAGAGCCATCAGCTTTTAAATAATATACATTTATTTTTTTATTTTGAATCGCTAGATTGTCATAAACAAGCTCTCCAACTTCATTTTGAACAGTAATTTGATATTCGCTTTTCTTTTCTTTATTTTCAGATTCAGCTTCCTTATTTTGATCATCATCGCTTTTATTTTCAGCATCTTGATTTTCCTTTAATTTATCTGATTTATTTAAGATATTATTATCACACAAATATTTTTCAATAATCTTTTCCAAAGCTGTTTTTTGAGATGATTTATTCTGATCTATAATTGGATTAGAAATAACAATTAAAATATCATCTACATATCTCCCATAATAACTGGGATTGACTTCTTCCACTACTGCCTGATCAAATTCTTTTAAATACCAGTTGGCAAGTACTGAAGAAGATAATAAGCCTATAGGTAACGGAAGTCCTTTTCCTTCAAAATTTTCTTTCCCAATAGATTTAGCATATTCTTTATAAATTTCTTCTAATAAATTTGTAAGCATGATTTCATTAGAATCATCATTTACACCAAATTCATTTTTTATTTCCTGTCTCAATTTGTCAAATGATAGTTCAACATTATTAAAATAACCTTTTATATCCAATCCTATAATGGCTGTATCTTTTCCTCTTTTGGTTAATGCCTGAGCTGCATCTAAAGCATTATCTCGCCAGTCCTGGTATTGATAAAAATATGGTTTAAATAATTTTAACCCCTTTGCAATCTGATTATTATTTTCTTTTGATAACTCAAGTTTATAACCATAAGAGTTATTACTGAAATTATTTTCTAATTTATACCCTACTTTCATAACCCATAATACTGCAATAATATGAATTTCTATATCTGCATCAACTAAATATTTGGTCCGCTCAGCTTTATAGCCTGAAGCTTCAAAATCATTAGTAATGAACTTTTCTTCATCTTCACTATGTAATTCATCTTCGAGGCTTATCCCTTTTGGCATAATGGTTTTATCTATTTGGTACTCTTCAATGATTTTGGCAAAATCTTCTACTGAATCTAGATCATTTAGTATTTTACTGACTTTTCCCAATTTCTTTTCAAAATCTTCTCCTGTCTCAAATTCAGAAATTTTATGCCGTAAAATATTAAGTGTGTTATCGTAGTAAATATAAGATTTCAATTTTTTATATGCCTGTTCTACTGGTTCGTCAATATCCATTATTATAACTCCCTCAAAACAAATATATTTTTGATTACTGGCAACTGGTACACAATTCAAAGAATAATGTAGTACATTTTTCGTTTGATAAAAATAATTTAAGCTTACCCCTGCTCCTTTTTAGAGTGAACTTCATAGCGATTTTTAGTAGTCTCAGACAATAGATAATCATCATCAAAAACTTTTAAAATCAGCCATAACTTCTGCTTGTCTCCGTCATAAACAATTTTCTCATTCTCTTGATCAAGCTCAATATCTAAATTATACTTTTCTTTAATATTAAAAATATCCTCAAAATTAATCTGGTCATAATAATTTTTATTTAAAACATTACTCATCTTTTTCAATTTATTTTTATCTCTCAAACAATCATCTCTAAAATCATTACAATTTGAAATGAAATTATTCCCAATATCTTCTGCAAAAACAACTGCCTGATTTATTAATTCAGTATCATAATCAAAAATCAGTTCAAACCAGTGCCTATTTTTAAAATATAGATAATCTCTCCAATAGAAACAATGAAAATCTTTTGCTAAAGTAAATAAATCATTATGAATCATATCAAATCTGCCACCATTAAAGCTCATACCAAACATTGTAGAACGATCAATAACTTTACTTTTAGAATACTTGGTGAAAAATACTAATTTATTTCCCGATAAAGTCTCCATAACAACTATGTAAGACCATATTCTATTATAAGAACCATCCTGATATATTTCTGATGCCAGGGTTAAAGCAATTGAGTTATCAAGTGAAGCTAAAATTTCCGACAAATGAGGTATATTATCTTTTTCTAAATGCCATAAAGTTTTCTGCTCTGGCGATAACTCTAAATCATATTCATGGTTTATAAAATTGGTGAGATTTTTAATGCTGTCAATGTAAAACCCTTTTATTGCTGTTGCAATATCATTTGAGATTTCTGTTTTATAAACTTCAAAATTAGTATTTTCTCCTTTAGATTTCTTTTCTGTAAAATAGATATTAACAGTTTCACTATTATTTATATGTTCTATTATATCTCGATAATTTGGCATGTTATCCCTCCAAGTAAATATTACCAGAAAAATTAGTTATTTTTAAGGGTTTATCAATTTTAATATAATTCTTTTTGGATATACAAATTATTAAATTATCATTTTTATCAGTAACCTCATAAATTTTATAACCAAATAAATTTAATATTGGATTGGTATAGATGAGGTTAGAGTTCATGTAAATAATTCCCATAAAGAAAAGTAAAACTCCAAGAGAAGTTATATTTCTAATAGAATTAGAATCAAGAGTGATAAAAGGAATGATATATGTAACCAGATAGTTTAAAGTATCACCTGTTTTTTGAGAAACATTTTTAACCTCAATAGATTTAGGGCCCATATCTCTAATTTGATTAACACTTGATTTCAGGGCATAATTAGAAACTATAATTAAAATGAATAAAAAAATTACAAAAACGTTATTTTTTATAATTGAAGATTTATCAAAATTAATGTTCTTAATTATGAGTATTATAAACAGTGGAGTATAAGAGCTTAAAAATAAAATGAATTTAATACCTTTTCTCATTATAACTTCCTCCTTCTGCTCATTTTGTGATTCTATTATAATACATATGTTTGACTGAAGCAAATGATATCTCTTGTTATGATAAAGTTTTAAATGATTGCAAAGTAGTATTCCCGAAAGTTGCAAACTAAAATTCCCTATTATTGCAGCAAGATCAATTCCATAATTTAGCAAGAATCGTAAAATCTTAATAAGCTAAAAGTGTAAAATCTTATTTATCACTACCAACTGGTACACAATTCAATTAGCAGGGTGGTACATTTTTCGATTAGCAGAGCAGCAACTTCTGCTGCTGGCACTTTTTCTAGCACCAGCTAGAAAAATGACCGGCCTCTCTGCCGGAACCTCGCCGCAGCATCCCGCAGTTAAAATTTATGAAAGCTCTTGACTACTCCAAATAAATAGAAAACTCCCACCTAAAAGAATTCTGGTGAGAGTAGTAGTTTAATGATAACTTCATTTAATATTTAATTCGACAAATTTCTGTATATCTCGGGTGGTCAACAGAAAATCCCTATTTCACTTTATAAACAATCTTCCAAACCATCATCTGCTAAAATATTTCTAATCTCCTTAACTTCCTGAGCTCGCTTTTTATCACAGATTAAAATAGCATCTTCTGTATCAACTATCACCACATCATCAAGCCCAATAGTAGTTACAACTTTATTAGGGCTGTGAATAATAGAATTAGTAGTATCTATACCGTAATGTTTACCGATTACTATATTACCATCATCATCCATCTTTTTTATTCTTTCTAAGGCAGGCCAGCTACCTAGATCATCCCAGCCAAAAGAACCAGGAATAACAAAAATATCCTCTGCTTTTTCCATAATTCCATAGTCAATAGAAACACTCTGCATATTTTCGAATTCTTCTCTAATTACTTTTTTAGCTAAATCTGTTCCTAAAGCACCTTTTATTCTCTCTAAGGATTCATACATCTCGGGTAAATGTTTCTCTATATTCGCCAGAATGCTGCTTAACTGCCAGATGAACATCCCGCTGTTCCAGAGATATGTTCCTTCTTCTAAAAACTCCTTAGCGGTACTTAAATCAGGTTTTTCAGTGAAGTTTTTAACTTCAAATACCTGATCCCCATCTATGGTATGTAGTTGATCACCAAAGTGAATATAACCATAACCTGTTTCTGGATGAGTTGGTTCTATACCAATAGTAACTAAATTTTTGCCGGTAGCTGCAGTCATAATTGATTTTCTTAAAATATCTACAAATCTTTTTTGATCTTTAATTAAATGATCGGCTGGTAAAACAATCATTGTCGACCCAGGATATTTATCCTCAATAACTACTGAAGATAAACCTATACAGGCAGCAGTATTTCTTTTCATTGGTTCTACTATTATGTTTTCTTCTGGTATACCATCTAATTGTTTTTTAATTGCTTTTTGATAGGCTTCATTAGTTGCAATAAAAACCTGTTCCAAAGGAACAAGTTCATTTATTCTTTCTACAGTTTCCTGCAGCATTGTTTTTTGATCATCATTTAGCTTTAAAAACTGTTTTGGATGGTCTTTTCTGCTTAAAGGCCAGAATCTAGTTCCTTCTCCTCCAGCCATTATTAATGCTGTTATCATTTATGCCACCTCAGTATTATTAGATAAATTAATTTTTATAATTCCATTGCTTCCATAATTGATTTATTAACAATTTCTACATCATATTTCTCTTTAACTATCTGCAGACTTTTCTTACCCATTTGTTTCTGCAGCTTCGGATCATTTATTAAAGTTATCATTTTTTCCGCTAAATCATCTGCATCTTTTAACTTTACCAAAAATCCATTTTCTCCATTATCAACTGTTTCCCTGCAACCTGGAGCATCAGTCGTAATAATAGGTCTTCCCATAGCCATTGCTTCTAAAACCGTTTTAGGAGTACCCTCATGGTAAGAGGGCAATACAAACACACTGCTCTGCTCAATGTATGGTCTTACATCTTCCTGATATCCAAAATACTCTATTATATCATTTGAAATATATGGGTCCAAATCTTCAGACCTCAGTGCAGATGGATTACTATCAAAGGGTCCTACTAATAAAAATCTTGTATTAGGATATGATTCTTTCACTTTCTTGGCAGCCTCTAAATATTCAATTATCCCTTTATCTTTAATTAACCTACCTATAAATAAAAAAGCATTTACTTCAGGAAAAGGTTTTGATTTGAACTCATTTGTATTAACACCAGAACCATTAATAATAACAGTATTTTCTTTATCAACTATTCCTTCTTTAATAAATAAGTTTCTATCATCATTATTTTGAAAAAATAGCTTTTTATTGAACTTAGAAGCCAATTTATACTCGAATTTCATTATAGTTTTAATTAAGCGATTCTTTAATCCCTTACCTCTAAAAATAGATCCAAGTCCAGCAATTAAAGAATAAATATCTTTTACTCCATATATTCTAGCTGCAATACTGCCGTAAATAACTGTTTTAGCCTGATATGAAAATATCTTTTCTGGCTTCTCGTTTTTTATAATTTTAAATAACTCAATTAAAGTTTTTAAATCTTTTAATGGATTAGTTCCATTACGATCTACATTAATACTTAAATATTTAATATTATGTTCTTTAAATTTATCTTTCCATTCATTCATACTTTCAGATCCTACTGCTACAACCTCGTGACCATTTTTAATAAAGGATTTCATCATATCTAATCGAAACCAAAATAAGGATTTTGTATGACTGGAAAGAACAAGTATTTTCATTGTTTATAAACTCCTAAAGTTATTTGTATTGATCTATTTCCATTTTTATTCCCTCTTCAAACTTTATCGGCTGATAGCCAAAATCTTCAGCTGCCTGAGCGTGAGAATAATGTCTATCTTCACCCATCCTCTGAACTCTTTCGATATAATCAATTTTATTTAAAGAAATAAGTTTAAGCAGTTTTGCCATTAATACTCCAATATTTAATGGGACACTTAAAAAATATGTTTTCTTCCCAAGTCCATCGGATATTAGTTTAAAAACTTCCAGCATTTTTATTGGGCGGTCTCCAGATAAAATATATGATTTATTTTTAGTTACTTTTTCAGATGTAGTTAAGACTTTATAATAAGCTTTCCCTAAATCTCTTGCATTAACAGGCTGCAGCAGACTTTTACCATTGTCGATAACAGGCATTATCCTTAGATAATCAATCATCTTAATAAATTTACTCATATTACTGTCACATAAATCTCCATAGATCATTGTTGGTCTTAATATATTAACATTCATCTCTTTTTCTTTATTCTTTTCTAAGAGACTATTAATTTCTGCTTCAACTTCTTCATATTCTTGAGAAGCATTTTTATATTTAGAAAAAATTCCGGTAGTATGTACCAGTACTACTTTACTGACTTCATTTTGTAAAGCATACTTAACTACTGCAGGAGAATGGTGAATGTTATAAATATGCATCACTTTATCTACACCAGTCATTGCTTTTGCAATTGTTTCTTCATCATTTATGTCTCCAACTATTTTTTCAATATTTAAGCCACTATTATCTAAAAGAGATGTATCTGAACTTTTTCTAACAATACATTTAATTTTTTCCTGATAATTATGTTTAATTAATTCTTTTAAGAAATATCGACCGCTGTGACCTGTTATTCCTGTGACTAATAACATTAATGCACCTCTTTGCTATATATTCTCTTTATACCATTTTATAGCTTCAGCAAAACCTGATTTGAAATCCCAATCCGGATCATAATTAAGTAATTCTTCTGCCTTTGAAATATCAGCCAGACTGTGCTTTATATCCCCAGGTCGTTCTGGAGCATAAATTGGTTCTCTTTCAATCTCCAACTTTTCACACATTAGATCATAAACTTTATTGATTGTAAATCTTTCTCCATAAGCAATATTAAATGCTTCTCCAGCTGCTTTACTATCTGCCAGACAGGCTTTAAGGTTAGCTTCAATTACATTTTCGATATAGGTAAAGTCTCTTGACTGTTCACCATCACCATAGATTTCAACCTGGTTACCATCTTTTAAGATTTTGATAAATTTAGGTATTACAGCAGCATATTCAGAAAATGGATCCTGTCTTCTGCCAAATACATTAAAATATCTTAGACCTATACATTCTAAATCATAGCTTTTAGTATAAAGTTTAGCATATTCTTCTTTAACTGATTTTGTTAGAGCATAGGGAGATAAAACTTGTCCTTCCTTGCCTTCTTCTTTTGGTAATTCTTTAGAATCACCATAGACAGAAGAAGAGGAAGCATAAACAAATTTTTTAACATTATTTTGTCTGGCGGCTTCCATCATATTAGAAGTCCCTTTAATATTATTATCTTCATAGATTAGAGGTTCTCGCATTGAGCGAGGTACAGACCCCAATGCTGCCTGATGTAGAATATAATCAACACCCTCTGCAGCTTTTAAACAGGTCTTGTAATCTCTAATATCTCCTTCAATAAAATTGAAGTTTTCATTATTTATAAATTCTTCTATATTTTCTTTTCTGCCGTTAGAAAAGTTATCTATTCCTCGAACTTCATAACCTAAATCAAGTACAGCTTCGACTAAATTGGATCCTATAAATCCTGCAGCACCTGTGATTAAAAAAACTGAGTCATTCGCAAATTCTAAATCCTGATATCCCATTAATTAAAGCCTCCAGTATATATAATTTTCAGCTTCTGCTTTTTCTTTATCAAATATTCCTTTAACATCCATCAATACATAACCATCATTATCTGTCTCAGCATCCTGATAGTATAAGTCTTTAATATTATCTAAATTAAATTCGGCAAATTCATCATGGGCAACTGCAAATATTACAGCATCTGCATCTTTGATTTCGTTTTTATTAATTGTTTCTATATCATATACTTCTTTAAGATCTTCTTTATCTGCTACCGGATCAACTATTTCTACTTCTACACCATATTCTTTTAATTCATTGATTAAATCAACTACTTTAGTGTTTCTAACATCAGGACAGTTCTCTTTAAAGGTGATACCAAAAATAGCTACCTTTGAGCCTTTAATCTGTTTATTTGCATTGATCATCTTTTTAACAGTCTGTTCTGCTGTATATTTACCCATATTATCATTTATTTTTCTACCAGATAATATGATCTGAGAATGATAACCTATCTGTTCTGCTTTATAAGTTAAATAATAAGGGTCTACTCCTATACAGTGTCCTCCTACTAAACCTGGAGTGAAATTTAAAAAGTTCCACTTAGTTCCTGCTGCTTCTAGAACTGATTTTGTATCAATATCTAATTTATCAAAAATTACTGATAACTCATTCATGAATGCTATATTAATATCCCGCTGTGAATTTTCTATTACTTTAGCAGCTTCAGCTACTTTAATGCTTTCTGCCTTATGTACCCCTGCATCAATTACCATTTCATAAACTGCAGCTATCTGATCTAAAGATTCCTGGTCCATACCAGAAACCACTTTAACAATAGTATTTAATCTATGTACTTTATCACCAGGATTTATTCTTTCTGGTGAATATCCTACTTTAAAATCTTTTCCACACTTCAAACCTGATTCTTTCTCTAAAATTGGAATACAGATTTCTTCTGTTACTCCTGGATAAACTGTTGATTCATAAACTACTATTGAACCTTTAGTTAAATTCCTGCCAACACTTCGACTTGCTGATTTAACTATTGAAAGGTCTGGATTTTTATCCTTAGTTATTGGAGTTGGCACTGCTACTATATGAAATTTAGCTTCTCTTAATTTGCTTTCATCTGCAGTAAAAAGAGCAGTAGATTCTTTAACTGCCTGATCTCCTGCTTCTTTGGTTACATCTATTCCCTGTTTATATTTATCTACCTTTTTCTGATTGATATCATAAGCGATAACATCTGCCTTTTCAGCAAAAGCAACCGCTATAGGTAGACCTACATAACCAAGACCTACTATTGATATTTTTTCTTTTTTGTTTTTAATTAATTTTTTTAAATACAAAAAATCACATCCTTAATATATTTTTAAAACCCTGTTATCCTAAGTATCTTCCTTTAAGAATCTATAATGAATTTAAATTATTTTCTACATTCGGTCAGAGAATTATATGCAAATTTTATAATTATAATAAATCAAATATTAAATTATTTTCAAAAATAGGTATTAAAGAATTTTTAAACGAAGAACCTAAACTAAAGAAAAAAAGCAAAAACAATATAAACAAAAAAGAAAAGAATATTATTATTATTCTATTTCTATTGTTCATTAAATTAAGGGAATATGAAATAAATATATAATTAGGAATCATTAATATTCTAAAACCTCTTATAAAAGCCACATTAATAAAATATAACGGAAATAACAGGAATGAATATATATTAATTTTGTAAACTAAATTAATAAAATTATTACTGATTTTTTTTTGATTTAAAAATTTTTTCAATAAAATAATTGAAAAAATTATAAAACTTTGAACAATATAAACAAATAAAACTCCAAAGCTAGGATTGATTAAAAAATATCTATCCATTTTTTGGGGATTAAATAACAAATATACTACATCTTTAAAAACACCAGTAATAACAAATATACTTAATGCTATAAACAAAGATAAAACAATTAGCTTTATTTGTTCTGGCTTTATTTTATTTAATAAAACCAATGGCAAAAAAAACAATGCTACATAATGAATTGACATAGCCAAAAATATCATAATTACGAATTTTATATCATTTTTTAAATTTCTTTTTTCTAAATATTTTAAAGAATAAATAATAATAGACATTGATAAAAAATGTTTTACTTGAACTACATCTAATATAAATGGAGAAATAAAATAAAATACATAAACTATATTTGATTCATGAGAATATTTTTCGACTGTAAAAATAATTAACCAAAAACTAATAAATGAAACAACTAATAAAAATTGGTTATAATCTAAATTTAAAATAGAACCTATCTTCATAAATATTGCAAACCCTGGTTGATTACCTATTATCCATTCAGAACTTGTTGCTAAACTTTTATATAACCATTTATAATTATCATAATCTGCAGAAGTATAATTACCCCAATATAATATCCACATGAAAAATAAAATTATAGATTTAAAAAATAATTGGATTTTCTTGTTTTTGATTTTTAATAAAGATATTAAAACATTAAATACTATCAAACTTATAGAAAATGCATATATCATAATTTAAAACCCACTTTATAAATATTTCTTATATATTTTATATGATTCTTTTACCATTTTATATTTTTTTCTAGAACTAATTTTTTTTACACTCGCATTTTCATGATGATACACTAACAAAGAGGGGACATATAATGTTCGCCCACCAGCTTTTTCTACTTGATTAGACAATAATGCTTCTTCTCCCCACATAAAAACTCTATCATCAAGCAATTCATAGTGCTCGAAAAAGAATGGAGTTAATAAATAACATGCTCCTATTCCTCTTTTTATTGTCATTTTCTTATTAATTTGATCACTCTTATTTGAGTTAAATATCCATTTTTTTAAAAAACTATTTATAAATTTAAAAAACTGACCAATATAATAGTTTGAAAAATAAATTTTAGCTTTTAGTCTATTAATAAAAGAAACTTTATTAATAACATGAGGATTTTGATGTTTACCATCTCTTGTAATTATATTTGGTGCAATAACAAAAGTTTTATTATTAAAATCAATCATTTTAAAATTATGCAAAAACTTTTTATCAAATATTAGATCGTTATTACCGATAACTAAATAGCTTTTATCTTTTTTATTGACTAACTTAATTCCCTCATTTAAACCAGAAAAATAACCTAGATTTTTATCTAGTCTAACTAATTCTACATTTTTAAAACTACTTGCATATTTTTTGATTTTACTAAAATCAGAATCATCAGAATTATTATCAACAATTATTATTCTGATCAAATCATTCTCTTCAGTTAAAATTTTATTGACACTATCTATATATTTAATAGTATGGTCTGCTTCATTATAGTTTACAGCGATAAAAAAAAATTTGTTCATTACTATTTCCTCCAAACAATATCATCAATGATTTTAGCATAACTTTGAATAAGTTTAACTACCTTAACTGATACATTATCATCCTGATAATCATCAGCTAAATAAGTTTGTTCATCATTCTTTTTCATGTTTCTGCTTAAATCAACAGCCTGAACTATATCTTTTTCAGTTATACCACCAATTACAACTGTACCTTTATCTAAAACCTCCGGTCTTTCTGTAGAAGTTCTAATTAAAACACCTGGAAAACCTAAAATAGCTGATTCTTCAGAAAGAGTTCCACTGTCAGATAGAGTACAGAAAGAATTTAACTGCAACTTATTATAATCAAAGAAACCAAAAGGTTTAAGCTGTTTGACTAAAGGATGAAATTTAAATCCTCTTTCTTCAATTCTTTTTTTACTTCTGGGATGAGTTGAATAAACAATTGACATCTGATATTTTTCTGCAATATCATTTAAGGCATTCATCAAAGATAAAAAGTTTTCTTCATTATCTACATTTTCTTCCCGATGAGCAGAAACTAAAAAATAATTATCTTTTTCAAGATCTAGTTCTTCTAAGACATTACTGTTCTCTATTTCTGTTTTGTGTTTTTTTATTACTTCAGTCATTGGTGAACCGGTTACAAAAATATGTTCTTTTCTGATACCTTCTGATAACAAATATCTGCGGCTGTGTTCTGTGTATGGTAGATTAATATCTGAAATATGATCTACAATCTTTCTATTAATTTCTTCAGGCACATTCTGATCAAAACATCTATTCCCAGCTTCCATATGGAAAATTGGTATTTTTAATCTTTTAGCTGCTATAGAGCAGAGAGCAGAGTTTGTATCACCCAAGATAAGTAAGGCATCTGGCATTTCTTCAGCTAAAAGCTCATAAGATTTTGAGATTATATTTCCTATAGTGTCTCCTAAATGATCTCCTACAGCTTCTAAAAAATGATCTGGTTCTCTGATTCCTAGTTCTTCAAAAAAGACCTCATTTAGCTCATAATCATAATTCTGACCTGTATGTACTAAGTGATGATTAAAATATCTATCACAGGCTTTTATAACCTCAGATAAACGGATTATCTCAGGTCTGGTACCGATAATAGTCATTACTTTTAACTTATCCATTTAATTAAACCTCCAAAAAGTATGTATCAGGATTATCTGGATCATAAGATTCATTTGCCCACATTACTGTTACCATATTTGTATCACCAGTATTTTCTATATTGTGGGTATAACCAGTTGGGATATCTACTACTTCTAATTTATCTTCACTTACCTCATATTCTATTACTTCCTCAGAATAAATATCTCTGAATCTAATTATTCCCTGACCGCTGACTACTAAAAACTTTTCATTTTTAGTATGATGCCAGTGGTTTCCTTTAGTTATACCTGGTTTGGATACATTAATAGAGACCTGACCACTATCTTCAGTTCTCAGCATTTCTGTAAAAAAACCTCTTTCATCCTGATGCATTGTTAAATCATAAGAAAAGTTATCTTCTGGTAGATAACTTAAATACATGCTATATAATTTTTTAGTGAATTCATCACCCATATCAGGTAGATAAAGATTTTCTCGGCTTTCTTTAAAACTTTTTATTAATTCTGCTAATTTACCAAGTTTAACATCATGAGTTACCGGTACTTTACAGTATTTATCTTCTTTAACTACTTGATCATCTAAAAAATTAATAAACTGCTCTACTACATCATCAATATAGGCTAGAGTTAATTCTACTTCCGGATCATGAACTTCAATTTCTAAATCATTAGCTATATTATGACAGAAAGTAGCTACTACTGAATTATAGTTTGGTCTTGACCACTTTCCAAAGAGGTTAGGCAAGCGATAAACATAGACTTCTGCTCCTGTTTCTCTGCCATATTCAAAGATAACTTCTTCACCAGCTTTTTTACTTCTACCATAGGGATTATCTAATTCAGCCTGAATGGAAGAAGTTATTAAAACTGGAGCCTGATTATTATGTTCTTTTAATAGATTTAAAACTTTAGAAGTAAAACCATAATTACCCTTCATAAATTCTTCATCATTTTCTGGACGGTTAACACCGGCCAGATGATAAACAAAATCACATTCTTTAGTATATTTATCTAATAATTTTTCATCTGAGTCTCTATCATAAGAGAATATATCTTCATAACCTCTATTTTTTAATTCAGCTCTTAAGTTTTTACCTACGAATCCTTCTGAACCTGTTACTAATATTTTCATTAAAGATCAACCTTCCTTTATTCAGGCCAATTATTTAATTCATTCTGTACATAATCAAGTTCTAATAATTTATCTTTTATTTCTTCTACAGTTAATCTTTTTGTATTGTGAGAATTATATTCTTTATTACCGGAGAGTTCTTCTTCTCCTTCTACAAAATACTTATCATAATTTAAATCTCTGGTATCAGCTGGTACTCTAAAGAAACCACCAAGATCTTCTGCTACTAAATATTCTTCTTTAGTAAGTAAAGTTTCAAATAACTTTTCTCCATGTCTGGTACCGATTATTTTGATTTCATTCTCAACATTAAATAGTTCCTTAATTGCCTGTGCTAAATCTCCTATTGTACAGGCCGGAGCTTTTTGAACCATTATATCTCCTGCCTCAGCATTCTCATAAGCAAAAAGCACTAATTCAACTGCTTCCTCCAGTTTCATTAAAAATCTTGTCATATCTGGATTAGTTACAGTAATTGGATCACCATCTTTTATCTGTTTGATAAACAATGGAATAACTGAACCACGAGAAGCCATTACATTACCATAGCGGGTTCCACAGATAACTGTTTCTTCTGTAGATAATTTTTGTGATTTAGCTACAAATACTTTTTCCATCATAGCCTTAGATATTCCCATCGCATTAATTGGATAAGCTGCTTTATCTGTAGATAAACAGATAACTTTTTCTACTCCACTGGCTACAGCAGCATTAAGCACATTATTGGTCCCTAAGATATTTGTTTTAACAGCTTCGACTGGAAAGAATTCACAGGAAGGAACCTGTTTTAAAGCTGCAGCATGAAAAATATAATCTACTCCATGCATAGCATCTCTTAAGCTGTTCTCATCTCTAACATTACCAATAAAGAACTTTATTTTATCATTTCTATATTTTTTACGCATATCATTCTGTTTTTTTTCATCACGAGAAAAAATTCTTATTTCTTTAATATCTGTATCTAAAAATCTTTTTAAAACTGCATTACCAAATGAACCTGTACCACCTGTTATTAATAGTGTTTTATTTTTGAACATTATATAACCATCCTCTTTAAAATAAATAACAATCAATTTGATATTTGATTCAAAAATTTTTCTAATAAATTCACTTTGTTCTTATAGTCAAAATAATTATTTCCCTTAGTGTAATTTGACATAAATTCAATTTTTTCTGAGGATAAATTAGTGATTTTAAGAAGTTTTTTATTAATTTTTTTCTTATTACTCACATCTATCCAAAACCCATTTTTTCCTTCTTTTAAATATTTCTTTAAATCACTAGTTTTATTAGTAATAACTGGAGTTCCACAAGTAAAGGATTCTACAAATTTAGTTGGAAAACCAGCCATATTGGCTTTGTTTTTTTCTCTAAAAAATATTGTGAAATCTGATTTTTTTGTTAATGTAATTACTTTTTCATGAGATATCCGACCATAAAAATTAGTAAACTTTTTTATGTCTTTTATTTCAGTTTTATGTTCTGGATAAATTTCCAAATATTCATTTTCATCTAAACCTACTAAATTAAATTCTATATTTGACTTTTTATTATAGACATTGATAAGACTCTCAATTACTAAATTAATTCTATCTTTATTACTTCCTGGTGACCCAGCATATATAAAACTTAATTTGTTATTATTATTATTAACATTTATATTCCATTTTTTATTATTAGTATCTACTAATGGAGGTAAAATTATTTTATTGGTTATATTATCATAATAATCAGCTAAAAAACCACTGATGCAAATTACACCATCCACTTTTTTATTAATTAACCTCATTCTCAATTCTGAATCCAAAAACTTTAAAATCCTACGCAAATTATATCTATTCAATCCATACCATTCTGTACAATCAGCAATTAACTTTATATCTTTTTTTTTGCAATAATTTATTAATTTTATAGAAGCAATTGCAGGAAAATTATATATTATAATGTGACTATATTTTTTATTGTTTTTTTTAATAATTTTTTTTAGTTTTTTAATAGAAGTAACATAATTTAGCCAATCTGAATTATTTGTAGGATACGGAATAGTCCAATAATTAAATCCTTGGTATTTTCCTTTGCATTTCCAAAATTCATCAACTTTATTGTTCTGAGTAATCCCTAAAAAATCTACTTCATAACCCAATTTGTTAAATATTTTTCCATTTGCAATTACTCTATGTGCTGCAGCATTTTTATCAGGTAATTCAAATCCACCAACATATAGAATCTTTTTATTCATTTAAAAACCTACTTTCGCACTTAAAAAATGAATTTATAATATATTATCATTTGAAACTTTATAATATATTCTTATACTTTCTTTATATTGAATCAGTTTTTTGAACCCATTATCAAATAAAGCTACTTTAGATAATTTAGAATTTCTAGGTCTCTCTGCTTTAGTCTCAAACTTATAACTACTAACAGGCCTAACTTTGACATCAATATCTGCAACATTAAATATCTCTTTAGCAAATTCAAACCAACTACAAAAGCCTTCATTAGTTGCATGGTAAATACCATATTTATCAGTTCTTATCATCTCAATAATAAGTTCGGCTAAATCACCAGTATAAGTGGGTGAACCATATTGGTCAGCAACAACTGATATTTCATCTCTTTCTTTGCCTAATTTAAGCATTGTTTTAACAAAATTATCTCCATGCTCTCCAAAAACCCAGGAAGTTCTAACAATAAAGTATTTATCTAATGATTTCTGTACTTCTTGCTCTCCCTGATATTTTGTTTCACCATAATAATTAATGGGATTAGGCTCATCAGTTACTTCAAAAGGTTCTTCACCCTGACCATCAAAGACATAATCAGTACTTATATAAAGCATTTTTGCATCTAATTCTTTAGCTGCTTCAGCTACATATCTAGTGCCTTCAACATTAACCTTATAACATAACTCTTTTTCTACTTCAGCCTGATCAACATCAGTATAAGCTGCACAGTGGATAATTTCATCTGGTTGATAATCTAAAATAAATTCTTTAGTTTCTGTTTCATTTGTTAAATCAAAATCTTCTTTATCCACACCAATATGCTCCGTATCTAATCCTTTTAATTTTTTAACAACATCATAACCAAGCTGACCATCAGCACCAGTAACTAAAACTCTCATTAGCTATTCACCTGCTCATCTTTATACATTCTTTGATAATAATCCTGATAGTCACCACTAAGAATATTTTCCCACCATTTCTTATTATCAAGATACCATTTAACTGTTTTTTTGATGCCTTCATCAAATAAAATGGTAGGTTTCCAGCCAAGTTCTTCACTTATTTTAGTAGGATCAATAGCATATCTTAAATCATGACCGGCTCTATCTTCAACAAAAGAAATTAAAGATTCTGGTTTATCAAGTTCAACTAGAATAGTTTTAACTACTTCTAAATTACTTCTTTCATTATGTCCACCAATATTATACACTTCGCCATCTTTACCTTTATGTAAGATTAAGTCAATAGCTCTGCAGTGGTCTTCAACATATAACCAGTCTCGAACATTTTCCCCCTTACCATAAACAGGTAGTTCTTCTTCAGCAAGAGCTTTAGAAATCATTAAAGGTATTAGCTTCTCTGGAAATTGATAGGGTCCATAGTTATTAGAACATCTTGAAATAGTTACTGGAAGTCCAAAAGTTCTATTATAGGCTTCTACTAACAAGTCAGCTGAAGCTTTAGAAGCTGAATAAGGAGAAGATGTTTTAATTGGTGTATCCTCAGTAAACATTAACTCGGGCTTATCCAATGGCAGGTCACCATAAACCTCATCTGTTGATACCTGATGAAATCTTTGAATTCCATATTCTCTGCAGGCATCCATTAAAATCTGAGTTCCTATAATATTTGTTTCTAAAAAGACTCCAGGATCTTCAATAGAGCGATCAACATGAGATTCAGCAGCGAAATTAACTACCATATCAAAATCTTCTTTTCCAAAAAAATTAAATATAAATTCTCTATCTCTAATATCACCTTTAACAAATCTAAAATTATCATTATCCATTACCGGTTCTAAAGTTTTTAAATTACCAGCATATGTTAAAGCGTCAAGACAGAGAATTCTATATTCAGGATGTTTCTCAAGCATATAAAATATAAAGTTGCTGCCTATAAAACCAGCTCCACCAGTCACTAAAATATTCATTTATTTAAACCTCACTTAATTTAATATTTAAAGTTGCAATCACTATCCCTTAATAAAGGTGCATTCTTATCCTTTTCTGATAAAGTAGGATTATCTATTTCCCAATTAACATTTATTTCAGGATCATCAAATCTTATACTTCTGTCATATTCAGGAGCATAATATTCATCAACCTTATACTGCACTTCAGAATTATCACTTAAAGTTAAAAACCCATGCGCAAAACCTTTTGGTATTAAGAACTGCTTTTTGTTTTCAGCACTTAATTCTACTCCAAACCACTTTTTATATGTAGATGAACCTTCTCTTAAGTCAACTGCTACATCATAAATACTACCTCTGGTACATCTAACTAATTTAGTCTGTGCTCTAGGTTCAAGTTGAAAATGAAGTCCTCTTAAAACCTCTTTTTCTTTTGATAAAGAATGATTATCCTGAATAAATTCTACATCAAAACCATTATCCTTAAATTTTTTAGCTGAATAACTTTCTGTAAACCAGCCTCTATTATCTTCAAAAACTTTAGTCTCTATTATGTATAAATCCTCAATCTCCGTTTTTATTAATTCCATACTGCACCTCTTAATTAATATCTTATTTTACCTTCAGCTACTTTTTTAAGAAACTGTCCATAAGGAGAATTACCATACTTCTCAGCTGATTCTAATAAAGTTGCTTTATCTATCCAGTTATTCCTATAGGCAATTTCTTCTAAAGCAGATATTTTAATTCCTTGACGATGTTCTATTGTTCTCACAAATTCTGCCGCCTCTAAAAGAGTATCCATCTTACCTGTATCTAACCAGGCAAAACCTCTACCTAAGAGTTGAACATCAAGATCTCCTTCTTCTAAATATATTTTATTTAGATCAGTTATCTCAAGTTCTCCCCGATCACTTGGTTCTAAATTTTTAGCATATTCAACAACCCTATTATCATAAAAATATAAACCTGTTACTGCATAATTAGACTTTGGATTATCAGGTTTTTCTTCTATTGAAGTAACCTGACCTTCTTCATCAAAATCAACTATACCGAAACGCTCAGGATCATCAACATAGTAGCCAAAAACAGTAGCTCTATCTCCATTATTAACAGCTTCTTTAAGTAAAGAAGTTAAATGATTACCATAAAAAATGTTATCTCCTAAAATCATAGCAACATTATCATCACCAATAAATTCTTCTCCAATAACAAAAGCTTGAGCTAAACCATCTGGTGATGGCTGAACTATATAACTTAATTCTATACCAAACTGGCTTCCATCTCCTAATAATTCTTCAAAACGAGGAAGAGCTTCTGGAGTAGAAATAATTAAAATTTCTTGAATACCTGCTAACATAAGAATTGATAATGGATAATATATCATTGGTTTATCATATACCGGCAATAGTTGTTTGCTTGTTACTAATGTTAATGGATATAATCTTGTTCCAGATCCACCAGCAAGTATTATTCCCTTAGTTTTTTTTGGCATTATTTCCCACCTCAATCAATTCTGTATTTATCTAATTTGTTTTTAATATTCTTCAACAAATTATATAAAGCCTTATTAAATTTGTTTTTATCTCTATGGATTTTTATCAATTGCCAAATTCTTCTAATTCCATCTTTTTTATGTCCTCTTATTCTAAAATATTTATTTTCGACTCGAGAATTAATGTTCATTGATAAATAATTAAAATTATTCTTCCAAATCACATAAAGAAAACTCAACTGATCTCGCTGACTAAATTTATTGAATTCATCCCACCAATCTTGCATAAGATTTATAACTTCTGGATCATTATGTTGTCTGAAGATAATACCATTTTCAGTTAGACCAAACCCCTTAGGAAAATTTTCTTCTTTATATTTACTAATTTGTTTTTTTATAATTTCTACATTATCTTTTTTAAGATTTATACACGCTTTTGCTTCTTCATAAAGACAATCTCGTTCAGGGTGTTTGGGAACAGCAAGTTTATATTCTCCTTCAACTAAATATTCATTTACTAATTTTTCTATATCACCAAGAATATCTATACTCCCATCGATATAGACACTATACTTGTATTCAGAAAAATATTTATGTGGCAACATTTTAACTATACGATTTTTATATGTTGAATTTAAGTCATCTAAAGGAAACTCTATTAAGTTCCACACTTCTGATTTCATACTCATATCATCTGTAAAACAGTAATAATCTATATTACTAGAAATAAATTTAGGATCAATTAAATCATCATAATTATTTGCGATAGCTGTATAAACAATAATATCATTATTTTTCTTCATTATAAAAACACTTTAGATCCATATAAGTCCTTCAAAAATTCAACCTCTCTTTTTAGACCATCTTCAAATTCAACTTCAGGTTCATACCCAAGCATTTCCATAGCTTTAGATGTGTCCGCAGAGGTATGTTTTACATCACCTTTAACAACATTCTGATACTCTCTATTAGCTTTCTCACCTATAATCTCTTCAATTAGATCAATTGCCTCATTTAAAACTACTCTTTTTCCATCACCACCAATATTAAAGATCTCTCCTTCAACATCACTTTCTGCTGCTAAAATATTGGCTTTAACTATATCCTGCACATGGGTAAAGTTTCTCGACTGTTTACCATCACCAAAAATAGTTATCTTTTTATCCTGTAAAATTGCTTTTATAAAAATATGAAAAGCCATATCCGGTCTCTGTCTTTCTCCAAATACAGTAAAATACCTTAAGGATACTGTTGGCACATTAAAGTTCTTATAATATAAATAGCACAAGTTTTCGCCTGCAAGCTTAGATACTCCATAAGGAGAAACTGGCTGTAATCTATTTGTTTCTTTCATTGGCAATTGATCTGTATCACCATAGACTGATGATGAAGAAGCATAGACAAATTTTTTAATATCAATTTCTTTAACTGCTTCTAATAATCGCTGCGTACCCATTATATTGTTATGAGTATAAATCTCAAAGTTCTCTCCCCAGCTTGATCTCACTCCTGCCTGAGCTGCTTGATGAAATATATAATCTAAATCTTTAAGCAATTCTTTTAAATCAAGTTCATTTATGTTTTCTTCAATTAAAGTAAAGTTTTTATGATCTATAAATGACCTCATGTTATTTTCTTTTAATGAGCGGTCATAGTAATCTATAAAACAATCTACTCCGATTACTTCATGACCTTTTTTAAGCAATTTTTCTGTTAAAGTTGAACCTATAAATCCAGCTACACCAGTTACTAATGACTTCAAATTCTTCATCTCCTTTTACCAAGAAAAATTATTGCTTTAGTTTAAGATTTAATAACATTATTAAATCTTAGAAATATTTTGTTATTTCACCAACAATATTTTTTACATCAAACCTCTTTATAGGTTTATTAATTATATCTCTATCATAATAATTATTAGCAATTTTTTTTAATTCATTTTTTATTGACTTTTTATTGTTTTCACAAAAAGTAAATCTATTAAAATCAGAAAAATATTTTTTGATTCTTTCTTTAGATTTTTCTTCACCATCTAAAATAAATAAAATATTTTTATATGTAGAGGAATATTCGTATATTTTACCAGGAATTAAGTTACTATAAATTTTGTGATTTGATATAACCACCAATATTGAAACCTGTTGTTCATATCTTTTAAGTTCAGCATAAGGAATACGGTCTTTAATTAATAAATTATCCTCATTTTTTAAGTCGATATTTGAATTACCAATAATATAATTATCAAACTTAACTAAATCTTTCATAGCTTCATATAGTGGTATTATATTTCTGTTATATGTAAAATAACTCCCAAAATATCCTACAGATTTTCTTTTAGATAAATTTGTTCTCTTTGATTTCTCATCAATATTAATTGGCAAATCTAATAAATGAATTTTATTTGCATATTGTTTAAATTCATTTGTTTTTTTTTCATAAAAAAGAGGATTCATATAAAAAATATGGTCTGCCAATTCAAAAAACTTATTCTCTTCTGCTTTTATTTTGTTAGATAATTCATTTGTTAATTTTAAATCCCATGGTTCAAACCATATTTGAATCCAATCTATATTATTATCATAGTTCTTAAATAGATCATAAGCTAATTTATGACTAACTGGCGGATAAGACACGGACATTATTAAATCATAATCATTTAAATTTATTGATTTAACTACTTTACGAATCCAATAAGTTAAAGACCCATATATTTTCTTTTTATCACTTTTAAAAAAATTAATCTTGTTTTCTTTTTTTCCTTTTTGCATATTTTTTTTAGATTTTTCATTTTTGCTTTGATTATTTTTGATTTTTTTCATAATATAATTAATAAATTGATTTTTGAGGTTTTTATAACCATATTCTATATATTCAATATCACTTTCTGTATATCTAATATCTTTTTTATTATAACTATATGTTATAACAGTTAACTCATTTTCTTTAGAAAGTTCCTTTAATATTCTTTTTTTATATAGGTTAGTAGAAGAATTATCATTAATAGGATTACCAGATATAATTAAAATCTTTATAAAAAGATACCTCCTTATTAAAAACAATTATAATGTTTCATCATAATTATCACTAATTAATTCCTTTATTATATTCAATAAATCATTTCTTTTAATTATTATTAATAATAAAGTAATAAAAATTATGATATATCTTAAAACATTATAATCATATAAAAGTATTACCGGCATAGATACACTAATCAAGACTATACTTATGCCGAATAAAAAATTATCATCATAAATTTTTTCTCCATTATGAATGATTTTTGACAAATAATAATTCATAATGGACAAAATCACAAATGTAAAAAGAGTAGTATAAGCTGCAGTTATATACCCAAATTTAGGTATAAACAAAAAATTTAATATCACATTAATTAAAGCAGCACTTATTGAAGTAAACATAATCATTTTAGTTTTTTTATAAAACAATAATATATTAGCATATATATTATACAAAGCTGTAAAAAAGATCCCTGTTGCTATTGGCGGAACCAGATAAATAGCATCAAGATAAACATCTGTTGCTAAAATACTAATCAGTTCTGGAGCAAAGAGAATTAATAAAAAGCATGTAATAGCATAAAATGAAATTAAAGTGTTTACAATTTTTTTCAGTTTATTTTTTTTGATTTTTTCTGATAAAACATCAAACAAATAAGGGATAATTGATCTATTAATTGCAGACCAAACTAAAAGAGAGACAGAGCTCAATGTATAAATTATACTATAAATACCAACTTTATCTAAACCATCGAAATGCTGTATCATAATTCGATCTGACACATCTAATATTTGTTTTGATATAGAATGAAATATTAATGGTATACTTAACTTTAAAGCGAATTTCCAATATTTAATATTTATAATTTCTTTCCCTCGAATGATTAAAGTTATGAATAAATAAATTGAAATAATTAATGGTATTATATTCATTGAAAGAACTCTAACATTTGCTAATGAAAGATTAGTATTTTTAGATGCATAAATTACACAAAAAACACCAAGACCAACACTCAATATGGAAGAAATTATAGTCATTATTGACATTTTTTTATATTTATATTCATATCTTTGTCTCATCATCCAAAAATTCATGGATGGTTTTAATAAAACATTTAATAAAATAATATACACTAGAAAATTTGAAATATCTATAAAATTAAGAAAGGTATCTTCAAACAAAAAATAAATTATTATAAACAATATAGCAGAAATTGAAGACAAACCTAAAATTGAAGAAATATATCCATCTCTATCATCAAACTCTTTCATGGCTATATTAAAAGATCCTGAACTTAGTGACAAACCAACTATTAAATAAATAAGATTATTCCAAGAATTAAAAATATTAACTTCTCCTATTTCAAAAGTACTCATTATTCTTGTGAAAATTGGTGTGGATATTATACTTAACCCTCTTGTTATTAAAGAAGCCAATATAAAAATAATGGTTGCTTTTGCTTGTCTCGGTATATTTATTATTTTATTCCTTAAAGTCTTGATTTGATTTAACAAATATTTTCTCCTTAATGTAACTAATTAGTAATAATCACTGATTGTTTTTTCTCCAGACAACATCATCAATAATTTTAGCATAACTCTGAATAAGTTTAACTACCTTAACTGAAACATTATCATCTTGATAATCATCAGCTAAATAAGTTTTTTCATCATTCTTTTTCATGTTTCTGCTTAAATCCACAGCCTGAACTATATCTTTTTCAGTTATACCACCAATTACAACTGTACCTTTATCTAAAACTTCCGGTCTTTCTGTAGAAGTTCTGATTAAAACTCCTGGAAAACCTAAAATAGCTGATTCCTCAGAAAGAGTTCCACTATCAGATAAAGTGCAGAAAGAATTTAACTGCAGCTTATTATAATCAAAGAAGCCAAAAGGTTTAAGCTTTTTAACTAAAGGATGAAATTCAAATCCTCTTTCTTCAATTCTTTTTTTACTTCTGGGATGAGTGGAATAAACAATCGGCATCTGATATTTTTCTGCAATATCATTTAGGGCATTCATTAAAGATAAAAAGTTTTCTTCATTATCTACATTTTCTTCTCGGTGAGCAGAAACAAGAAAATAATTATCTTTTTCAAGATCTAATTCTTCTAAGACATTACTGTCTTCTATTTTTTCTTTATGTTTTTTTATTACTTCAGTCATTGGAGAACCGGTCACAAAAATATGTTCTTTTCTGATACCTTCTGATAAAAGATATCTGCGACTATGTTCTGTATAAGGTAGATTAATATCAGAAATATGATCTACAATCTTTCTATTTATTTCTTCCGGTACATTCTGATCAAAACATCTATTACCAGCTTCCATATGAAAAATAGGTATTTTTAATCTTTTAGCTGCTATAGAACAGAGAGCTGAGTTTGTATCACCTAAGATCAAAAGAGCATCCGGCATTTCTTCAGTTAAAAGCTTATATGACTTTGAAATTATATTCCCTATAGTATCTCCTAAATGATCTCCTACAGCTTCTAAAAAATGATCCGGTTCTCTTATTCCCAGTTCTTCAAAAAAGACCTCATTTAATTCATAATCATAATTCTGACCTGTATGTACTAAGTGATGATTAAAATATCTATCACAGGCTTTTATAACTTCAGATAAACGTATAATCTCAGGTCTGGTACCTATAATAGTCATTACTTTTAACTTATCCATTTAATTAAACCTCCAAAAAGTATGTATCAGGATTATCTGGATCATAACATTCATTAGCCCACATTACTGTTACCATATTTGTATCACCAGTGTTTTCTATATTGTGGGTATAGCCTGTTGGTATATCTACTACTTCTAATTTTTCTCCACTTACCTTATATTCGATTACTTCCTCAGAATAAATATCTCTGAATCTGATTATCCCCTGGCCGCTGACTACTAAGAATTTTTCATTTTTAGTATGATGCCAGTGATTACCTTTAGTTATACCTGGCTTAGATACATTAATAGAGACCTGACCACTATCTTCAGTTCTCAGCATTTCTGTAAAGGAACCTCTTTCATCCTGATGCATTGTTAAATCATAAGAAAAATTATCTTCTGGTAGATAACTTAAATACATACTATATAATTTTTTAGTGAATTCATCTCCCATATCAGGTAAATAAAGATTTTCTCTGCTTTCTTTAAAGCTTTTTATTAATTCTGCTAATTTACCAAGTTTAACATCATGAGTTACTGGTACTTTGCAGTATTTATCTTCTTTAACTACTTGATCATCTAAAGCATTAATAAACTGCTCGACTACATCATCAATATAGGCTAAAGTTAATTCTACCTCAGGATCATGGACTTCAATTTCTAAATCATTAGCTATATTATGACAAAAAGTAGCTACTACTGAATTATAGTTTGGCCTTGACCATTTACCAAAGAGATTGGGAAGCCGATACACATATACTTCTGCCCCTGTTTCTCTTCCATATTCAAAAATAACTTCTTCTCCAGCTTTTTTACTTCTACCATAGGGATTATCTAATTCAGCCTGGATGGAAGAAGTTATTAATACTGGAGCCTGATTATTATGTTTTTTTAATAAATTTAAAACTTTAGAAGTAAAACCATAATTACCTTTCATAAATTCTTCATCATTTCTTGGACGGTTAACACCAGCCAGATGATAAACAAAATCACATTCTTTAGTATATTTATCTAAAAGTTTTTCATCTGTTTCTCTATCATAAGAGAATATATCTTCATAACCTCTATTTTTTAATTCAGCTCTTAAGTTTTTACCAACAAAACCTTCTGAACCTGTTACTAATATTTTCATTAAAGATCAACCTTCCTTTATTCAGGCCAATTATTTAATTCATTCTGTACATAATCAAGTTCTAATAATTTTTCT
>NZ_SNWX01000004.1:0-42053 GCF_004362045.1 Halanaerobium saccharolyticum | reverse complement strand
CTGAACCTGTTACTAATATTTTCATTAAAGATCAACCTTCCTTTATTCAGGCCAATTATTTAATTCATTCTGTACATAATCAAGTTCTAATAATTTTTCTTTTATTTCTTCTATAGTTAATCTCTTTGTATTGTGAGAATTATATTCTTTATTACCAGAGAGTTCTTCTTCTCCTTCTACAAAATATTTATCATAATTTAAGTCTCTGGTATCAGCGGGTACTCTAAAGAAACCACCAAGATCTTCAGCTACTAAATATTCTTCTTTAGTAAGTAGGGTTTCAAATAATTTCTCTCCGTGTCTGGTACCAATAATTTTAATTTCGTTATCAGCATTAAATAATTCCTTAATTGCCTGAGCTAGATCTCCAATTGTACAGGCTGGAGCTTTCTGCACCATTATATCTCCTGCTTCAGCATTCTCATAGGCAAAAAGCACTAATTCTACTGCTTCTTCTAGTTTCATTAAAAATCTTGTCATATCTGGATTGGTTACAGTGATTGGATCACCATCTTTTATCTGTTTGATAAATAATGGAATTACTGAACCACGAGAAGCCATTACATTACCATAACGGGTTCCACAGATAATTGTTTCTTCTGTAGATAATTTTTGTGACTTAGCTACAAATACTTTTTCCATCATAGCTTTAGATATTCCCATCGCATTAATTGGATAGGCTGCTTTATCAGTGGATAAACAGATAACTTTTTCTACCCCACTGGCTACAGCAGCATTAAGTACATTATTTGTTCCTAAAGTATTTGTTTTAACAGCTTCGACTGGAAAGAATTCACAGGAAGGAACCTGTTTTAAAGCTGCAGCATGAAAAATGTAATCTACTCCATGCATAGCATCTCTTAAACTATTCTCATCTCTTACATTTCCAATAAAAAACTTTATTTTATCATTTTTATATTTTTTTCGCATATCATTCTGTTTCTTTTCATCACGAGAAAAGATTCTTATTTCTTTAATATCTGTGTCTAAAAATCTTTTTAAAACTGCATTACCAAATGAACCTGTACCACCTGTTATTAAAAGTGTTTTATTTCTAAACATATTTTCCACTCCTTACTAACATTCAATTATAATTATTTATTATTTTGCATGAAGTAATCTTCCATTATGAAGAGTTTATAAATCAAAAAATCACCATAATAAAAGAAGGAATCAATACCGATATATAATATTCTCTACACATAAAAAAATAGTTTTTTACATCAAAACCTCTCTCGAGATTTAAATATAAAAAACTAATTTATATATTATTTATATTCACTCTAAACCTCTGCCCCACCTCAACACTATGTCCACTTTGTTGAGATCAAAGTGTATTGCTAAAAAAATAACCTGCTTCTTGAACTTATATCATAGTTTTTTAAACCTCTAACCCAGTTCATCTTCCCATATGAAAACCCCGGTTCCAAAGATTTTCATACATATTCAATTGTCAACGTACCTGAGTTAAGATTCTATTTCGTGACATCGGATTTTATATCTCAGATAATAATTTTATGAATTTAAACTATCATATTCATCAAATATATCATCAATTATTTCATCTGAATACTCTTTGAAAGTAGAATTTTGATCATTCTGATATCCCCATGAAGGTCCATAAGAATTAATATGAGGTACGTTTGTAAAATGTCCATCAACAGCAGCAATAGAGTTTTCTCCACTCACTAACATGGATGTAACATGAATTGAATCATAGGAACCCAGCCCATATAATGTACCAATTGCATGTCTTAAATCACTATATTCCTGGTCTTGAAGAGGTTCAATAAAACAAATCCCGCTTTTATATAATGCATTACTTATTCTTTTATATTCTTGATCAACAATTTTTCTATAATTAATATCCTCTTTATTGTTGATATTATTATTTCCTTTTACAACTTCATATAAGTTATTGTGTAAGATATGCTCTAATTCAGCCATTACATGTTGAGAAACAGAAAACAAAGTGTTATTTTCCGTTATTGCTTTTTCCATAAAGTTTATACAATCATTATTATACCTGCTATTTGGATGGTATATTTCATAAATAAAACTGGTATCTAAATATATTGATTCCGGTATCGTAATATTATCTAAGTTATTTTCTCTTATCGAAAAAAAGGACGGAGAATTATTTCCCACCGGTTCTCCCCCTCAATCCCTCTAAAGATTTTTTGCCGTTTTTATAATCTATTTTGCAGTCATCTTTGAGAACAAAGAGATTTTCTCTAAGCAGCTTAATTCTCTGTGCCTTGTTTTCAGAATTAATATTTCTTTTATTTAATTGCTCTCTACAAGAAAGTTTATTCATAAAATAAACTCCTTTCTAGTTCGTATACAAATCAATCAAATCATCGTATTCCAATTCAAATGAATTAATTTCTTCATTTATATATTTTAAAACTGCATTAATATTTGTGTCATTATTTATATTTATGATAGATTCAATAAACCACTTTGATTTGTCATCAATCAGTGGTTCAATCTTAATTTCTGATATTCCACCAAATTGTCCTTCTCTTAAAAATCTATAACCTGTACCAATTATTCCTTTTTCATTTAGTTTGCTTTTTTTCTTTTCATTATCAATTAAGTCCAGAGATTTTTCAAAAGAATTGCTGGTATCTTTTAAAAAATTAAATCTGGCTGAAGCTTTTACCTCTTCTTCAAAAATCAAAGCCTCAAATATCTGAAGCAGTGGTTTTTTGACATCAGAATTAAAATCAAAAGTTTCAGGTATTTTATCAAAATTAGCTGATACTTGATTGGGTAATATTAAAAAGTTACTCTTTTCATTTAAGTTTAAAAAAATATATCCACCATTATCAAGTCTTTGAACTTCAGGATATTCTGCACTTAATATTTCTTTAAGTAGCGAAAGTTTCTTTTTGGAAATCTGACCAACATTTTGAGAAACATTTAATTTAAAGTAATCTAAATTCATATAATTTCTCCTTTCGCGAAACTAATAGTTCCTACACTTATTTAATTATACATTACTCAGAATAATCCTGCTTTTTAGCTTAAGATTCTATTATGATAGAATACCAGATACTAAAGAAAAAAGCCCCATCTCATCTACATTAATATCCCAGGTGGAACTTGAGACTTCGATTTGACAGGGGTTTATTATCTTATATAGTAAATATAATCCTCTCAAAACCAAAAATCAAGTACTCTATTAAAATTTTATAAATCCCTGCATTCACTTTGTTGAGATCAAAGTGTATTGCTAAAAAAATAACCTGATCCTTGAACTTATATCATAGTTTTTTAAACCTCTAACTCAGTTCATCTTCCCATATGAAAACCCCGGTTCCAAAGATTTTCATACATATTCAATTGTCAACGTACCTGAGTTAAGATTTTATTCGTGACATCGGATGTCATATTTCATATAACACTTTCTGTCGGTCACAATCTTTATTTTATAACATTATTTAAGATACATCAAATAATTAGAGTATCTAATTTTGTCGAATTACAAAGCAAAACTTTTCAGTTAACAATCTCTGTGACATCGGTTGTCATTTTTGCTCTTTCTTTTTTTACTTGATCGTTTTTATTATTTATATCAAACTAACATGTTCAATTTCTTAACAACTTTTATTATAATACACTCTTGTCTTAAAATCAATTAATATTTCTCTGTTTTTTTGTCGAATTAGCTTAAATTTAATTGAACACAAGTTCGTTTTGTGATATAATATACTTAGAGATTATTTCTCAGGTCTTATCTTTTTAAAGATAAAATTCTAAGAGAAAGAGGTTGGAAAAATGCAAACTCCCCATGATAGGTTTTTTCAAGAAATGTTTGAAAAGAAGGTGGTTGCAGAAGATTTTATTAAAAACTACTTACCACAGGAATTGTTGGATTTAATTAATCTCGATAAGTTACAAATTTCTAAGAAATCATTTGTTAATAAACGCCTAAAAAAATATTTTTCTGATGTTGTTTATCGAGTTGAATTAAATAAACAAAATGCCTATATCTACTGCCTTTTTGAACACAAAAGTTTTCCTGATAAAGATGTTTCTTTTCAACTTCTTCAATATATGGTCCTGATCTGGGAACATCACCAGGATCATTATGATGAAGAAAAACTGCCACTGGTAATTCCCCTCTTGATTTACCATGGGGGGAAGAGGTATAATATAGATAAGAGATTCAGCTCCAAGTTTAATATTCAAGCAAATACAGAAAAATTTATTCCAGACTTTGAATATTTGCTTTTTGACTTTTCTAAGTATAATGATCTGGAGATTATAGGAAGTATTCAGTTACAAATAGTTTTAAAAATACTACACACAAGTTTTATTGATAATGATTACGATAAAATATTTGCTGACATATTAAAATTGATCAAAAAGTTGAATGATACTAAGACTATTTTAGAATACTTCACAACAGGAATGAAATATATACTGGAAATTAAGGATTATGATTTTGATATTATGCATGATAAAGTTAATTTAATCATCCCCGAAAGGAGTGAGACTTTCATGTCTACAGCTAATAAATTGCGTGAAGAAGGTAAATTAGATGGAATTAAAAAAGGGATTAAAGAAGGTAGAAAAGAAGGAATGAAAGAGGGTAGAAAACAAGAATTAATTGAAACTATTTCAATCTTAATAAAGGATAAGCTACCAATAGATAAGCTTCCGGACAATCTTGAGAGTAAACTTAATAAATTAGATTTAATTGTTTTAAGAGAAATTCGCACTGATTTATTAAAGGATATTATTAACATTGAATCACTTGAAGATTTAGAAGAATACTTAAACTAAAGAGCAGTCTTTTCTGCTCTTTCTTTTTTTAGTTATTCTTCATCGATATCTATCCCAGCCAAAAAAGACAGATCCTTATTGATTTTTTCTTCTGGTAGGAGCTCCATTTCATCATTATCAATTATTAGAGCTTTTAAATTACTTAATTTAACATGCTTTGTTCTTTTCTGCCATCTCTCTCCAATTTTGTGTTTCTTTATTTGATATAGAATTCCTTTTTCTGGATTGCGAGCAGCAATATCAAGCCAATCTTTTGTTTCTTTTTCAGTTAATAATTCAATTTCAAATAATCTTAAAATAATCGTTTTAAACGGCACTGCAAAAATATTCATTAACTTTATTATTTTCAATATAGTTAGATCAGCAGATTTTTTTGTTTTCAAAAGATTAAGCTGTTTGTTTAAAACATCTTTAGGCACCAATAATAATGCTGCAAAGAGATTAGCTTTACTTTCTTCTAGATCAAGTTCTTTATCCTCATCGATTGTTTCTAAATCTAAAAATTCTTTTTTTCCATTAACTAAGTAATGATATAATTCGTGAGCAGCAGTAAAAATTTGTTTTTCAAATGGTAAAAAAGTATTAATATAGATAAAGTTTTCTCCGCGATATTCAAACAAAAAGCCGCAAAACTCTTCATCTTCAATAGGAAACATAATAATGCTTAGATCATCAATATCTTCTAAAACTCTAAAAATATCATCCTGAAGTATTAAATCATCGGAACCTACAAATTCATTTTGAAAATATAGCACCTCTTTTTCTACGGCTTTAAAAATATCAGGACTAACTTTCTTAATTGTTTTATCTAAAATAATCATTTCATTCACCTACTCATTTAGTATATTGTTAAATTCTTCCTGGATATCACGGTGGAATATTATTAAATCCATTGCTTTTTTCGCAGTTCTTAAGCCTTCCTCTGCTGCTTTAGTCTTCACACTGCCCATAAATGCAACCACAGGATCTTCTGATAATTCTTGATCTTCTTCCATTAGTTCATTAACATCAAGGTTTAATATTTGAGCAATTTCTTTGATTTCTGTAAGAGTAATATTTTTTCTACCATGTATAATCTTATTAATCATTTGACGTGAGGTCCCTAATCTTTCAGCTAAATCAGTTTGGCTCATTGATATTACATCTAGAATTAGCCTGGATTTAATTGAACACAAGAGCTACCCAGATAAAGAAGTCTCGCTTCAACTGCTGAAATACATTACTAAAATCTGGGATCTATATTTAAAACAAAACAATTCTGGCAAACTGCCAGTGGTCCTCCCCCCTCTTGATTCACCATGGGGGAAAGAGGTATAATATAGATAAGAGGTTCATTTCAATGGTCAATACTCAGCCGAATACTGAAAAGTTCATTCCGAATTTTGAATACTTATTTTTTTCTCTAAATACACTGATCAACAAATTATAGGTAGCATTCAGCTGCAGATAACTTTAAAAATTCTATATAGTGCTTTTGTTAAAGATAATTTCGGTCAGCAGTTCGAGGAAATTCTTGAATTAATCAAAAAACTAAGAGATACATAGACTGTTTTAGAATATTTTACAGTTGGCTTGAAATATATACTTGAAATTGTAGATTACAATGTAGATATTATGAAAAATAAGGTAGATACTATTATTCCCGAAAGGAGTGAGACTTTCATGTCTACAGCTAATAAGTTGCGGGAAGAGGGTAAATTAGAAGGAATAAAAGAAGGAATGAAAGAAAGTAGAAAAGAAGAACTTATAGAAACGATAGTAAGTTTGACGGTAAAAAAATTTAATATTGATTCATTCCCCCCAGAATTAAAAAAATCCCTTTATAATAATGAGATTGGAACTTTAAAAATAATTAGAGATAATCTGTTAAACATTGAATCAATTGAGGATTTAAAAAAATATTTAAACTAAAGAGCAGTCTATGCTGCTCTTTCTTTTTGGTAGCTATTTATTTATCTACATCTACCTCCGGTAAAAAATCAGAACTTTAATTCTATGACATTCTACTCTCATTAATCAAATTCCACAAATTCATTAGTTTTTCTTCTAAATCTTCAAAATCTATGTTTTTAGCATAGTTATATTTCCTACTATAGCTTCTCCAGTGATCTAACAGAAAATCACTTTCAAAAATATCTTTTAGTATCTGCTCTCCATTAACAATATTTTTATATGATCCCCGATATTTAGAAGTTTCCAGAAGAGCCAATTTTAAAATTTTGAAATCTATTTCTTTTTTATAATTCAAAAATAATATATACACATCATAGAAATCTCTCATTCTTGTATTAGCAGTGGATCTACTAATAATTGTTTCTAATTTTTCTGCTAATAAAGTTTCAATATTATAAGATGAAATTTCAATTTTTTGATCTTCAAATAATAATTTGTAGTTATATCTAATTTCTCCAGGAGTTATTTGATCACCAGTTGTCAAATCTAGCTTTAGAGGTATTCTTGCATTTTCCATTAAGGCAGTCAGAGCTATCCTAAAACCCTTATACTGATCTTCAGCTCTAATTTCTTCAATCCTATTAATTTCAAATTTGATTTCATCAGCTGTAGCAGAACTAAATATCTCATTAAAAATTTCTACTAACTTATCCTCGTTTAACTCTATTGACTTAACAGTAGCATCTAAATCAACTGTGCTTCTTTCTCCTATCCCAACTAAAGAGGAAACTAACATACCACCTTTTAAAATAAAATTATTATTATATCTAGATTTTGCAATCTTATATAAGAGTCTCTGCATCATGTAATTTCTTAACAATACCTGACTGTTTATCTTTTTTCTTTGGCTAAATTATTAACTAAATCTTTTAACTGCATTAAATTTTTCATAAAAACATCTCCAGATATCTTCTAAGAATTGTTTTAATCCTTAATTTTTTTGAATAATCGAGAAGTTTAGGAATATTTTTGCCTTTACCTGTCAAGTAATTTTTAATTGCAGTATTTAGAAGTGAAGGATCCATATTGTTGCGATTTTTTAAAATATCACAAATAGTTCTTTCTTTATTATAGACTTTAATCGTCCGGCCAAAATTTGTTTCTTTTTCAATAACTCCAATAGAGTAAAATTCTTTTTTAACAGTATGGACTTCAACCCCTCGTTCTTTTAAGTGAGAAGCATTATATCCATATGGAACTGTTACAGTATAAGTTAAGGGATCCCTGTCAATTAAATCATGTAAAAATAATGATGTTTCATGAGAAAATATAATCCTTTTATTTTTTTGCTGCAGAATATACATCTCATCATTAAAAGTCTCAGGAGTAGTATAGACTCCTCGTTCTACTTTTTCTAGCTTATTTTCTTTTAAAAAACGACTTAAATACTGCCGGGGAATATTATATTCTTTCAGATCTTCACTCATAATAATACCATTATTTTTATCAATTACCTTTTTTAATTCTTTTTGATAATCCATATCTACACCTCTTTTACTTTTACGCTATAATTATATCTAATTTTAGTGTATTAGTAAAACTTTTTTTTGGTGTACTTAATTAAAATCTGTAATCTGTATCTGAAACTAAATAATTTCAGGAAACTTCCAGCAATAGTTCATCTTGATTTATCATCACTGCTATTAGTCATCTATCCTATTAAATCATTAAACAACTACATCAAAATAATTAATAATTATTACTTCAGCAGCATTTTCTCTATAATTATCAATAATCTTTTCAATTTCTAAAGCCACATTCTGCTCTAAATAATATTCACCACATTGTTTACAAACATTAGCAGGAACATTTTTAATAATAATAATGAAATTATCAAGATCAGCAATATGATTTACATTTCCTATTTCTAAATTCCCTTTGCAGATTGAGCAATTTCCTAAATCTCTTTTCAGCTCATCCAGATTATCAATATTAAAAACTGATATTATATCATTCTAAATATAATTAATAAAGAAAGGATAATCTCAAATGAAGAGAATGAGCAGCAAAGGAATTAAAGAGGCAATAGAAAATGTCAGGGCATCATTGGCTGTAGAAAATATTGAAGTGGATGAACTTAGTGTGATCATCGGAGAAAAATATTTAAAGGGAGAAATATCAAGCGAAGAAGCAATCGATATTATTACTGAATATATAAAAGGCAAACAGTCAGGTTAAGAATTAATTGTTAAAAAAATTCTATCAATATTAGTGGCAAATCTATGCTTATATCCATTTTGACATCTGAAACTGATGCCAGAAACATATAATTCAACTTTTAAAAAAATCCTCCTTTATGGAGGAATACAATTGAGTAGTATTCTCTCTTTTAAAGTTTTCCGCTACCCTCGGGAAACTACCGTATCTAATAATTATATACCTTAAATTTGACTATATCAATGATTCCAGCAAGCGGAAACAAGAACAAGTTAAAATTCCAGATACATTATAGGAAATAGTAATTCTATTTATTTAGCCCAATTTTCAAAAGAAAGATCTGTAATTCTTTTAAATTCTTTTGTATTATTTGTAACTAAAATCAAGTTTTCTGCTATAGCATGAGCACCTATCATTAAATCATAGGCTCCTATAATCCTGCCTTGATTTTCTAGATCTGCTCTAATACTTCCATATTTTATAGCTGCATTCTGTTCAAAAGGTAATATTTCAATTGGACCAAGAAAACTTGCTAAAGCTGTTTGATTTTTGTCTTTATATTGACTTTTTTCAACACCATATTGTAATTCAGCAAATGTAACCATAGAAATACAAATATCACCAATATTACAAGTTTGAAATTTATCAAGAACTTTTTTGGGTTTTTCTTTAATTATATAAATACATATATTAGTGTCAAGCATATATTTCATAATTATAGTTCCTCTCGATTTTGTAGTTCTGGTTGATTTCTATTTTCTAAAAAATCATCAGAAAAACTATCTAAACTCTTAGTGAGAGTTTCCCATTTGCTGTCTTTTGGAATCAACATAACAAAATCACCAATTTTATTAACAAAAACTTCAGATTCATCATTAAAACGATATTTTTTAGGAAGACGAACCGCCTGGCTTCTACCATTTTTAAATATTTTTGCAACATCCATGATAACCATCTCCTTCCAGTTTGGTATATATTTAAGTATATATCATTGTGAAGTTCTTTGTCAAGGAGACAATTATAGTCCCCTTTTAGAGTTTCTAAGAATCATAATATGTTATTTATTAAGACAGCATTTTTTATATTTTTTACCACTGCCGCAGGGACAGGGATCATTGCGGCCCACCTTATTTTTGCTAACAATTTGCCCTGATGCCAGCTCTTTGTAATCAGAGTCCCTATTTACTTTTTTCTGCTTTTCAAATAGAGAAAGCTGCCTGTTGTTAAGCTGTTCACGACAGTTAGCGGCAATTTCATCCCATTCATTTCTAAAAGTATCATACATTCTGGGATACTTCTTTTTCAATCTTTTTACTGCCTGTAAATTTGCTGAGTATTCTTCTTTAAAGTTCTGCATAGCATATTTGTCTGGGAAATCTACAAAAGTTTCCGGATCCAGCTCTTCATAGGCCCAGTTAAAAAATAACCTGGTTCCCGTATAGAAAATATAGGGGGATAACTTAGGATCTGCAGTCATTTTGTCAACTTCATTTAAAATCTTTTCTGTCAGCTGTAATTTTTTATATTCAAGCTCTAGATTGGGATCATCTTCAAATAACATAAGCAGTTCTGTAATATATAATTGAGCCTTAATATCACCATGTTCTTCTGCTTCAAAGTAATTTTCATCAAGAACATAAATAATATAATCTCTTAATTCCTGATCTGCATTTATCTTTTCTATAAAAGACTCTGTTAAAGCAATCAGGCTGTCTTTTTTCTCCCATTTTTCGTATTTATTTATCAGAGCAATTGCTGTTAAAAAATGTCGGATATTATCTTCATCAGGCTCCGAAAAAGTTTTTAATTCATTTGATAAAAGATTCCAGATTTTATTAAACTTTCCCTGCTGATCATAAATATCGAGATAGATATCTGTCATTTCTGATTTTCTATCTGGAAATTTCTTCTCCATTTCTTTTAGAACTCTATGAGCATATTTGGGGTATTGTTCTGATTCCAGAAGCAGAACAATTTTATTCAACAGCAGTAAATACTCCTGCTTTTTAGGAAAAAGTTCTTCCAGCTGTTCAAAAATATCATTAAAAAGATTTATATCTCCTTTTATTACAGCAAGTTCTGCCTTGAATCTTAAAATATATAAATTATCAGCAGCAAGTTCCGCTGCTTTGTTTAAAAGAAATTCTGCCTCTTCAATTTTCCCCCACTCCATATAATCTAATGCTTCCTGCAAAAGTTTTGAGGCCTTACCCTGATATTTAGTTTCTAAATCATAGCCACTTCTTTTAAAAGGATCTTTTAGAGTATCATAGGCCTCTCTAATTACCTTAAACTCTTCCGGATTTTCTTCCGGTGGAAATTCTCGAACCTTTTCCAGATATCTCTGCTTAATTAATTCCTCCCCCGCATTAGAATTTGTACCCAGAATACGGTAGAGATTTGAACTCTTAAAAACACTGTTTTTTAATTTCATAAAATATTATTCCCCCATTTCTAAATCCAGAATTTCTTCGAAAACTTCTTCCAGAGCCTGCCGCAATTTGTCTTTTTCCCCGCTCGCAAGAGCCTGATCAAGTCTTTTAAGCATAGACTTAAATTCTGAGCGGCTGATATTCTCATTTTCTACAAATAATTCTCCGGCCCGCTCTTTTAAATTTTCTGCTTCTAAAGCCAGTCCTTTAAAATCCTCACCCTCTGCTGCAAAATCATCAAGTTCTGACTCCTCAATATCTTCAGATAGATCCGGGTTATATTCAATTTTTTGCAGGTTGTTTTCGGCATCCCCTGCCATTCCTGCAATCTCTTTCTGAAAGTTTTCCAGCCGCTCCAGGCTTTCCTGATATGATTCTTCTGATTTTCGGTCAACTGCATCCTGGACAGTAAGCTGCATTTCTTTGTCTGTAGAAACTGATCTGGCAGTTACATCAAGGATTCCGTTAATATTATAATTTAAGCTAACCGCAATTTTTTCTTCACCGGCTCTTTTAGCTGGAATCCCATCCAGAATAAATTCTCCCAGATAATGGTTTTCTTCTACCCAGTCACCTTCACCCTGGTAAATTTTAATTTTAACTTCTTCCTGATTATCAAAAGTTGTAGTAAATACTTTTGTTTTACTGGTTGGAATCGTTGTATTTCTGTCAATAATACTTTCAAAACCCCCCGGTTTAAAGCCCAGAATACCCTGGTCTTTAAGTACCTCTATCCCCAGTGAATAGGGAGCAACATCTGTAACTATCATCCCACTATCAGAAAGCAGACCTGCTTTTATACCCGCCTGAACACCTGCCCCTTTTGCTACCGCCTGATCAGGATCTATCTCACTATGGGGTTCCTGATCAAAAAAGTCACGCAGAAGTTCTCTGACCCTCGGGATTCTGGTTGAACCGCCAACTAAAATCACCTGCTCAATCTCATCCGGAAGCAGTTCCGCATCTTCCAGTACATTCTTAACACTATTTAAAGTCTCTTTAAGCAAATTATCAATTAAGTCGATAAATTCTTTTCTGCTTATTTCCATCTCAAAGGCAACCGGCTGGTTATTTTTTACCATCAGAGCCGGTATAGAAACCTGAACTTGTTTTTGATCTGATAATTTTATTTTTGCTTTTTCTGCTTCTTCTTTTAGACGGGCACAGGCGCTGAGATCTTTTCTTGGGTCCAGACCGCTTTCTTCTATAATTTTTTCAGAAAAATAATCCAGGAGCAGTCTGTCAAAATCAGAACCACCCAGATCTTTATTACCTGCCGAGGCTTTAACTTCCAGGATTCCACCCATTAATTCCAGAACAGAGACATCAAAGGTCCCTCCCCCCAGATCATAGACCAGAAACTGGTGATCATCGTCAAGTTTGTCGAGACCATAGGCCATAGCAGCTGCTGTTGGCTCATTAATTATTCTTTCAACTACAAAACCTGCCAGTTCACCAGCTTTTTTGGTAGCCTGACGCTGCTGATCAGTAAAATAGGCAGGGACTGTAATCACTGCTTCTTTTTCTACTTCCTCACCATAAATCTGATCAACATATTTTTTTAGTTCTTTTAAGATTAAGGCTGATATTTCCTCCGGCAGCAGCTTTTGATCTGCAATTTCAAGCATTTCATTTTCGCCCATTTTTCTTTTAACCTCTGCTATTGTTCTCTCAGGCATCGCCACCAGAGCTGATTTAGCATCACCACCAACAATTACCTCTCCCACCTGATCAATATGAACTACTGAGGGCAGCAGCGGGCTGCTTTCTTTGAGGAGAGTTATAACCGTAGCTTCTCCCTCAATAATAGCTGCAAGTGACGAGTTAGTAGTCCCCAGATCAATCCCCACCACCGGTCTAAAACGATCTTTAGTCATTATTTGGCCTCCTTATAGACAACTACCTGTGATTTGCGTAATATATTTTCTTCCTGATCCTGATAACCCCGTTTGATAACTTCAACAATCTGATTGTTTTTATAATTTGAAACCTGCTGCTGCGGATATTCCGTTAGAGCTTCCGAATTTACAGTGGTTAAGGCTTCCGCCTGACGGGGATCAAATTCTTTTTCTTTTAATTTCAGCTGATAGATATCATTTTGCTCCAACAGTTTAAGCAGTCTCTGACTCCAGTTTTTCAGTAAACTACTCCAGCTATTTTCATCACTATCCAGACCTCTTTTAAGCAGGTCAAACTCATCAATGAGCTCAATTATTTTTCTGCTGCTGTTTTCGACATTTAAGCTGTAACTATCAACTCTACTTTTTAATTTAGAGATTAATTCCTGATCAAGGCTCTGTTGATCAACCAGCTGTGAAAGTTCATCAATTTTTTTGAAAAGATCCTGATTCTGTTTATACTGTAAGCGGTTCATTTTTTTCTCTGACTTATCTAAATCATTAATTTTTTCTTCCATGGAATTTACTTTTTCAGTTAATTTCTCTATTTTCTCTAAAAGTTTTTTTTGGTCATCATTCTGCCAGAATTTCCAATTCATATCTCAGCCTCCAAGACTCATAATTATAGTTCCTCTCGATTTTGTATTTTATATTTTTCTATAAGCTCTTTTGGAATAGTAAAAACGTAGCTGTCACCAACTTTTCTTAGTTTTTCAGTTTTCATAGTCGATCACCTCAATCATATTATAGCATTTAAATTATTCGAAATCCAGGTAAAAAAGCTTAATACTGCCGTTGTATAGCTCCACATGCCGTGATATAATTATATACGTGAATAGGTGATACTAATGAAAAAGATTCAGGGATTTCAGATATCTAAGGAGGACCTTAATTATGTTTGATAATATTGATCAGAAAAAGAGAAAAATTGATAAAAAAAGACCACTACCAAAAAACACTTTAAAAAGCTTAAGAGAAAAACTCCTTTTGGAATGGACATATAATTCAAATGCAATTGAAGGTAACACTTTAACCTTATCAGAAACAAAAGTAGTGCTGGAGGATGGTATAACTATAGGTGGAAAAACATTAAAAGAACATTTGGAAGTTGTAAATCATAAAGAAGCTATTAATTACATGGAAGATATAATTAATAAAGAAGATAAACTTTCAGAAAGACAAATAAAAAATATACACTATCTAATACTTAAAGGCATAGATGATGAAAATGCAGGTAAATATAGAAATCAGAAAGTAGTAATAAGTGGAGCTGAACATGTACCTCCAGCACCAGTTTTTATTCATGATCAAATGGAAGAACTAATTAATTGGTATTATGATAAAGGCTCAACTCTTCATACAATAGAAAAAGCTGCCAGATTACACACTGATTTTGTTAAAATACATCCATTTATTGATGGAAACGGTAGAACAGCCAGAATATTATTAAATTTTGAATTAATAAAAGCTGGTTATCCAATGATAATTATTAGAAACGAAGATAGAGTTAAATACTATGAAAGCTTAGATAAAGCACATACTACTGGCGACTATAGTGACTTTATTGACTTAGTATCTGCATCTTTAAATAGGAGTTTAGACATCTATTTAGATATAATTAGTTAAATAAAGATATTTACCGGCTCCAGATGCTCCACCTTTAAATCCGGATCCCAGTGCAGAAGCAGGCTCTCCTCTTTATTAATCCTGGCCAGCTCTTCTTCTGCAGTAAATACTTCAAAATCCAAATTGTTTTCCCTTAAGACTAAAGAAACCAGATCCAGGATCTCATCTTCCTCTTCATCACTGTAAAGATAAAGATCTTTATCCTCTTTTTCAGCCCGGGCTGCCAATTTTAGCACCTCAGCCTCAATTTCTTTAATTGCCTGATAAGATTTTTTAACATATCTAATAGTCTTTTTAGTTTTTTCTTTAATACCAGCCGGGGTTAAGATGTATTTAATATTCCGGGAATTAAGCCTTTCAATTTTAATCAGACCCTTTTTAGCACACTTTTTAAGCAGGGTATTAACCAGACCTAAAGAAATACCGGCCTCTTTTGCTATTTCCCGCTGGGAAGGACTATCTTTGCTGTTTAATATATTTAAAATATCTGTTATTTTTTCTTCCATATTAACGACTCCTGATCTCTAATTACTTCTTTTTTGAAATCTTCTTTTTTTGCAAATTTTTTTAACCCACTATAAGTGATAATATCAACTGATATGCCAAGAGCTTCTTCAATATCCAATTTTACAGCGGTTAATTCAAACAAATTATTTTGAGAAAGTTCTACGATTAAATCAAGATCACTTTTACCATTAACTGCTTCACCGCGAGCATAGGAACCAAATATTCCAGCTCTTTTAATATTGTGTTTATTTAATATGTCTTTGATCTTTTCTTTCTCATCCTGTGAAAGATTCATAATTGATATCTCCTTATAGTGAAAACTTAACACTAATCATATTATAACACCTAAGTTTAAGATTATAAATATAAAAATTGAATTTAAACAAACTTGACCAAAAATTCTCATCAATATATGATAAAGATAAAGATGTCTTAGATACTTTGGCTAATCAATAAATGGAGGTAAACCAATGCAGGATTTAGTAACTGACCGGGCCTATTTTAAGTCCATTATAGAAAGCAATTCTCTATATATCGACAAAACAGAATTTGTCTACAAAATCGCAAGCAGTGAGGAAAAGTTTTTTCTGCTCAACCGTCCCCGCCGTTTTGGTAAGTCCTTATTTGTTAACACCCTAAAAAGTTTTTATCAGGGAGATCCCAGAAGCCGACTACTTTGTAGCCAAAAAACTCAGGATAAATTCTTTCATCAATCACAGCATCATTAATCTTTTTAATATCCTGATAGTCGTCTGCTTCCAGCAGCTCTTTGACTTCCGCTCTATAGTTGGAGAAAATATAATCCAGAGCTGCCGGAGAATAGTTGACCCCTAAAAAATCTTTAGTTGCTTCAGCCAGCAAAATAATTGCTTTATCAGCAATTGTTTCAACAGTTTCTGCTTTAAAATATCCGTTAACCCTCTGTTCAGCTAAGTCTGTTTCTGAATCTAAAAATAAATTAACCAGAAGACAGTATTTTGTCAGATCATGCAGAACTTTATAGATCTCAGGATATTTTCTGAGGACAAATCTATTATCCAGTATCACATCTCCAATATTAATATAGACTTTCTCATACAATTTTGTCAGCTCATAGTTTTGAACTTCCTGATTGGCCTGAGCAATCATTTGAGCTGCTGGAATATTTTTCTCACCCATAATTTCTATTTCTTTGTTCAGCTCTTTTTCTAATTCTCGGCGCTCAAGATTAAAATCATCCCTATTATCAAAACTTTTAAAAAAGGCTTCATTATTCTGATATCCATAAACACATGGTGGGTCATAAATTGTATCGTAAAAATCCTTGATCTGAAGCTCATTTTCTCTAACAAAATTAGCAGCATTTTTAATCAAGGCTATAAAGAAAAACTCAATAGTTTCAATCTCAAACTCTGATAATTCAGCTGGATTATCCTGTTCTTGCCTGTTAAAAATATGAAAATTCAAACCACCTTTAATATCAAGAATTGAAAACAAAAAAATCTCATCCTGATACTCATCTATATCTTTAGGTTTAATTTCAAAAATATATCTAAAACTACCCTTATAATTATCAGTAATTAAAGCATCTCCAAAAAAATATTTCAGAAAAGTTCTAATCTCTGGTATGCCCAGAATATCATATTTTCTGTAATATCTTTCAAAATCACTTATAATATTCGACTGATCAAGTATAGAATCAAAAAATGGTTTATAATTAGCCGCACTGTATTTGGAAATTGAATCTCCTTTCAATACTCTAAATTCATAGCTTCCCTGCCCACTCTTAATCTGAAAATTATCCTGCTGCTTAATATAATCCTCTACCTCTGATTTTCTTAAATCCAGCAGACTGGAAATCTTATCGACCGACATTCCTTCCAAAAAATAAAGCTTTTGAGATAGTGTTTTCTTTTCCATTTTGACCCCCTTTTAAGGACCGAATAAAGACTATAGGTATTATTTAACGTATATATGTATTATACCAACTAAAAAGAAATTTATAAATAAAAAATCCCCTTTCTGATAAACAGATTTTTATTATTTAATCTGTCTACCATAAGGGGATCATATCAGCAAAAGGGCGTTTTTAAATAAATATTAATTATTTAAATCATTAGAGTTATTAAGGATATCTAATTCTAGTTAAACTGTCAATTTATATCAAATCAGCTGCTTAGAGCCTATAATTTAAAGTGCGTCAACTGCCAGAATAGCATCTTTGACCATCTCAGCATCTACTGCAAAAGGCATATTATGAATTGTCTCATCTTCAGCACAGCTGGCTTCGGCCACCTGAAGAATTTTTTCTTCACTGACATCTGTAATCCCCAGATCAGCAAGTGTAGTAGGCAGCCCAATTCTTCTGCAGAAATTCATTACCATTTCAATTTCTGCGGGATCTCTATCTTCCAATACCATTTGGACTAAAGTAGAATAAGCAACTTTTTCTCCATGAGTTTTAGCATGAGTTTCTTCCAGAACTGTAAATCCATTATGAATTGCATGAGCCGCAGCTAAACCTCCACTTTCAAAACCCAGCCCACTAAGTAAAGTATTGGCTTCTACTATTTTTTCTAAAGCTTCTGTTACTACACCGGCTTCAGCAGCTTTTTTAGCACTTTCCCCATACTTAAGCAGAGTATTATAGCAGAGTTCAGCCAGATTTTGAGCTGTCATTGTCGGAGCCCCACCTGACATTGCAGTGGTTTTAGTAAGTGCAGAAGCAGCAGCTTCAAAGTAGGTCGCCAGTGCATCTCCCATTCCTGAAACTAAGAACCTGACCGGTGCCTGAGCTACAATTTTTGTATCAACTATTACTACATCAGGGTTTTTGGGTAAAAATAAATATTCTTCAAAAACTCCCTCTTCAGTATAAATAACAGATAAAGCGCTACATGGTGCGTCTGTAGCAGCAATTGTGGGTACAATTACTACAGGTAAATCAGCATAATGAGCAGCTGCCTTAGCTGTATCTAAAGTTTTTCCACCACCCATTCCGATTACCATCTCTGCTCCTTTTTCTACAGCCTTTTCTTCCAGTCTTTTGATTTCTACTTTTGAGCATTCGCCATTAAAATATTCGATTTCATAATCGAAATTCGTTAGTCCCACTTCTAATTGATCAAAAAAGAGTTCTTCTACAATTGGATCAGCAATGATTAAGGCCTTAGTTCCTAGATCTTTGATATAATCTCTCATTTCCTCAATTACTTTTTTGCCCTGAACATACTTCCCTGGAGATGTCATTACTTTTGTCATCATTATCACTCCTTTTGATATTTATTTCACAATTTAATTATAGAATAAATATTAGTTTTTAACAAGTTAATTTTTGATTAGAAATTTATTAAACATAAAAAACCGCCCCGGGAAAAGGGCGGTAAAAACAAGGAGAAAAGTATCTAGTACTTTAATTTATGTTATAGCTGCTCTCTGCAGCAGCTTCAAAAAGGGGATAAACTTTATTTCTTTTAGCTTAATTATATAATAGCAGCTATTGATTAAAAATACTTTAAAAAAATATTAGAAACAAATTAGAAATATCTATTGACAATTAAATCAACAAAACTTTCTATATCTGACAGATGATTATTTATGATCCGATAAATATATTCTTCATCAATTTGATCATAGAGATGAACAATTCTATTTTTAAATTTAGTCATTTTAACAAACTTTAACAGCATATCTTCCTCAATAATCCCCTCATCAGCAAGTATTCTAAAAGAATCAGCACTTGTATTAGGACTTGTATATCCTTCTCGAGAAATAATATGTGCTGTTATATCCAGCATAGCTTCTACTGCTGCCTGCAGATTATACTTTGCAGTATCATAGTTTCTAAAATCACTCAAAAAATCTTTCTTTTCAAGTTCAGCTAGTTCTTTCAACTTTTTTAAATTATCTTTGATAAACTTTATTTTCTCTGCTATCCGATCATAATTTATTTCTGTTGCTTTCTCCTTAATTGCTGCGATATACTCTTCCTTAAAATTATATTCAAATCCTTCAGCCTCTGAACCAAATCTTAAAACCTCTTCTTTAAACTCAGCAGTCTCAATTTCATCTCTGCTGTAAATTAACTTTCCACCTGTAACTACTTCATACTTAAAATCTATCTTAACATTATTTAAATTGATTAAATCAATATCATATTTTCCTAACTCTAATTCCAGGCGTGCTGCCAGCTCCATCTGCTCGAGGATCTCCGGTGGATCATCAAAAAACACAGCTAAATCCAGATCACTATCGGTATTTTGATACTTCGTGCCATAAGAGCCAAAAATGAATGCCAGCTTAACATTTACTTCTTTTTTTAAGAAATCAGCTATATTTTCTTTAAGCTCAGGCTCAAGTTTTCTTTTTAACTTTTCCATGATCTCACCGTCCTGAATTGAAGGCATTAATCAATATACTCCTTATACCACCTAAAAATAGCCTTTAAGTCACTTAAATTTTCTTTAATGATCATCAGTAAAATCTCAGGATCTATATCTTTAGAATCATATCCTATTGAATCCCTAAATTCAGCCAGCTTAATATAATTATCTTCATTCTTCTTTACAATATTATCTTCAGTCAAAATTTTAATAATTTGACTGTTATCACCTGGATTCTCTTGCCGCTCGCTACTAATAATGCAGCAGCCAATATCCAGCATAGTATCTACAGCCAAATACAGTGTTCTTGTTAAATATCTGAAAATCAATTTATCTTTCACTATTTTTTCAGAATCTATTTCTCTATACTCATCCAGATCATTAATATATTCTTCCAGATTCTCAAGCTTAGTTATAAGCACATCTGTATTTTCAGGCAGCATAATCTACACCCTCTTTATTTAATTCCTGATTACAATCTTAGTTTAACTGCTGAGAAAAATATTATTTAAAAAAGTATTTTTCTTTGTTTTATAAACATCAAAATCAGAATCAATGGAAATAATGTCCTTAATATCTTCTCTTTCTGCCAATGCTACCAGTGAAGCATCAGCAAAATCAACAGGTGAATCATTATGTTTTTTAGTTAAACTAATTACCCGCTTTAAAACTCTTTGATCAAAATTTAAAACTCTTAATCCACCCCGGTCCAGCCAGTTTAAAAAATCTAGCTGTACTTCTGTTGAAAAACTGAGCATGTGAAGAGTTTCTGTTATTACCGGCCAGGTAGTATATAAATGGCAATTATATGACTTCAAAAACTCTAAAATTTGCTGATGATAAATATCGTCTTTATCAAAAAGAGCAATCAATGGGCCAGCATCAACGAGAGTATTTTTCATAAATTTTATCACTCACTCTCTTCTTGTAGGTAGTTGAAAGATCGCCTTCCTTACTTCCATGCCTTCCAAATAAATCTTTGCCTAATTGATAGGAATCCTTTTTCTCTTCTTTTTCTGCAATATATTTATTTAAAGCTTCTTTAACCAGATAAGTCTTGGTGACATTTTCAGACTCTGCTAATTGATTTAGCTTTTTCTCTAATTCTTCTGGAAGTCTAACACTAATCATTAAACCCACCTCCGTAATACTATTGTATTACAAAATGATTTAATTTACAATGTTATAATATTAATTTCTTGATTTAAGAAATTTTCCATTTATCGAATAAATTTCACTATCATCTTAGAATTTACCACATTTTAACATGTCGGTAATGATTTCGTAATAATTACCTGTAATAATATATATAAGATAGAATAATGAAAAAAACAAAACTTTATGGGGGTGAAAACAGTAAAGTTTAATATTCTTAATTAAATTTGTGGTAAAATGTAGTTCTGAAACTGAAAAGCTCAAAATCAATTTACTTAATAACCAAAGGGGGAAATATTAGATGAAATTTAAGAAGTCTTTAATATTATTTCTGTTTATTGCTTTACTCACAGTAACATCTTTTACTGCTGCAAATGCTGCCGATGCCAGTACTGCCAAAAATGTTATTTTAATGATTCCAGATGGAATGAGCATGGATATTGTAACTGCAGCCCGAATACTTAAAAATGGTCCTGATGGTGAACCTCTGGCAATGGAAAAACTCAATAATATTGGTTATATCAGAACATATTCAGCTAATTCTACTGTCACTGATTCCGCCGCTGCCGGTTCTGCTATGGCAACCGGAGAAAAACATAATAATCGCGAAGTAAGTGCCCATTCAGTCAATGGAGAACTTATGGACATCGAGAAAAAGTCCAAAACAATTCTTGAGATTGCTAAGGATTTAAATAAAGCCACAGGTCTGGTAGCCACATCTCAGATATCTCATGCTACACCTGCAACCTTTGGGTCTCATGTACCTGTTAGATACTGTGGAGCAGAAATTGCCCGCCAATATATAGAAGAAACTGAGGTAGAAGTAGTGCTGGGTGGAGGAGTCTATGGTACGAGTGATGAATATAACGCTCAGCAGTTTGAAAAATCATATAATAATCTTCAGAGTAATGAAGCAATGGCAGATTTAGCCAGAGAAAATGCTTATCTGACTGTTGATAATGAATCAGAAATGAAACTTGCTCAAAATAAAGAGAGTAAAAAAATATTTGGTATGTTTACAGCTTATGATAAAGGTAAAACTCCTGAGTTATTTAGATTAAATAAATTTGGACTTAAAGACAGTGAAGGTAATGCTTTCCCGGAATATCCAGAAGAAGAACCAACTCTGGCTGAAATGACAGAAACCGCACTTAAAACTCTGGAAAAAGATTCTGATGGATTTTTCTTAATGGTGGAGGGATCTCAAATAGACTGGGCAGGACATGGTAATGCTCTTGACTATGAGCTGGCTGAAATGCTGGGCTTTGATAAATCAGTTGAGACCGTTCTTGACTGGATTGAGCAAAGTCCTCTGCGTAAATCAGAAACTCTAGTAATAATTGCTCCAGATCATGATACTGGCGGATTTAGAATTGCCGGACCATATGGAAGTTTAAGCAGCCAGAGTGAAAAAGTTGAATCCGGCTGGACAAGTGAAGACCATACTGGGGGCGATGTACCTACCTGGAGCCAGGGACCTGGTAGTGAGCTTGTAGCTCAACCGCTGGATAATACAGATATTTTTAAAATTATGAAAAAAGTTATGCAGTAGATCTAAAACAAAATCTAATTTTGATTAATTATTAAGCTCTACTCTTTGGGGTAGAGCTTAGTTAATTTAAAAGCAAATTTTGAATTTTTATCTAAAGCGTAAAATTCTCAATTGAGCTGTCCATTAAATCCTGAGTAATCCCAATATAGTCTAAGGTAATACTGGGAGAAGAATGGTTAAACAGTTTCTGCAGCAGGGCCACATCCTTATTCTTCTGGTAATGATGATAGCCAAAAGTTTTACGGGTCGAATGACAGCCAATGTTATCCAGGCCAGCTTTGCGACCAGTTTCACTAAAAATCCTGTAGGCCTGAAAACGGGTTAGCGGTTTATTGGTCCCAATCCGACTCTGAAAGAGATGCTCTTCTGCTCGCATATCCTGGCAGTAGTCTTCCAGTTCCCGGCGCAGGTTAGAGTTAATCAAAAACCGCTTGTTTTTGGAAGTTTTCTGCTCTCTGATTACAATGTGAGTTTTATTGCGGACATCTTCGACCTTCAGCTTCAGCATATCACTAATCCTCAGCCCGGTGTTGATTCCCAGCACAAAAAGAATATAGTTGCGGTAGCTCTGCTGACGCAAAATATTTTTTATCTCTTCAATTTTATCCTTATCTCTGATCGGCTCAACTTTATTCATCAGATCACCCCTCTGCAGTCATTTAATAAGATTTGTTGGAAAAGTTTTACTTTATCTATATTATAACATTTTTTAGAAGAAATTTTAAGTATAATTTACAAATTTATCTAATTAGTGTAAAAAATAAAGCCACCACTCTGCTCCGGGCAGCTTTACTTTTTCACCGGGCAACAAACTTATAGCCAATTCCCCAGACCGTCTGAATATATTCGCCGGCTTCTGCTCCAAATTATATTTCTTCCAGGTGAGCAACATCTGCACCGGCAAAGATAATTATCCACTTTTTTAAGTTATCTTTCTGTTTGAATTCTTCAGCTTCTCCATAACCGAATAGCTGATTTTTTGCTTCCTTAATCTTTTCAGACAGTAACTTTGATTTTTGCTTTTGATAATCACTTTTTTTAATATACTTTAATTCAATTAAAGCTTCATAATTAACAGCTTCTATTTCTTTTTTGAATAATACCAGATCTATATAGCCACTTTCAACCTCATATTCACTTTTTACATTATAAAACTTGCTCAGCATTAAATAGCTGATAAATAATAATTTTATATATTTCTCATCAAATAAAATCAAATCCCGGTTTGATAAAGAATTTAAAATTACTTCGATTTCTTCTACTAAAGGCTCAATATTACCATTTAAGGCAAGCTCAGCTACAGTTTTTCTGGTTTCTGAAGAAAATATTTCCTGACCTGAATAATCTTCAATTATTTTACTGAAAAATTCAAAATAAATCTCTTTAATCGCATAATTAGGTAGCCCCAGCTTAATATTGACCGGAGTCTTTTCTTTAATTGTTAAAAACCCTAAATAAAACAATAGTGATTTAAAGTCATCTGCATTAAAGCGGTTGTCCAGGCTGAATTCCCTTGTAAATACCACATCCTGCAGTTCTTCATTTAAAATACTTTCTAAAATCTCATTAGTTTTTTCTTCTTCATTTAAAGCAAATAGCTGCTCTAATTTGCGATAGTCACTGCTGATATTACTGTCAATTAAATCTTCTGGCTCTTTATGCTGCCGCAGATAATATTTAAAGAAGTATAAAACCATGTCACTGTTAAATACCTTTGATTCAGCATCCTGATGAAAGAGATAGCCATTATAATATTCTTTTAATTTATCCATTAAATTATATCCTTCTGCTTTTGAAATGTCCAGACTGTTTAACAATGGTTTCAATTCTCCAGCTGTAAAACCCATCATTTCATTTAACTCAGGTTCTCTAGTCAATTTAGCAGCAATATTAAAACCACTGGTCATACTGTCTAAAGTAATTGGACTAACTCCAGTTGCAAAAATCCGATCCACTACCCCATCTGCTGTTGCTTCTTTTAGAGCCTGATAAAATCTGCGGACAAACCCTGTTTGCGAAACTGCCTTTTTGAATTTAGAATTGTCTTCTCCCAGCATTTCATTTGCAAATTGATCGTATTCATCGATTAAAACATATATTTCCTGATCAATTTTACTCTGTACCCGGGCCATAAATAGATTTAGCATACTTGCCGGATCATGACTTTCAGGACACTGCAGATCTAAATCATATTTATTGATAAATACTTCAATTGCTTTCTGGACTTTAACTAAAAATGTATATAATAATTCTTCTTCAGAAGTTGTAGCAACACTGGAGAAATCAAAGCGTAAAATATGATAACTGTTAGCCAGTTTTGTTTTATTTTTTTCTATATACAGATCAGAGAACAACTCTGCAAATTCTTCTTTTTTATTAAGATCATAATAATTTTCTAAAGTTGATAAAAATAAAGTTTTACCAAAACGACGGGGGCGTAAAAAGAAAATATACTTTTCCCCATAACTTTCCAGCAGCTCAATATATTGTGTTTTGTCAGCGTAAAAATAATTTTCGTTTCTTAACTCTGCAAAACTACTGATCCCATATGGTATTTTTAGCATTAACAGTCACCATCCTCTAAGAAAAATTCTTTAGTTCACTTAAATTTATTATAACACAGCCAGCTTTACTCTACCAGTTAGAAAAAGGCAGCCCCTCTCAGAGCTGTCTCACTTAAATTATTATATGTCTACTTTTATAATTCAACAATTATCTTCTTTGCCGAGGGAGTAATTACAATCCTGTTATCCTCTGGGACATAGCTTCCACCCTCTACTGCTTTGACTTCAGAAACAGCATGCAAAATGAGCTTCATCTTCTCTTCCAGCTGCTCCAGTTTAAATTCTAGCCTGTCATTGTTTCTTATAGCTGTAACTCGGTTAACTATTTTTCCATCAGTATTTACTAATTCTACGGCAGCTTCCTGACCTTCCTGCAGCTGATACAAATGGAGACTAACTCCCTTAAGATAATCATATTCAGCCTGATCATCCCTTGCACCTTCGGCAATCAGGCTGTTTTCTCTGACAAATAGTGGCAGAGAAAAATAATCATATTCTTCCTGATACCAGCGGCCTCCCACTTTAACTTCACCATTTAGATAATGGGTCCATTTCCCTGCCGGTAGATAATATTCTGCTTTACCATTTTGATTAAAAATTGGAGCCACCAGCAGTGAATCTCCCAGCATGTACTGCATATCCAGATATTTAACTGCTGAATCCTGATCAAACTCTAAAATCAGAGGCCTCATTACTGGAATTCCTGTATTTTGAGCCTGAACCGACATTGAATAAAGATAGGGCATCAATCTCATTTTCAGTTTAGTAAACTTTTCTAAAACTTTAGAAGCTTCCTCATCAAAAAGCCAGGGAACTCGGTAGCTCTCGGAACCATGCAGCCGGCTGTGACTGGAAAGAAGCCCAAACTGAACCCAGCGCTTATATAAATCAGGGGTGGTTGTCTGTTCAAAACCACCAATATCATGAGACCAGAAAGAAAAACCGGACATTGCAAAAGAGAGGCCTCCGCGCAGGGTTTCAGCCATCGAAGCATAACTGGCCGAGCTATCTCCTCCCCAGTGAACCGGGAACTTCTGACTGCCTGCAGTTGCAGAGCGGGCAAATAATACTGCATTGCCTTTTCCTCTTTCTTTTTCCACAACTTCAAAAACTGCCTTATTATATAAATAAGTGTAATAGTTATGCATTGAATTGGGATCAGAACCGTCAAAGTACTCCACATCAACCGGAATTCTTTCGCCAAAATCAGTTTTAAAGGTATCTACTCCCATTTTCAGCAGCGCCTTTAATTTTTTCTGAAACCACTTTACTGCCTCCGGATTGGTAAAATCAACCAGAGCCATTCCCGGCTGCCAGTGATCAATCTGTTTAATTCCCTTACCGTCTTTTCTCTTAAGCAGGTAATCATTTGCTGAGCCTTCCCTGAACATTTCTGATTCCTGAGCTATGTAGGGATTAATCCAGACAGAGACCTTTAAACCTTTCTGATGATAACGCTCCAGCATTGACTCTGGATCTGGAAAAGTTCGCTGATCCCACTTTAAATTGGTCCAGTTAAGCTCTTCCATCCAGAAACAGTCAAAATGGAAAACATCCAGCGGAATATCTCGCTCTGCCATTCCTTCGATAAAAGAACTGGTAGTTTCTTCATCATAATCGGTGGTAAAAGAAGTCGATAACCAGAGTCCAAAAGACCAGGCGGGAGGTAAGGCCGGTTTTCCGGTCAGCTCAGTATAGCGGCTGAGAACCTCTTTGTTATTTTTGCCGTAAATGAAATTATAGCGCAGCTCCTCTCCCGGAACCGAAAAGCCTACATATTCCACCTTTTCACTTGCTACTTCAAAGGAAATATTGTCAGCATGATCAACAAAAACTCCATAACCACGGCTGGTCATATAAAAAGGAATACTCTTATATGCTACCTGCGAAGAGGTTCCTCCATCCTCATTCCAGGTCTCAACTACCTGCCCATTTTTGACAAAGGCGGTAAAGCGCTCTCCCAGGCCGTAAACACATTCTCCCGGTGCCAGAGATAATTCTGTCAGCATGTAGGGATCATAATCTGCTTTTAAATAATTGTCACCAGGCAGCATAGAAGAAATTTTTTTATCATAGCGCAGATAGCCCAGGTTTCTAAAACCACAGGAGGTTAATACTTCTCCCTCTGCTTCAAACTGATACTTCCAGTTTTCGCGGTCAACTCTAATCTTTAAATCATCTACTTCCATCAGTGCTTCCTTGTCAGTAATTGTGACTTCCACCGGGCGGGGAGCTTTATTTTTCTCAAATTCAATCTGACCCGAATCATAACCCTGGTGGTGATAATTTTTAACTTCAATTACATTTTCAGCCACCGCTCTAAACTCCAGAGTTATGGTGCCGATATTTAAAGTCTGGGCCCGGGATTCTATTTTCTGCCCGGGAGCAATAATTTTCATTCCATTTTCTATTTCTTCTACTTTATAGGCCTGGGAAGCATAAATTGGATTAGCTTTTTCGCTTCTCAGCCAGTATCCTTCGGTAAATTTCATTTTCAGCCTCCATTTCAATTTACTAAAATTTTTATGCAGTAACTTTAAATCTATAATTAAAAATACCAACACTTCATTCAATTATATAATAAACTGCAGTATTTTAAAATCAATTTACTTAAATGCCCCGGCAGAAAGTCCCTGCACAATCCGTTTCTGGAGCACAATAAAAATAATTATTAAGGGCAGAGCAGTGAGGGCAGAAAAGGCCATAACACTATTCCACTGTACAGCCTGAGAGCCCATAAAATTATAAAGACCAACAGTTGCCGGCTGCATTTCCTGCTGATTCATCAGTGAGAGGGCATAAATAAAATCACCAAAAGCGAAAATAAATGAAAATACGGAGACCACAACCATCCCACTTTTAGCTACAGGAAAGGTAATCTTAATTACAGTCTGCAGCCTTGTACAGCCGTCAATCATGGCAGCTTCTTCGAGCTCAACTGGAACCTGTAAAAAAACTGTCCGCAGCATTATTACTGCAAAGGGAACCGCCAGCGTTGAATTAGCCAGAATAACTGCCAGATAGGTATTGGTCAGCCCCATATTATAGAAGATAATAAACAGCGGAGTTGCCATCAAAACCGGTGGTAACATCTGGGCTACCAGGAAAAATAAAAGAATCCAGTTTGCCCAGCGGGATTTTAATCTTGCAATTGCATAAGCTCCAAGTGAAGCAACTATCATCGTAAATATCATTGAAGAACCAGCTATCAAAAAACTATTTCCTAAATATCTTAAAACTCCCGATTCAAAAACCTCCTGCATCGGTTCAAAGGTAATATTGGTCGGTATTAATTTTGGCGGATACCCAAAAAGATCCTGAGGTGGTTTAAAACCAGAAATAAACATCCAGTACAGGGGAGTAAAATAAATTATTAAAATTAAAATTGCAATCACTGAATATAGATATTTATTATTCATCAATTTTTTCATCATTAATCTTCCCTCCCTGCTGAATAATTAATATAAATAATAGAGAATATAAGCATAAGTAAAAACATTAAATTGGCCACTACTGCTCCCTGGCTAAAGTTGAAAAAATCAAAAGAAAGTTGATAGGACCAGGTTGGTAATACATTTGTCGCATTTACAGGACCTCCACCTGTCATCACCCAGATCAGAGCAAAAACTTTAAAAGTATAAATAATTCCCAGCATTAAAGTAGCAGAAATAGTCTGTCTGAGCATTGGAATTGTTAGAAAAAATAATTTCTGAAACCAGTTTGCTCCATCAATGTCTGCTGCTTCGAAAACCGTCTGTGGTAAACCGGTTAGACCACCAATTAAAAGCATCATATTAAAAGGAATTCCCAGCCAGATATTTGCAATTAGGATTCCGATCATTGCCATATCAGGATTGGTCAGCCAGCTAATATTATTATTTAAGATATGAAATTGGGAAAGAAAATAGTTTATTAAACCAAAATCAGTATTTAGTAACCACTTCCAGACTGTACCTACAACTACGGGGGGGATAACCCAGCCAACTACAATAAATCCTCTAACAAAATTATTTAAGGGAAATTTTTTCACTAAAAACATAGCTAAAGCAAAGCCAATTATAAATTGAAAAAATACACTTCCCAGGGTAAAAACAGCTGAGTTTTTAAAGACCTCCAGAAAAGTAGGGTTAGTAATGATTTCAATATAGTTTTTTAAACCAACAAATTCCTTATCCGGCTGGGCCAGGGTCATTACATTAACATCCTGCAGACTGATAATAAAATTATAGATAATTGGATAAGCTGTAAAGATGCCCATAAAAATAATAGAAGGTGCTAAAAATACATATAAATATCCTTTTTTACGCATCCAGCTTTTAAAATTCATTTAGACTCTACTCCTTTCCTTCTTCTAAATTTGGGCCCCGGAAAAATCCAGGGCCCTGATATGAGATTTCTATTCAAGTATTGATTCTATATTTGCTGCTGCTTCTGCTAGAGCTTCTTCTGGAGCTGCCTGTCCGGTTAATGCTTTCTGCATTGCAAGCTGGAGTTCATTTGAAATCTGGGGCCATTTTGGATGAGGTCCTCTGGCCTTTGCATACTCTAATTGTTCTAAGAATGTACGCTGTACTGGATCATCTCTCCAGTAGTCTGATTCTTCCGCTACATCACTTCTGGAAGGTAAGCGTCCACCTTTAATATACATCTGCTCAACAAAATCTCTACGTTGAGTCCATCTGATAAATTCCCAGGCTTCTTCTACATTATCGGCACCTTTCATGATTGCAAAGTTTTCTCCTCCCAGGGCTGAAGCTCTGATTCCAACATCTTCTTTATAAGGAAGTAAGGCAACATCCCAGTTAAAATCAACATCTTTCAGCTGGCTTAAATCCCAGGGTCCAGTTATGGTCATAGCTGAATTCTGACTGGCAAAAACCCCCATCGCACTTGACTGATCGAAGTTAATAGATTCGGGAGTTACCCAGCCATTTTGATACATATCGGAAAGCATTTTTAAACCAGCAGCTGCTTCCGGGGCGTCAAGATTATAGATATCTCCTCCACCCATCTGCAGAAAAGGAAGGAATTGAAAGACTCCGTCTTCTGCTTTACGCAGACACATTGATAAACCTCTAACATTATCTTCTTTACTGGTCAGTTTTTCTGCATATTCTCTAAAGTCTGCCCAGGTTTCTGGTGGTCCTTCTAATCCCGCTGCTTCTACCATATCTTTATTATAAAATAAAACTATTGTATTACTGTTTTGAGGTATACCATAATTTTTGCCCTCATACATAGTGGAATTCCAGGGACCATCAAAATACTTATCTGCCTGACCCCATTCTTCCACATATTCGGTAATGTCAGCCAGGGCTCCCATGGCTGCATATTGAGCATGATCAGGATTGTCAACAAAGATAATATCAGGAACCGTATTGGTGGTAATCGCCTTGGTTACCTCGCGTTTAAAGTCAGCAAATGGTATATATCTGTGATTGATTTTAACATCCTCATGACTTCCGTTCCATTCGTCAACAGCCCAGCGCAGAGCATTTGTTCCGGGTGCAAAATAGTGCCAGACATCAACAGTTGTCTGAGCCACAACGGCTGTAGGGATACTTAAGACTAAGAGCAGTGAAATTAGAGTAATTAATAAAACTGAACGTTTTTGCATTTTTTTACCTCCTAGGTTTTTTAATCCATAACTTAGATTTTTTTAAACTTAAACCGACAAAAAGCTTTTTCACCTCCTGCTTCAAAGTCTATTAGTTCAGTAATTTATAATGAAAAACTATGCTTTGATTGGCAGTTGAGCACCATCTTTAAGAAATAAGGGGATAGTATCCAGCTCTGCTTTTACAGTTACTGTTTGTCCACCGCTGAATTCCTCTTCTGTCCAGGCATCTTTCCATTCTGCTCCTGCTGGTAAATATACCTGGCGCTGATACATTTCCTCTTCAATTACAGGTGCCACCAGCAGATCCGGTCCAAAGAGATACTGGTCATCGATATCCCAGCTCTTTTGATCTTCCGGAAAGTCATAAAATAATGGTCTAATAACCGGAGTTCCGTCCTGATGTGCTTTTTCCATCTGTTTAGAGATATAGGGACGAATTCTTTCTCTTAAGAAAAGATATTTTTTCATAATTTTAAAATACTTTTCACCGTAACTCCAGACCTCATTCTCAGCTCCACTTCCTAATTTGCCGATTCCAGAGATCATATCATTTTCAAAGTCACTGCCGGGCATTCGATAACCATGTAATCTAAAGACCGGACTAAAACATCCAAATTCAAACCAGCGAATTAATAGTTTTTTGAAATCTTCGTCGTTTATATTGCCACCCTGAAAACCTCCGATATCTGTTGTTACCCAGGGAATACCAGCAATTCCCATTGAGAGTCCGGCTCTTAACTGACGCTGCAGAGAATTAAAAGTAGAATCAATATCTCCAGACCAGACTAAAGCTCCATAACGCTGACTTCCGGCCCAGGCACAGCGAAGCAGGTTTAGCGGATTTTCCATTCCTTCTTCTCTCATGCCATCATAAAAAGCTTTAGCATATTTGACCGGATAGATATTACCTACCTCAAGATTTGAGCCCAGATAGTAACGGTAATTGTCAAAATCATATTCTGTGTACTCAGGTTCAGCTTCATCAAGCCAGAAAATATTGACACCTTTATCCCAGTAATTATTTTTGATTTTATTCCAGACGTACTTTCTTGCTTCAGGATTTGTAGGATCAAAAAATACCTCCTGACCAAACATCTGCATAGTAACTCTAACACCACGTTCTGTTCTAACCAAATATCCCTTTTCCATCATTTCTTCAAAATTCTCACTTCTATAATCAACTGTTGGCCAGACTGAAACCATGACCTTGATTCCCATTTCTTCCAATTCGTCGATCATTGCTCCGGGATCAGGCCAGCAGTCAGGATCAAACTTATATTCTCCCTGCTGGGTCCAGTGGAAAAAGTCAACCACAATTACATCCATCGGCAGACCTAAGTCTTTATGTTTCCTTGCTACCTCAAGCACTTCCTCCTGTGTCCGGTATCTCAATTTACACTGCCAGAATCCCATTCCATAATCAGGCATCATGGGCACTTTACCTGTTACCTCTGCGTAGTTTTCTACAATTTCTGCAGGCTGATCACCAGCTGTGATCCAGTAATCAACCTGTTTTGTGCTTTTTGCGATCCATTCTGTGCCGTTCTTGGCAAAAGTAACAGAGCCAATTGCCGGGTTATTCCAGAGAAAACCGTAGCCTTTATTGGACAGCATAAAAGGTACTGAAGCCTGCGAATTACGGTGAGCTAACTCCAGTGAACATCCCTTTAGTTCCAGATAATTGTGCTGATATTGACCCATTCCATAAATTTTTTCCTGATCATCAGCCTGAAAGCGGTAAACTGCTCTGTAATTTTCTCCCTCCACAGCTTTCATTTCGCGTCCGCTTTTTTTAAGTGACATACTTGGATTATCTTTTCGGCGCTGCCAGTTTTCCTGAAGCAAGATTTCGCCTTTATCATTTTTGAAAGTTAAAACACCTGCTGAATTAAAAACAGCTGTTATTTTGCCATTTTTAATTTTCGCATAATTTTGATCTTCATCCAGATTCATTTCTAATAAACCATCAGTGTCTGCTTTTTTACTTTCTACGATTTCTATTTCTGCTTCAATAGATTCTGGTGGCAGTAAAGCCCAGTCTGTATTTTTAAAATCACTATTGTGAGTAACTCTCACTCTTAATGAATTTTCTCCCCAGGGCTCAACCATTACTTTTTCGTTATCATACAAATACAATAATTTGTTTCCTTCCTGCTTAAACATTCTGCTCCCCCTTTTTTGAATTAATTTTATTTTCGGACTACTCAGCCCATATAAAATTTATTTTGAATATTGCGATTTTTGTGATAATAATTAGCGTAATTTACTGGCTGGACTGCCAGAAGTCTTGTCTGGTAGATTTCAACTTTTAGCAGTACAGCCGTGACTCTGAATTTAAAATTATAGTTTAGAATTAACTTCCATTAATTAGACTTCAACCAGACAGTCATTTCCCCTCTGCCGCGGTTATTCCAGCTGTAATAAGGCACAGCTTTTATTTCAATCTCTTTCATTTTCGGCTTTTCGGTACTGTAGAGTTCTCCAGTCCAGACCGACTCATCAATTTTAGAGGCCTGAGCCTTGATGGTAGTGACTCCACCCAGAAGTTTCTCTTCAAATTCGGGCCTCAATTCTGTCTGATCATTTAAGTAAATAGCTGCCAGATTATTTCCATTGTCCTTTTCTTCGAGAGCATAGACAAGCGGCCCCCGCTGAATAGCTGCTTTTGCTGTATCCTCTTTTACTTCTGGATTGGCATAAACTTTTTCTGCCGGCATTTTCAAAATTAAACTTATCTTGTCATTCTGCCAGCTTCTTTTTAATCTTAAGTACCCAGCCTCTAAATGTTCGGGAATATTAATATTTTTGCCGTTGACCTGTAAAGCTGCTTTTTTACACCAGCCTGGAATTCTTAAGGCTAAAGTAAATTCTACTTCCTTTTCTGCTTTAAGCTCTATTTCGATCTTTTCATTCCAGGGATAATCAGTCTTCTGGACAATTTCGACTTGCTGACCGTTAAATTCGACTTCTGTCTGACTGTTACTATAAAGATTAAGATACAGCTCCTCCTCATTTTGGGAATAAATGTAGCTGCCGATGGAAGTCAGTAAGCGGGCCAGATTTGGAGGGCAGCAGGCACAGCCAAACCATTTTTGTCTCAGAGTCTTAATATGGCGGTGATCATGGCGCTTCTCTGCAATCTCGGGTTTAACTTCCAGTGGATTAACATAAAAGAACCTCTTACCGTCTTCTGACATTCCACTTAATGCCCCATTATATAAAGCTCTTTCCATTACATCTGCATATTCCCCCTTTTTCTCCAGATGCAGCATTCGCTGAGCAAAAAAGACCAGGGCTACTGCCGCACAGGTTTCAGTATAGGCTGTATCATTGGGCAGGTCATAATCAAAGGTAAAGGACTCACCATGAACACTGGAGCCGGTACCTCCTGTAATATACATCTGCTTTTGAGTGGTGTTCTTCCACAGCCTCTTACAGGCATCAATTAAAGTCTGATCTCCTGTTTCTCGGGCAGCATCAGCCATCCCGCTGTACATATATAAGGCTCTGACTGCATGGCCGACTGCAGCTTCCTGTTCTCTAACTGGAGCCTGAGCCTGATAATATTCGCGTTCTGTATTCTGCTTAAAATCCGGCCAGTGATTTACCTTTCCCCGCTCTTCCCATTCTTTTTCAAAATAGAAAGGTTCTTTTCCCCTCTGGTCGATAAAATATTTTGCTAAATCTCTATATCTTTTTTCGCCAGTAACTTTATACAGCTTTATCAGGGCCAGTTCTATTTCCTGATGGCCGGGATACCCTTTAATCTGATTTTCTCCGGTCCCAAATTTGCTGTCAATTAAATCTGCATTTTTCTGCATAATTTTTAAAAACTTATCCTTACCTGTTGCCTGATAATAGGCTACTGCGGCTTCGATTAGATGGCCGGCACAGTAAAGTTCGTGGCATTCGGCCAGGTTTTTCCACTTCATCTCCGGTTCTTTAACTATAAAATATGTATTTAAATAGCCATCTTCCTGCTGAGCTTCTCCAATCAAATCAATAACCTGATCTGCTCTTTTCTCCAGTTCCGGATCTGGATTAACTGTCAGCTGATAGGCTGCTGCTTCCAGCCATTTTGCCACATCACTGTCCTGAAAAACCATACCCTGAAATTCTCCCTCAGATCTGCCGGCAGCTATTTTGAAATTCTCAATCGCATGACTGGGCTCTGTATCAGGAAGCTCATCATTTAATGCCTGCCACTGATAGGGAATCACCCGTTCTCTGACCAGCTCATTTTTCTCCGCCAGTAATCCGCCGGTTAATTTAGTCTTTTTAAGCTCAACTGACTCTAAATAATTTCTTATCATTATTCTCTCCCCTCTTCTATTATTCACAGCAATAAATCTACAATTGTTTGACTGAATCCCTGATCATTAATCTGGTTGGCACAGTAATTTTTACCGGATAACTACGTTCATTACCTTTAAACTTATTAAATAACAGTTTTGCTGCTTCTTTACCGATTTCGACTTTCCTGACTCTCATAGTTGTTAAAGCCGGTTTTATCTGATTGGCCATATCGATGTCATCAAAACCAACCACAGATATATCATCTGGAACAGCAAGTCCCTGATCTTTAAAACCGCTAATCGCTCCAATTGCAAGCAGATCAGAGGCCGCAAAAACTGCTGTCGGTCTCTGCTCAAAATCTAAAATTTCTAAAGCTGCCTGATATCCATCTTCAAAATCCCAGCCATTTGTAACTGCATGTTTCTGATCAAATTCTATCTGATTCTGCTGTAATGCTTCAAAAAATCCATTTTTTCTCTCTTTAGAGGGCTGACTAGTAGCAGAACCACCAATCAAAGCAAAATTGTGATGGCCTAAATCAATCAAATGACTGGTTAAGTTAAAAGCACCTGTAAAATTATCTATTTCAACTACATCTACCTGATCATTGATAACTGATGAACTGATCAAAACAACCGGCAAATTAATTGAAGTTATTGTTTCCAACATCTTTGTGCTGTGTAGTTCTCCACAGATAATACCATCAGCTTTTTCTTTGATTTCACTAATTAATTTCTGATCGATATCATCTTCATAAATATATTTAAAGATACAGTGATAATCATTTTTGGCAGCTATCATATCAATTCCTGCCACAACCTGGGGATAAAAAATATCATCACCAATTTTTGAGGCATTGTTTCCATTTTTTAACCTATTATGAAAGCACCTCAAGAAAAATATATTGCCAGTTTTTGTTTTAGCAGAATTGGAATTGATTTCGGAACTTACAAAAGTCCCTCTTCCCGGTTCTTTAACTAAATAGTTTTCTAATACTAGTTCCTCAATAGCTTTTCTGACCGTATTTCTACTTACCATAAATTCTTCCGATAACTTTCTTTCCGAAGGAATTTTCTCTTCTTTTTTATATTTATCGGTCTCTATTCTTTTTTTGAGATCTTCTTTTACATCCAAATAACTATAATTTTTAGCCATTATAATCACGCCTTTTATTTAGCAATATAAGTTTATTAGCAATTTTTAGTACCGGTTCAGACCGGTATAGATTAATAATAACCAATTTGTGCTTAATTGTCAAATAATTTTTTAAATTTATGTTTTATTCTGAAAATTAACAACTCAGTTCTGCTGTTGATATAAATACTATCCGGCCTGCAATATATTTATTTTTTTAAAATTCCTAAAAATGAAGTACGTACTTCATTAACGCCATAGCAATATATAATATAAATCAGTTAATCCTACAGATAATGATAATTATGATAATAATTTAGATTTTCTTTGAGCACAACTTCCAGACGAGTAATAAATTCTGACTTTTCCACTTCCCGATCTTCAACCAATATTTCAAAAAGAATTTTTACCGGAAAATATCCCTGACTGTAAGGTTCCTGGCAGATTACCGCATCTATTACTTCCTCTTCTAAAAAGGGAATGAAATTATCGAATAGATCAAAACCAATAACCTTTATCTGATCTTTTTTCCCCATTTCCTTTACAACTCTGGCAACCAAATATAAACTTTGATTTACAACATAAAATGCCTTAAGATCTGGATTATCTTCAATAATTTTTTTTATGTAATTAACATCTTTTTGAGTATAGGCGTCACTAATCCCAAAATGGTCATAAACTGTAAAAGGCCCAATTATTTGATGAAAAGTATTTTCTTTTAAAATACTATAAAAGCCCTGAACTCTGCTTTTACCAACTAAATCATCATCATTACTTATAATTGCAATTTTTCCGGCTGTTAAAGTTATTTTTTTAATCAGTTCTCCCGAAATCCGACCTGCTTTAAAATAATCACAGCCAAAATAAAATAAACGATTACTTTCAGGGGCATCTCGATTAAAGGTTACAACAGGTATCTTATCCTCAATAAATTTATTAATTAAACTGTTTGTTTTTTTAGGCGACCAGGGAGCAACCATTAATCCATCTACTTTTGATTTCATCTCTTTAATTTGGTCAATTTGTTCTGCAAAAGATGATGCTTCTTTAATAATTAAATTTAAACCATATCCCTTTAATTCCTGATAAACATCTTCAATTCCAGTTTTTATTTGAGCTGCAAATTTTTCAGGTAGATAATAGGAAATCCCGATCGTACAATTAGTCATTTTAGCCAGATGTTTGGCAGCCCTATTTGGTTTATAGTCATTTTTTTCTATATAATCTAAAACCTTTTTCTGGGTTTCTTTCGCTACACTTCCCCGATTATTTATTACTCGATCAATTGTGCTCCGGGATAAATTTAAAGCTTCTGCTATATCTGAGATTGTTATATTCTTCATTTCCATAAATAATTCACCTGAGCCAATTTTTATAATTTTGAAACACGTACCTCATTAACTATATTCAAGGCTAAATTAAAAACTCCTGCAAAAAATTTAATTTTCTATTTATTTTCCGCGCTTATTTGCTTTAAAACTAAAAAAAGACAGCTCAACTAAGAACTGCCTTTAATAATTACCTTAAAACCTTATTCAAATTTTCCTGGTTAAATTCTTCAATAATCAAATCAGCCTGAGATAAATCCTGACTCTCATCCTGAGCCCTATTAAAAGCTACCACTTTTGCTCCTGCCTGATAAGCTGCCTGGACTCCATGCTGTGAATCCTCAATCACCAGACACTCTTCCGGCCGAACTCCCAGCTTTTCTGCAGCTTTGAGGAAAATATCGGGAGCAGGTTTTCCATTTTCTATAGAATCAGCACCGACATAACCTTCCATATACTGATCCAGCTCAAAACGCTGGTAGATATGCTCAATCACCGGTGAATAGGAAGAAGAGGCAATTATCATTTTGTAGCCGTGGTCTTTTAAAAACTCAAACCATTCTTTAACTCCAGGCATCAGTTCCAGTTCTTCATTTTCTGCCAGTCCCTGATAGGAACTGTGAATATGGTCTTCCATAAAATCTTCCAGCTTATAATGAGCATACTCTTCCTTAACCTGATAACGATCCAGGATATCTGTCCAGATATCTTTTAGATTTGCTCCCAGATGACGATCATGATCTTCCTGGCTTAACTCAAGTCCATATTTTTCGTATATTTCTTCATTTACCTTCTCATAAATTGGTTCAGAATCAATAATTGTTCCATCCATATCAAAGATTACAGCATTTATCATTATTTGATCACCCGTTATTTAAAGTTTTATCGATACTTATTTATACTATAACTACAGTATATCATAAATTGAACAAAAGGAGAGCTGCAATAGCTCTCCCTTAAATTTTTATTATTTGATTGAGATACCACAACTGCAGAAACACAATTTTTCATTTCCAATATTTTCTAAGTACCCGGTACTTACACTTACATTATAAATCCGGCTGCCAGATAAAGCACTAAAGCCAGAGCTCCGTTAAGTAGAGCATAAGGCAGCTGTGTATTTACATGATCAATATGGTCAGAAGCAGAAGCCATTGAAGAAAGAATAGTTGTATCAGAAATCGGTGAACAGTGATCTCCCATAATTCCTCCGGAAATCACAGCCCCAATTGTCGGATACAGAGGAGCTCCCAGAGCAACACCCATCTGAATTCCAATCGGCATCATAATGCCAAAGGTTCCCCAAGCTGGTACCGGTGGCAAAAGCCATTGCAGAAGCCATAATAAAGACTATAGCCGGTCCAAAAGCACCAATTACTCTTCCTTCCACCAGAGAGGCCATATACTGTCCTGTTTCTAAATATCCAATTACATTTCCGATCGCAAAGGCTGTGATTAAAAGAATGGCTACCGGAACTATCGCGCCAATACCCTGGTAGACATAATCAATATATTCTTTTAAATTCATAATTCCTTTTAAAACATAGAGGAAGCCGGCAAAAGTTACTGCGGTGATTACAGCCCAGAAAACTGAGGTTGAACCTGATCCCTGCAGAATATTTCCCTCACCTGTAATATAAAGTCCGATCGGCATCATTGCTATTAAAACTACAATTGGCAGGATCATATTCCACATATCTGGGATTACTCCCTCTTTAGGAGGAGTAGCAGTTGCCTCTTCGGAAACCATGGGAGTTGCTCCTTCTCTTAAAAGCATCCCTGTTTCGGTGGCTCTCTTTTCGGCTTTAGCCATTGGTCCCCAGTCCTTACCTGTCATAATATAATAACCAACCGCGATTACTGCAATTATGGAATAAAACTGAAAAGGTATTGATCTGGCAAGTAAAGCTGCCGGATTACCTTCAATAACTCCATTGGCAACCTGAACTCCAATAACTCCCATCAGCATTGCCCCCCAGCCGTTAAGCGGTATCAATGCACAGACCGGTGCTGAGGTTGAGTCACAGACATAAGCCAGTTTTTCCCGGGATACCTTAAATTTATCAGTCAGGGGTCGAGCAACAGTCCCTGAGACTAAAATAGTAATTGAGGACTCTATAAAAATAACAAGTCCTGTTATGTAAGCCAGCAGGAGCGCTCCTTTTTTATCCTTAACTATATTTCTTTTTTTCGTTAAATAATCGATAAAACCCTGGACCCCACCTGAAGCAGAGATCACAGTTATTAGTCCTCCCACTAAAAATGAAAACATAATAGTTTTGGTTATCCAGGCCTCAGAAAATATCGCCACAATTTCTTCTAAGGTCATATTGATTGCAGCAAAAAGTGACCAATCTGTTAAAATTAATGTTCCCGAAAAAATACCTAAAATAAGTGAAATAAAAACCTGTTTTGTTGTCAGGGCCAGCAAAATTGCAATTACTGGTGGTAAAAGACTCCAAAATCCATATTCCATACTTTCCCTCCTCATTTTATTTTAAAAATATCTGAAAATAATAACTGCTTATTATTATACCACAAATTATCTGAAAAGTTTAGTTTACTGGTAATTCGACAAAAACCGACAGGTAAACGGTAGGTGTACGTTTTTTATTAGATCAAACCGGTAAACTGCCACCAGAAATATTCGAAGGCAATTGTAATTAAAGCCACAGCGGTCAGCGGAATTCCCAGTTTAATGACATCTTTTTCGCTGTAATTTCCATTTTCTTTGCCCATTCCGACCAGAATATTTAGATGGTGGAAGGGTAAAATATAATGGGTTCCGATTGCAGTATAGACAAAGAGGGCGGGAACTAAAGGGTTGATGCCAAAACTTTCGGCAAAGATAATAAAGGCCGGGATAGCTATTCCCATCACCGCAATTACACTGCCCAGAAACATATGTAAAAACATCGAAATCCCTGCTGTCATTAAAGCAAAATAGAGCATATTACCCGGTGCTTCTGCTGGCAGCATAACCTCGGCCAGCCACTGATTCATCCCGGTTAAAGATCCCACTTTTCCAATTGCAACTGCAGCAGTTAAAAAAATCAAAACCTTAATTGGTACCTGATCCCAGTCTTCTTTTTTGAGAACATCGCCGGTTAAAGGCAGGCTCATCATCACTGCAATAGTTAAGGTCAGCCAGCCCAGTTCAACTCCGTGAAAAGAATCAGTCATCCATAAAACTACCGCTGCAATCAGCCAGAAAACCGTCCGCTGTTCTTCCACTGACATCATTCCTAAATCGAGCAGTTTCTGGCCAATTTTTTTCTTATTTATTTCTACCTCTTCTTCCGGTTTAAATAACTTGAGGATTACAAAAAGAGTCAAAATCGCCGCCAGTGCTGCCGGGGCTCCCATGTATAAAAACCAGCCTCCCCAGCTTAAATCAACTCCTGCAAATTCCAGGGTCATAAAATTTAAGGTGCTCTCCCCTGTTAAAAAAATCATTGAAATCGGGATTGAAGCTGCAAAAACTGTCAGCCCGATTTTGGAAGCATCATTTTTATTAATCCCCGCGTTTTCTATAACTACTGACATAACCGACATAATAATAAAAGCCCGGGGCCAGGGATGAGGAATAATTAAACTCATCATAAAAGTTAAAGCAAAAATAGAATAAATTATGGAGCGATAGGAGTCTACAAAGCGGATAATAAATTTATAGGCAATCCGCTCTCCCAGGCCGGATCGCTCAACTGCGGCTGCAATTAAATAGGCTCCGATAACAAGGTATACCGTCTGAGAAGTCCAGAGTGAAAGTACTTCCTCCGGGGGAGCTATCTCAAAAATCAGCATTAACATTAAAAACAAAGCAGCTATATAAGCAGAATCAGCCACCTTGGCCGCCCAGAAAATAACGGTCATCAGAGTTAAGGAAAACATTTTCCGTCCGGCTAAAGAAAGACCTGGGATGTTGAGATTCCAGATCAGTAAAGCTACAATAATTCCAACAAATAAAAAGATCGTGCGTTTATCTTTAATTTCAACCACCACCAATTATAATATATATCTATTTTAATAAAGTTTAGTAGATTAGTCAACTATATCTCAGTCGGCTTAAAAATCCCAGACATCTTCAATGTCAGCAGCAGGATCATCATAACGGGAGACAATTTGCAGCCAATCAGATTTTCTTTCTTTAATTATGGAGAGCAGCTCCTTATAATCCTCTTCGGTAATCATACCTTTTTCTTCTAAAAATTTATAAAACTTTTTAAAACCGGCACAGTAGTCTTTGATTGCTGTTTTGCTGGCCCACATTGCTTTCCTAACAAACCAATCTCCCAGAAACGAAGCTATCTCATAAACATCTTCTTCCGGACCCTGAACTTCATAATAAGTAAGATATTCATTAATGTAAAAATCAATATTTTCCACATGTTTTTTTACTGTTTTATCTGTTAGACCTTTTCCCTGCAGCCAGTCCCTGAACTCCTGCAGCAATTTTTCGTTTTTCTGCTGCTGCTTTTCTTTTTCTTTAAAATAACCTTCAGGATCTAATTCTTCTAAATCAATATCCTCTAAATCAAATTCTTCATTTTCAAACATTATTATCCCTCCTATGCTTCATTACGTTACGTCAAATCTAATAGTTTTTTTAAAAATATTAATAGTTATCATGGTTGTCAGGTTAGAAATCTGCATTAAATGCAGGAATCCCTCCCCCT
>NZ_SNWX01000003.1 GCF_004362045.1 Halanaerobium saccharolyticum | reverse complement strand
CATTTTGAATATTTTTATTATAATTAAAATTAGTGGTGATCTATTACTATTTACTTACATTTTATGGTAACTATCATATTTTATTTGACGTTATCAATTAAAGTTGAAAAGTTTAATAACCAACCCAATTAACACATCTGAATTATACCATTTTCAAATAATTCTGTCAAATTAAGATAATAAGAGTTATTCCTATTGTTAGCTGCCTTAACTATGTTTTTATTATATTTTGATTTGCGGTATTTATCCTTTATTAGTTGGGATTTAAATAAAAATTATTTTCATCCCAACTATAAGGTTTCTTAATTGGACTATTTTATTATATATCTCCCTTTTGGCGGCGTCTAAAGGCTTTTTCCATCTCACGTTTGGCTGTTTTCTTGGCAATATCTCTTCTCTTATCATGCTGCTGTTTACCTTTTGCTACTGCCAGTTCCACCTTGCAGAGATTTTTTTTCAAATACAGGGTCAGAGGTACCAGAGTATAACCTTTTTGAGTTGTATAACCGATCAGTTTTCTGATCTCATTTTTATGAAGCAGAAGCTTTCTTTTTCTTTCCGGCTCGTGGTTAAAACGATTTCCCTCTTTATAGGAGCTAATATGCATATTATGCAGATAAACTTCTCCATTTTGTACCAGAGCGAAGCTATCTTTTAAGTTAACTCGATGATTTCTGATCGATTTAATCTCTGTACCTTTAAGTTTTATCCCCGCCTCATAAGTTTCTTCTATATAAAAATCATGTCTGGCTTTTTTATTTTTTGCGATAATTTCTATATCTTTATCTTTAGCCATGACTATCACATCCTTAATCTTTAATTTATCTTAATCAATTTTTTCCAGTAATTCAAAATCTAATTCTCTTTCATCTCTATTAACCTTGGTAACTTTAACTTTAACCTCATCACCAATTCTGTAAATCTTTTTAGTTCTTTCTCCAATTAAATGATATTTTTCCTCATCATAATGATAATAATCATCACGAAGATTTTTAATATGGACTAAACCTTCTACTGTATTTTCTAACTCCACAAACATACCAAAACCGGTAATCCCACTGATAATTCCCTCAAATTCCTCACCAATCTTATCTTCCATAAATTCAATTTTCTTTAAGTCCACAGAATCTCGTTCTGCCTCCATTGCTCTTCTTTCCTGGAGTGAACAGTGATCGGCTATTTTGGGTAGTTCTATATCCAGTTCATCCTGACGTTTCTGACTTAGATAACCTTCTGTTACAGTTTCCTTAATGATTCGATGAGCAGTCAGATCAGGATAACGTCTGATTGGAGAAGTAAAATGGCTGTAATGAGTAATACCCAGTCCAAAGTGACCCACATTTTTTTCAGAATAAACTGCTTTTTTGAGTGAGCGCAGCATTACTGTTTCGATTATTTTTTCTTCTTTGGTTCCTCTTACATCCTCCAAGATTTCCTGCAGTGCCCTGGGGTGAACCCCGTTTTTGACTCCTTTTAAGCGATAACCAAAATTATGAATAAATTCGTTAAACTGCTGCATTCTATCCAGATCCGGTTCTTCATGGACCCGATAAATAAAGGGCATTTCCCGCCAGGACATCTCTGCTGCAACAATTCGGTTAGCAGCAATCATAAATTCCTCAATTAACTGTTCTGCTTCCCGATGTTTTCTTTTCTTTAAGTTAACAGGATGACCATCTTCGTCAAGTTCTACTTTAACCTCTGGAAAGTTAAAGTCCATACTTCCTTCTTCAAAACGATTTTGGCGCAGTCTTCTGCGAAGTTCGTTCATCATTTTTAGTTCTTCTATAAAATCACTATATTCATCTTTTTTAGCCTGATCATTATCCTCCAGAATATCCTGAGCTTCACCATAAGTCATCCGGTGGTTGGAATTAATTACTGATTTTGTAATATCATGATCTATAATTTCTATTCCCTTTTTTCCGTGATATCTATAGTCTATAAATACAGTCATGGTCAGTCTATCCACCTGAGGATTCAGGCTGCAGATTCCATTAGACAGCTTTTCGGGCAGCATTGGAATTACCCGGTCGACTAAATAAATACTGGTCGCTCGAGAAAAAGCTTCCTCATCAAGGGGGCTGTCCTCTGTTACATAATGACTGACATCAGCAATATGAACTCCCAATCTATAAACATCATCACTCAGTTTTTCTATGGAAACAGCATCATCAAAATCTTTAGCATCCGGTCCATCAATAGTTACCAGTTTTAAATCTCTTAAATCCTGACGCTGATCATCTTTGGTAATTGTATCTTCACTTACCTGATCTGGAATATTCTCCGTCTGCTTTAAAACTTTATCTGAAAATTTACCCGGTAAGTTGAGCTGACGAATTATAGCTTCAATATCAACCCCGGCATCATCTTTATCACCCAGTATTTCTATAATTTCTCCTTCTGGATTCCTGTTTTTCTCCGGCCAGCGATTTATTTTTGCCACAACTTTTTGACCATTTTCTGCATCATTTAATGCTTCTGGTGGAATAAAGATATCATTACAGATTCTTTTGTTATCCGGAATTAAAAATCCATAATTTTTATATTTTTCTAAATTACCAACAACTTCTTTGTTGACTCTCTCAATGATTTCTGCAACCTCTCCTGCCTGGCTTTTACCGCGATCAGAAGGAACAGGACGCACAAACACCTTATCATTGTGCATTGCTCCATTCATATTGGCTGAAGAAATATAAACATCTTCTTTTTCGGGATCATCCGGAATTAAAAAAGCATTTCCGGAAGCTATTTTTTCAATTCTACCCCCGATTAAATTAAATTTTTCCGGAACTCCATACAGACCCTGTGAGTTTTTGAAAATCTGACCTGTCTTGATCAAATCATCAAGGAGATCGGAAAACATCTGCTGCTGACTTTTATCTATCTCAAATTTTTCGAAAATTTCTTCTTTGCTGAGTGGGCGGTGTACATCTTCTCTTAATTTTTTTAATAATTCACTTCTGGCACTCATTAATAATCATCCCCAATCTTTTGGTGATTCTATTCTTAAATTGTATTCTTGATCAATCAATCTATTTTCTGTTTTTAGAGCTAAAATTTAAAGTCCTAAATCGTCAGAAATATTCTGCATAGCGGCTAAAGAAAGAGCAACAAATTCTTTTAACTCCAGATCCAGCTCCTTACAGGAAGCAATCACATCTCTATCTGCTCCTTTAGCAAAAGAACTATCTCCATAACGGTTTAAAACAAATTCTGTGTCCAGGGCGTCTAATTTTTTTTCAGGATGAATCAATGCTGAAGCAACAATTAAACCAGTTAAAGGATCAGCTGCATATAAAGCCTTAGCCATTAAGGTTTTACGGGGCAGTTGATGCATTCCATTGTGAGATCTAACAGCATCTACAATCTTCGCTTCCATTCCCATTTCAGCAAGCTTATCTGCACCAAGTTGACTGTGTTTTTCCGGTTGATCTGCAGTCTGCTCATAATCAATATCGTGGAGTAGACCTGCCAGACGCCATTTTTGCTCATCTTTATCAAAATAGTCGGCCAGCTCTGCCATTACTGCCTCTACTGCAAGACAATGTTTGCGCAAATTTTTCTGCTTGATATTTTCTTCCATCAGTTTGAGTGCTTCTTTTCTCTGCATTAAAATTCCTCCCTTAAAATATTATGGTCTTTTTGAAAAATGAAACTGCTTAACTGTAAAATAAAACTTTAGTTATCAGCTTCAATAAATTTAGCTTCTGCCTGAGCCTTTAAATTACCATCTTCAGCAAAAATTTCTGCCTGAGCATAATAAACATTTGCAATAGAACTTTCTTTAGATCCTTTATATTCTCCAATTATTTCTAACTTTTCCCCAATCTCTATTGCCTTTCTGTACCTTATGTTCAGCTCGGCAGTAAATGCTTTAATTCCCTTAAAACCAATTACATATGCCATTGCCTCATCCAGTAAAGTAGCTGTTAAACCACCATGAATTATTCCATTATAGCCCTGATGATATTCTCCGGGAATAAATTCTGCTCTCACCCTATTTTTAGTAATTTTTTCAAATTTCAAGGCCAGAGAAATCGGATTTTCCTCTCCACAGGCAAAACACATTTGATCATCAACATCCGGCATTAAATCACTACCCTTCTATCAAAAAACCCTCCCAGCAGCATCAACTACAAGGAGGGTAATCATTCCTTTACTACTATATTAATTTTACATGAATAATGGAGCAAATACAAGTGAAACAATAGTCATCAATTTGATTAAGATATTTAAGGATGGTCCGGATGTATCCTTAAAGGGATCTCCTACTGTATCACCGACAACAGAAGCAGCATGGGTATCTGTACCCTTACCACCAAATGCTCCTGATTCAATATATTTTTTAGCATTATCCCAGGCTCCACCGGCATTAGCCATCATAATTGCTAAGAGCACACCGGAAGAAAGAGCTCCACCTAAAAGACCACCCAGTGCCTGTACATCCCAGAGTCCAACTACTACTGGCACAACTACAGCTAAAAGACCTGGTAAAATCATTTCTTTTAGAGCAGCTGTTGTACTGATATCAACACATTTTCTGTGGTCAGGTTTTTGAGTACCTTCCATAATACCTGGCATTTCTTTAAACTGTCTTCTTACCTCTTCGATCATTTCTCCTGCGGCCTTACCTACAGCCTCCATAGTAATTGCGGAGAATAGGAAAGGAAGCATAGCTCCCAGGAAGAGTCCGATAATAACCTGTGGATTGGTCAGCGAAATAGACTCTAAGCCAACTGCCTGTGAGAAAGCTGCAAATAATGATAAAGCTGTTAAAGCAGCTGAACCAATTGCAAAACCTTTACCCATAGCAGCTGTTGTATTACCAACAGAGTCTAATTTATCAGTAATGTCTCTAACTGAGGAGTCCAATTCTGCCATTTCGGCAATTCCACCGGCATTATCAGCGATAGGTCCATAAGCATCAACTGAAAGTGTAATACCTGTTGTAGAAAGCATACCAACTGCAGCCATTGCAATACCATAAAGACCGGCAAAATTATATGCTAAATAAATAGCAGCTGCAATAACTAAAATTGGAAGTGCTGTACTTCTCATACCAACAGATAAACCACTGATTATGTTAGTTGCGGTACCAGTCTGTGACTGACGGGCAATATGTTTAACAGGCCCATAATGCTCAGAAGTATAATATTCAGTAATTCTACCAATTAGGGTTCCAGCAACTAAGCCGGCAATAATTGCTACAAAAATACCGATTTCTCCTGTTAAAGAAGTCACTAAAAAGTAAGCTCCAATAATTGTAATTCCGGCAGCAGTCAGGGTTCCTCTTTCTAAAGCTTTGGCAGGATTTCCACCCTCTTTAGCTTTTACAAAACGAGTACCAATTATAGAAGCAATAATCCCTAAAGCTGCAATTAACATCGGCAGTAAAACATGATCTACACTTAAAGCAACTCCTAAGGTCATAGCAGCTACAATTGAACCAACATATGATTCGAATAAGTCTGCTCCCATTCCTGCCACATCACCAACATTATCACCAACATTGTCAGCAATAACAGCAGGGTTACGGGGGTCATCTTCTGGAATTCCAGCTTCTACTTTACCAACTAAATCAGCACCAACATCAGCAGCTTTAGTGTAAATACCGCCACCGACACGGGCAAATAGAGCAATAGAACTGGCTCCAAAAGCAAAACCTCTTATAAACTCTACATCATGAGAAAAGAACATATATAAAATTCCAAGTCCCAGGGTCCCTAAACCTACAACAGACATCCCCATTACAGTTCCTCCAGAAAACGCAACCTTTAGAGCAGCGTTTAAACCTGTTCTGGCAGCATGTGTTGTTCTGGCATTTGACTGAGTTGCAATCTGCATTCCTATAAATCCAGCTAAAGCAGAGAAAAATGCACCTAAAATAAATGATAGAGCATACTGCCAGCCCAGACTGGGTACAACAGCCATTATTACAGCTACAACTGCAACAAATACTGAAAGCATTTTATACTCACGACCTAAAAATGCCATTGCCCCCTCATTGATTGCATCTGATAGCTCGGCCATTCTCTCTGTTCCCATACTTTCTTTTTTAACTTTTCCAGCAAGAATAAAGGCGAAAATTAAGGCAATTATTCCTGCTAAAGGTGTATAAAAATTCATGCACCAACCTCCTTATTAATTAATATTTTCTTTTTATATGCTAATATTTAGCATCTTATCTGGTATATATTGCATTCAAAACTTTAAAATTTTCCCTGAAACAATATTAGATGTTTTTTTATTAAAAAATACTTAATCTCCTGTTTTATAATTAACTATTCATTACTTAATTATGACACTAAATATCAAAAATTAAAAGATAGCTAAAATCAGAGAGTTAATCATAAATAATACTGCTGCAACAGTTGTTGCCTTACTTATTTTATCTTCCATCTTCTTTCCTGATTTACCAAAAAAAGTTGTAGCACCACCATCAATTGCTCCAGATAGACCGGCACTTTTACCAGACTGAAGTAAAACACCAACAATTACTGCAATCGCTATAATAAAATGTAAAACCTTAAGTGCAAACATCTAAATCTCACCTCCAGTAAGTTAAGTAAATAATACTAGATATCCATAATTCAACACAGTTTTAATTTTAACATATTAAAGACAAAAAAACAATAACTTAGAGGATAAAAAGACTTTTAAGAGCCTGGAAAACAGTTTCAGTAGATAAGACTATAAAAGACCAGGCAGAAAAAATCTCTGCCCAGTCCCTTGATTACTGTCTTTTAGATTTAAAGAACTTTACTTAAGGTTAAAGAATGCTTCTTTACCTGCATATTGAGCTGCTTCTCCTAAGCTTTCTTCAATTCTTAGCAGCTGGTTATACTTAGCAACTCTTTCGGAACGTGCAGGAGCACCAGTTTTGATCTGGCCGGTATTCATTGCTACAACAAGATCAGCAATTGTTACATCTTCTGTTTCACCGGAACGGTGTGAGACTACAGAAGTAAATCCTGCTCTTGTAGCCATTTTAATTGTATCTAAAGTCTCAGTTAAGGAACCAATCTGGTTAACCTTAATTAAGATTGAGTTAGCAGAATCTTCCTCAATACCTCTGCTCAATCTTTCAACATTAGTCACAAAAAGATCATCTCCCACGATCTGCAGACGATCACCTAAACGTTCTGTTAACTGAGCCCAACCTTCCCAGTCATCTTCGTCAAGACCATCTTCAAGTGAGATAATTGGATACTTGTCAATTAACTCTGCATAGAAATCTACCATTTCTTCAGAAGTCTTTTTGACACCTTCTCCGGCCAGGTCATACTTGCCATCTTTATAAATTTCAGATGCTGCTGCATCAATAGCCAGATAGAAATCTTCGCCAGCTTCATAACCGGCAGCTTCAATAGCTTCTACAATTACCTGCAGCGCTTCTTCATTGGATCCTAAATCAGGTGCAAATCCACCTTCATCACCAACACCTGTACCCAGATTTTTTTCCTGCAGTACTTTCTTTAAGTTATGATATACTTCTGCACCCATCTGCAGAGCTTCACGGAAGCTTACTGCACCAACAGGCATAATCATAAATTCCTGCAGGTCTACATTATTATCAGCATGCTCTCCACCATTTAAAATGTTCATCATTGGTACGGGCAGAGTTTTAGCATTCATGCCGCCAATATAATTGTAGAGTTCAGTTCCGGTAGCATTAGCTGCTGCTTTAGCAACTGCCATTGAAACACCTAAAATAGCATTGGCACCTAGTTTACCTTTGTTTTCAGTTCCATCTAATTCGCGCATTAAGTTATCAATATCAACCTGATCTCTAACATCTAAACCTAGTAATTCAGGTGCAATAACTTCATTTACATTTTCAATTGCATCTAAAACACCTTTACCCAGGTAGCGGTCGCCACCATCTCTTAATTCTACTGCTTCGTATTCTCCAGTCGAAGCTCCAGATGGAACAGCCGCTCTACCAAAGGTACCATCTTCTAATACTACCTCTACCTCTACAGTTGGGTTACCACGTGAATCTAAAATTTCGCGAGCATATACTTCTACAATTGTTGTACTTAACATCATTAATTGACCTCCTTATAATTTTACAGTGAAACTATTTTTAAGTTATGTTTGGACAGAGACAGCAGAAACTGTCTCTGTTTATTAATTAATTTTTAACGATTTTTCTTTTCTTTTTCAATATCTATTAGCAGTGATTCTCCTGTCATTTTTTCCGGCTGCTCGATTCCCAGTATCTCTAACATTGTGGGAGCCAAATCAGCCAGTTTACCAGAAGCAATTGCTTTATTCTCCGGTCCACCTACATAATAGAGTGGAACAATATTAGCAGTATGAGCTGTAAATGGAGAACCATCTTTTTCTTCTTTCATTTTTTCTCCATTACCATGATCAGAGGTAATCAAAGCCTGGCCGCCTTTATCTAAAATAGCGGGAACAATTTTTGAAAGACATTCATCTACTGTTTCTACAGCTTCAATAGCTGCGTCCATATAGCCTGTATGTCCAACCATATCTATATTAGCATAGTTTAAGATAATTACATCATACTCTTCTGCTTCAATTTTTTCTAAGAGCCTATCAGTTACCTCATAAGCACTCATTTCCGGCTGCATCTCATATGTTGCAACCTGAGGGGAAGGAATTAAAATACGATCTTCACCTTCATTTGGTTCTTCAACTCCTCCATTAAAGAAGAAAGTAACATGAGCATATTTTTCTGTTTCAGCAATTCGCAGCTGTTTTAAACCTTCCCGGCTTAGAACATCTCCCAGTCCATCTTCGATTTCTACTGGCTCAAAGGCAACAGGTAAATCGAATTCTTCATCATACTCTGTCATTGTCACATAGTAAAGATCTTCGGGATGTTCTGGCTCCCGCTCAAAGCCCTCAAAACCGTCAATAGTTAAAGCCTTGGTGATCTGACGGGCTCTATCCGCTCTAAAATTGAAGAAAATTACGGAATCATGATCATTCATTGGACCTACAGGTTCTCCATTTTCGGTGATAACTGTGGGTACAACAAATTCATCTTCCACATCCTCTTTATAAGAAGCTTCTACAGCTTTGACAGCATTTTCTGCTTTATTTCCTTCTCCCAGAACTAACATATCATATGATTTTTTAGTTCTCTCCCAGCGGTTATCACGATCCATGGTATAATAACGACCGCTGACAGTTGCAATCCTGCCGGTACCAACTCTATCCAGCTCTTCCTGAAGTTCTTTTAAATAACCTGTACCGCTGGTAGGTGGAGTATCTCGACCATCTAAGATTGGATGGATATATACTTTTTCCAGGCCAGCTCGATCAGCCATCTCGATTAAACCAAAAAGATGTTTAATATGGCTGTGGACACCACCATCAGATAAAAGTCCGATTAAGTGCAGGGCGCCATCATTTTCTTTAGCATGATCTACTGCTTTTTTAAGTGCCTCATTGTCCAGCAGATGTTTTTCTTCTACCGCTTTATTAATTCTTGTAAAATCCTGATAAACTATGCGGCCGGCACCAATATTTAAGTGTCCAACCTCAGAGTTACCCATCTGACCTTCCGGGAGACCAACAGCCTCTCCTGAAGGTTTCAAAATTGAATGTGGATATTCTTTATTTAATTTATCCAGAAAAGGAGTATCTGCCTGATAGACAGCATTTCCCTCTGCGTTTTCGTTTATTCCCAGCCCATCTGCAATAATCAGGGCCAGGGGTTTAGGTCTTGCCATAATAATCCTCCTTATAGTCTTACTTATTTACTTATAGATTTCGGCAGTTTTTAAAATAATCTCAGAAAAAGAATCTGCTTCTAAGCTGGCTCCACCAACTAAAGCACCATCAATTTCTGGCTGAGCCATAATTTCTTCTACATTATGAGGTTTAACACTACCGCCATATTGAATCCTGATCTTATCAGCAGCCTCAGGATATTTTTTTCTGATATTGTCTCTAATAATTCCAATTACACGATTAGCTTCCTCAGCAGAAGCAGTCTCACCTGTACCAATTGCCCAGATAGGTTCATAAGCAATTACTACAGCTGCAGCTTCTTCCTCACTTAATCCTGCCAGAGCAGAATCAACCTGGAAGTTAACCTTTGCTTCTATTTGTTCAGCTTTTCTTTCTTCTAAAGTTTCACCTACACAGACAATTGGCTTCACACCATGTTCCAGGGCAGATAAAACTTTTTTATTTACCTCATAATCACTTTCACCGAAAATTTCTCTTCTTTCTGAATGGCCGACGATAGTATATTCTATATCACTATCAGCCAGCATCTTAGCAGAAATTTCGCCGGTATAAGCACCGGAATCTTTCCAGTAAATATTTTCAGCACCTGTCACAAGGTCACTATCCTGAGCAGCTTCCTTAACTGTTGTTAGACAGAGAGCTGTTGGACAGATACCCATTTCGACATTATCTACATTTGTAACTTTAGGTTTTAAAGCAGTAATCATTGCTTCCGCTTCTTTAACATTTTTATTCATTTTCCAGTTTCCACAGATAAATGGTTTACGCATTAATATTCCTCCTCAAATTTTGCCTGAACAACAAAAATTTAGATTCGAATTTATTCAATATAAATTAAGTAATGATTGAATTTGAAATTATTCAACATCGTCAAGTGCAGCTACACCGGGAAGCTCTTTACCTTCAAAGAACATCAGGGAAGCTCCACCACCGGTAGAAATATGACTCATCTTATCAGCTACACCAGCCTCATTAATTGCTGCAGCAGAATCTCCACCACCGATTACAGAATGTGCATCTGATTCAGCTAATGCCTTTGCTAATTCAACAGTTCCCTTAGCAAATTTCTCCATTTCGAAGACTCCTAATGGCCCATTCCAGATAACTGTTTTAGCATTTTTAATAATTTCTTTATATTTTTCTAAGCTCTGAGGGCCGCCGCAGTCTAAAATCTGCCAGCCAGCAGGAACTTCTTCAACAGAAACAGTTTTTGTATTTGCATCATTGGAAAAATCATCAGCAATTACAACATCAATCGGAAGTACAATCTCAACTCCCTTTTCTTCTGCTTCTGTCATTAATTCTTTAGCCAGATCAACTTTGTCAGCTTCTACCAGAGAATCTCCAACTTCATAACCTTTGGCAAGCAGGAAGGTATTGGCAATTCCACCGGCAACAATTAGTTTATCAACTTTGGTGATTAAGTTTTTAATTACATCAATTTTATCAGAAACCTTGGCTCCACCCATAATTGCCACAAAAGGACTTTCGGGATTTTCCATAACTTCACCTAAGGCATTTAATTCTCTCTGCATTAAGAAACCTGCAGCAGCTGGCAAATAATCTGTGACACCAACTGTTGTTGCATGAGCTCGATGGGCAGCACCAAAGGCATCATTTACATAAAGATCAGCAAGTGAAGCTAATTCTTTTGCAAATTCTGGATCATTTTTCTTTTCTCCAGCATGGAAACGACTGTTTTCTAATAACATTACCTCTCCATTTTCTAAACTGTCAGCAGCTTTTTTTACTTCTTCACCGATACAGTCATCAGCTTTTTTTACTTCTTTGTTTAATAAGTTAGCCAGTGCTTTAGCAACTGGATCCATTTTTAAATCATCTTTAGGCTCTCCACCTGGACGACCAAGATGAGAAATCAGCAGCACTTTTGCATCTTCTTTGATTAAGTATTCAATTGTTGGTAGAGCAGCTCTAATTCTTGTTTTATCACCAACAACACCATCTTTAAGAGGAACATTAAAATCAACTCTTACCAGGACTTTCTTTCCTTTAAAGTCCATATCTTTAAGTGTTTTTTTCATTTTTATACCTCCGTTATTAATTAGCTATTACTAATTTTTTGAAAATAAGCTTAAAGCTAAATATCTATCTCTAAAAATAAGTTAAAAATTTATTGAGAAAATTTCAGGGCAGGCTAATAAGCCCTACCCTGAAATAATTTTATATTTAAATTACAGCTTTAATGATAAATCTACAACTCTATTTGCATAACTTAACTCATTGTCATACCAGGAGATAACTTTAACCATGTTACCGTTAATAACCATAGTAGATTGAGCATCAATCATAGAAGATTCGAACTGGCCCATAATGTCTCTGGAAACTAATTCATCTTCTGTATAACCAATAATCCCCTTCATGTCTCCTTCTGCTTTTTCTTTAAACATTGCATTTACTTCTTCAACTGTTACGTCTTTTTCTAGAGTAAATACTCCATCTACACAGGATCCATCAGGTACTGGAACACGAATAGCCATTCCGTCAATTTTACCATCTAACTCAGGCAGTACTTTAGTTGTTGCAATAGCAGCACCTGTAGTTGTAGGAATAATATTCTCAGCAGCAGCTCTACCTCTTCTTGTTTTCCCAGCTGGCATATCCAGGATAGCCTGACTTGTAGTATAACCGTGAACTGTAGTGATTAGACCTTTTTCAATTCCAAACTCATCATTTAAGGCCTTAGCTAAAGGTGCCAGACAGTTTGTTGTACAGGATGCATTGGAAACAATTAAGTCATCATCGGAAAGATCATCATCATTAACACCAAGTACAATAGTGTTATCAATTTTATCTTTAGCAGGTACAGTTAAAAGAACTTTCTTCGCACCAGCTTCAATATGCTGCATTAACTGATCTTTTTTGCGGAATACACCTGTTGATTCGATTACAACATCAATATCATACTCGCCCCATGGTAATTCTTTAGGATCTTTAATGGCAGATACTTTAATTGTTTTACCATTAACTACTAAGTTACCAGCTTCTATTTCTACTGTACCATCAAAACGGCCGTGTACAGAATCATACTTTAATAAGTAAGCTAAGTTTTCAACATCTACTAAATCATTAATTGCAACGATTTCAATGTCTTCTCCTCTTTTTTCTACTAATCTTAAGTAACCTCTACCAATTCTTCCAAAACCATTAATTGCTACTTTTTTCATTATTAATTCCTCCTTATAATTGATGAATCATTTACAAATTAATTTATTAAACAAAGACTTAAAAAATTTGAAAGTTTATAACCTGCTGATTTTAATTTGCCAGCCTGTCTTCGGCCTCACCTCCTTTAAGAGAGATAATTTTTCGGGCTGTAATTTCATCAGTAATTAAAATATCCTGGTATTTAGGAGACACTGCAGAAATTATTGCTTCTGCTTTATTTTCTCCACCTGCAACCACAATCACTTTATTTATTGCCTGCAGGTCATCCAGGTTTAAGCCAACACTTGTAGTAGAATAAATTATCTCACCCTGAGAGTTGAAATAAAAGCCAAAGGCTTCTCCAACTGCTCCTGCCTTAATGAGATCTTCTATCTCCTGCTCATCCATTCCCCGGCGTCCTGCCATATCTGCAGCAGTTCCAACTCCGTGGATTAAAATATTGGCTCTTTTTAAAATTTCTAAAGTTTTCTTAATTGTTGGTTCTTTTGTTATATGATAAATATTTTCTTCAGCCATATTGTCCGGAATATGCAGCAGATGATAACTGCCTCCAAGTTTTTTAGCAATCTTGGCAGCAATTGTATTGGCCTGAATTTCGACATCTTCACTCAGACCACCTCGTCCAGGAACTACTGTTACATCTCGAGATTCTGCACTGTAGCTCATCTCAGCTGCCACCTGGGCCAGAGTCGTCCCTCCTGTAACAGCAAGTATATCTCCATTTTTTATCTCCTGCTGTAAAAGCTGTGAAGCCATACGTCCAATTTCTGCTTTTAAATCTCCGGCCGGAACAGCCCCGTTAACCAGTTTTACTTTTTCTATCCCCAGAATATTCTCCAGCCTTTTTTCCAGATGACTGATATCTCTTAACTCTTTTATATACTCATCTAATTCTATCAGAAATTCCTCTCCAATTCTAGTTATCTGAGTACCTGCAGGGGTAATAGTTATCAAAGCATTTTTCTCAAAAAACTCCAGATCATTGCGGATCGTTCTTTCGCTGAGACCAAGTATCCTGGCCAGAGCTCTTCTGCCAATAGGCTGATTGTAATAAATACCACGTAAAATGTTGTATCTTTGCTGGGCTGTCTTAACAATTTCCGGTACAATTTTTTGCTGAATTTTAAACAGTTTATTCATGTTTAACCTCCGAGCTGGAACGTTTTTGTCCAAATGGAACAAAATTGTCCCGATACAGCCAAAAACAAAGCTGATCTTTAAATCAGCAGCAAGTTTGATATATTTTTGTCAACTTCCAAATTATATTATATCATCTTTTGAAATAATTTCAAGTTAAATCTTCAGCAATCTTTTTAATTCTTCGCAGACGATGATTTACCCCTGATTTGCTGAGGTCCAGAATATCTCCCAATTCCTTTAATGATGCATAAGGATTGGCTCTGCGAAGTTCCGCTATTTCCTGCAGTCCGGGACTTAATGTTTCCAGTCCTTCTTTTCTTTCTATAATATCTATATATTCCAGCTGATCCATAGCAGCTGAAACTGATTTTTCCAGATTTGCTGTCTCAAAATTAACCCGACGGTTAACATCATTTTTTAGCTCCTTGACAATATGATCATTTTCCATTTTTAGCATTGCCTGATGGGCTCCAATAATGTTCAGTACTTTGACTACTTCAGCATAACTCTTAAAGTAAATCACCTGATAACCCTTATGCTCAGTTTGATGAGCTTCTAAGTCAAATTTAGCAAGTAAAACTTTTAAATCTTCCGCCACACTCTCCCGTTCACAGCGAAATTCTAAATGATATTCGCTCTGAGGACTGTTAACAGATCCACCTCCTAAAAATAAGCCCCGTAAATATGCCTGAGATAATTTGCGGGAAGCTAAATATTCTTCTTTAATATGAAAAACCAGATTATTATCTGGAGTTAAAAACCCGAGCTCAAGCAAAAATTCTCTAACACCCGGCTGAGGAGTTACAATAATATCATAGCTGTGGCTTAAGTTGAATCTTCTATCCTGTCTAACCCTGATTTCAATACTAAAGCCAAAACGCTCCTTTATTAAGGAATAAATTCTGCGGGCCAGATTTCCATGGTAAAGTGTTACTTTAACAGCCAGATGTTTATTTGAAATCTGAATTGAACCATCTATTCTAATTAAGGCGGAAAGTTCAGCCAGCTGTTCCTGATAATCAAATTTATCTTTATGTGTTAACTCTTCTTTGACCTGATCAGTAAAAGACATTTTTATCACCTTTAAAATCTATAATTGTTGTTTAAACTTAAAAATTGTTTTTATATTATTAATCTATTTTAGTTATATTTTTTATTTAAATCATAAATCAACTCTGCCAGTGCCTGAGGATCATGACGTAAATAGCTGTCTTTTTTTAAAAGATCTGCTTCAATTATTTTAAGATCCAGATCCTGTAAACGCTGATGATCTATTTGAACCGAATAAGCTCCTTCAGCCTCATATTTCTGGCGCAGTTCTTCAGTTCCCTGTCGATTATTAACAATAATGTAATCAAAAACTCCACTACCACAGTGGTCTATTATTGCCTGAGCATGATCAGCAGCAGTATAGCCATCTGTTTCTCCTGGCTGGGTCATAACATTACATATATATAGTTTCAGAGCCTCACTTTTTTTGATTTCTGCTGCAATTCCTTTAACCAGCAGATTCGGTAAAATACTGGTATAAAGACTGCCGGGACCAATAACAATTACATCTGCTTTTTTGATGGATTCTCTTACTTCAGGGGTAGTACTCGCATTTTCCGGATACAGAAAGACTCTATTGATCTCCTTATTATAAACCGGGATAGCCGATTCCCCTATTCTTTCTTCCTGATCATGATAAACTGCTCCCAGTTTGATATCTTCATTTGTAGCTGGTAAAACTTTACCCCTAATTGCCAGCACTTTGCTGGAAGCTCTAACAGCTTCTTCAAAATCACCCAGCACTTCAGTCATCGCTGCAATATATAAATTGCCAAAGCTGTGACCTTCCAGTCCCCCTTCTGCTTCAAAGCGGTGCTGAAATAGTTTTTCCATTAGCGGTTCTCTGTCAGCAAGAGCTACCAGACAGTTTCGAATATCACCGGGAGGTAAAATCCCCATTTCATCTCTCAACCGACCTGAACTGCCGCCATCATCCGCCACTGTGACGACTGCTGTCAGATTATCACTATTTGTTTTTAGGCCCCGCAGAAGATTCGAGAGACCTGTTCCACCACCAAAAGCCACTATTTCCGGACCTCTGTTAGATCTTCTTTTTTCATATAATAGATCAAGTATTTCTCCATGTGGAGTAATATGGGTATTAAACTCTAACCTGATCTTGACTAAAGAATAATAAGTTAAAGTAATACCACTTAAAATCATTATCACCGCAGTAAATTTGAGAATAAATCCTGCCTGATTTCCAAAGATATTGCTCAAGATAGCTAATAAATTATTAGCTACATAAACACTCAAATCAAAACCAAACAAAGGGGTAATTCCCAGACTAATTAAAATAAAGGCAAATATCATTACCAAAAACCATCTTTTAACACCCAAACCTGGAAAAAACCATTTTGGCAGGTTCATAATTACACTTCCTTCTAGTAATTGCTTTTTAATACTCATATAAAACTTTTACTTTTCGATATCTCGGTGTTCCAGATTAATGTTAAATTCTTTGTCTGATAAAAATTCTGCCAGCTTATTGACCGTTGTAACTGAGCGGTGCTTACCACCAGTACAGCCAATAGCAATAGATAAATGACTCTTACCTTCTTTTTTATATTCAGGCAGTAAGAAATCTATTAAATCAAAAAATTTATCATAAAATTTATCAGTTATCGGCCACTTCAATACATAATCTTGAACTACCTGGTCATTGCCTGTTTTTTCTCTTAAAGATTCTACATAATGAGGGTTTGGTAAAAAACGAACATCCATTACTAAATCAGCATCCCGGGGTATACCATACTTAAAGCCAAAGGAAATCAAACTTAAATGCAGTAAATTTTTATCCTCTTCCGCAAAAAAAGATTGATTTAGTTCTTGCTGCAGCTCTGAAATTTTTAATTCTCCCGTGTCAATAATTTTAGTTGCCCTTCCCCGCAGTTCTTCTAATAATTTTCTTTCTCGCTCAATAGCATCCAATATTCTTCCCTCTTCATCAAGTGGATGGCGTCTTCTACTCTCCTTATATCTTCTGATTAAAACATCATCTGAAGCTTCCAGAAAAAGAATATTGTAATTTAAGTTCATTTTTTCTATTTTTGCAAGTTCCTCAAAAAGTTCATTAAAAAACTCTCGTCCCCTAATATCACTGACCAGAGCAATTTTATCTAAATCTGACTGGAGACATAATTCTGCAAACTTTGAAATTAAAGCCGGCGGTAAATTATCCACACAAAAATAACCTCTATCTTCAAAATAATTTAAGGCCAGAGACTTTCCTGCTCCTGACATGCCCGTAATAAGTAAAAAATCCATCTGAAATTATTCTCCTTTCTAAAAGAAAATCTCTACTTTATAAATTTAATATTTATTTATCTGCTCCAGTAAATATTTTTCCGGAGCCCTTATTATATTTAAAAATGTTAATTTAGAGGTTTTGACCGGTTTGTTCCCATAAAATACATCAGGATTGTTTTTCAGCTTCTCCATAGTAGCCAGTCCCAGAGCATTATTAACAGCAAAAAACTTTTTATAACCTTTAAGTTCAGCCGGCAGAGCCTGATAATATTTCCTTAAAGCTGGAATATGAGTTTTTAAATCGGCCAGCATTTTTTCTAAAGCAGCAAGAGCCTGCTTTTTATAACTGGGATCAATAAGTTCTTTTTCACTAATTCCTAAATCTTTTAAAGGCCAGAAATGTTTATCTCTGCTCTCTAAATCTTCTCTAATATCTCTAATCAAATTAACTTTCTGTAAAAATAAACCTGCCTGGTTAAAATTATCCATTAATCTTTTTTTATTCTGAGCTTCAATTTCAAATTTATAAATAATAGTTTCAGTCAAAAATCCTCCGACTGTACCGGCAACATAATAACAGTATTCATCCAGTTCTGAAAAAGTTTCTACCTTTTTGCTTAAATATTTCTGCATACCCTGATTCATTTCCTGCAGCCATTTATGAGAAATATCCTGAATCTCAGGTTCAAAACTTTGATAACTCCTGTAGATCAAATCAATATTCTCAGTTAATTCCCGCAGTGAATCTTTTTCTATTAAGCTGCTCTTTTCTTTAATAATTGCAAAATCAGAACTGCGATCATATTCTGCGGTAGAAAAGATTCTGCTGACTCGGTCCATCATTTCCTGCTGCAGTTTAAGATCAGGTGGATGAATTTCATCCTCAAAATTATCTAAAATTCTATCCTGGAGATAGGTCAGAAGAATTTCATCTTTAATCTCGTCATCTAACATTGGAATTGTCAGAGCAAAACTGCGGGATACTTTTTTTAATATCTCTCTGGCATATTTCATTGGCTCTGCTGTCATTATCTCACCTCTTTAAAAGTTCAAATTTAAAAGTTCAAAGTTATTTATTATAATTAAATTTATAAAGCACAAAAATTAGAATCAATATGTAAAGAAAAAGTATTGATAAAGAAATTTTATTTAATGGCTGCAGCTGATCTACAAGAGTCGGCTGTCTGGCGGGCCGTTCATTTCCAATTTTTAAATACGGCAGGGCTGGTAACTCACCCCTCAATATTTTTTTTTGACTTCGACCTCCAGGGACCAAAAGATCCAGAACTCTGGTAGACTTTGAATTTGAAATATTGCTTTTCGAATATACCTGCCAGGAGCTTCTGCTTTTGGATATTGAACGAAAATGATCATAGCCAAAAGGATCAAAACTGCCTACCATTACAATGATTTTACTTTGCTGCAGAGAATCAATCACACTTTTCGGTATTTTTAAAAATAGATTATTATCTTTTCTCCGCAGACTAAGATCTCCATTTGAAACCGGATTACTGAGTGATAACTCGTTAATATTCAATAAATTTTCCTGTTTACTGTCCGGATTAAATAACCTGACCCACCAGCCGCTTATTTTTATTAATTTATTCCACTTAAAATCTTCTTTAAATCTGACATTAGCTCCCTCCTGAAAAAGTTGACTACTGCCACCATTTTGATGATCAATATAAATTTCGATTAAAGGTAATGAAAATCCATACTTAGCTCCCCAGGGATCAGTTAAATTAGTAAATGCAAAGCGAATTTTATATTCAGCTTCAGCTTCATAGATCGTCATCGACCTCAGATCAAATAAATGTCCTTTATTCTGGAAGATATGATACTGGGGATAATCATAATTTCCAGGCCCATAATCGTCACCAATTCCATCAAGGTGATTAAAAATCACTCTATAATTTTTTGCACTGGCAGCTGCAGGTAAAATAAAAAGACAGATAATAAATAGAATCACTAGTTTTTGCCTTTTGTTTTTTATTTTTTTTAAAGCCATTTTCACACCTCTACTAAAATCATTCTCTATCTATTCATTATATTCTCTGTAAAATCAACTGCAGCATTATAGCCCATTGTTTTCATTCTATAATTCATGGCTGCCACTTCCAACACTAAAGCCAGATTTCTACCTGGTTTTACTGGAATTACAATTTCATCAATTTCTAAATCCATAATTGCTGTTTTACGGCTGTCAATACCAAGTCTTTCATATTCTTCTCCATCTTTCCATCTTTCCAATTTAATTGCAAGATTAATTGGAGATTCGTGTTTTACTGCCCCGGCTCCAAATAAAGTTTTAACATTAATTATGCCAATACCGCGCATCTCCAGAAAATAACGAGAATTGTTAGGTGCTGTACCACTTAAACGCAGCTCACCTATTTTTTTGATTTCAATTATATCATCAGCAACCAGACGGTGGCCTCTTTTAACCAGCTCTATTGCTGTCTCACTTTTACCGATTCCACTCTGGCCTTTAATTAAGACTCCTATTCCATAGATATCTACCAGAACTCCATGAATAACCTTGACCGGCGCCAATTTTTCTTCCAGATAGTTTAAAAGCATACTGCTAAATCTGGTTGTAGAAATTTCTGTCGAAAGAACAGGAATCCCTTTCTGATTTGCTCTTTCCAGCAGATAATCAGGAATATGTTCTCCCCGGGCAACTATGATGCAGACTGGATTGTAGTCTACATACTCTTCGATTCTTTCCTGCAGGATCTGCTCATCAAGTCCCCGTAGAAAAGAAAGCTCGGTTCTTCCAATTAAATTAACCCGCTCCGGTACAAAGTGCTTCCAGAAACCGGCCAGTTCAATCCCCGGTCTCTTAATATCGCTTACTTTAACCTCTCTTTTAATACCAGAACGACCGGCTTTAATTTCCAGATCAAAGCGGTTGAAAATATCAAGCACTAATACTTTATCTTCATCAATCATTTTTTTTCAACCTGTCTTCCATTGCCACAGCTATAGCACCCATTAAACCAATATCAGAACCAAGCTCAGCTTCTTTTACTGTAACCATTTCTAAAGAGCCAGCCAGCGCTATATCTTCCATAGTTTTAATCGCCGTCTCTAAAAATAGATCTGAAGCCTTCATTACTCCCCCACCAAGAATTATCATCTCAGTATTAAAAGTATTTACAACATTACCTAAACCAATACCCAGGTGATAACCGGCATTTTCAAAAATTTCCTTAGCTGCCTGATCACCCTGATAGGCAGCCTGGGCACAGATAACTGCATCTATATCCTCAATAATATTATCTGCCAGCTCCAGCATTTCTTTACTCTGCCCAGCTGCTGCAGCCTCTCGCGCTCTCTTACCAATAGAAGTCCCGGAAGAAAAAGCCTCCAGACAGCCGTGATTTCCACAACCACAGAGTGGACCATCAGGATCAATTACTGTATGACCTACCTCACAGGCATTATCATTAATCCCGCTAAACAGTTCCCTGTTAATAATTGCTCCACCACCAATACCAGTGGAAATAGTTATGTAAACCATATTATCAACACTTTTACCGGCACCAAACCATTTTTCCCCCAGTGCAGCCGCATTAGCATCATTTTTTAAGAGAGTTTTAATTCCCAGAGCTGACTCAATTTTCTCAACTAAAGGAACATTTTTCCAGGGTAAATTAGCATTCTCGATGATAATTCCCTTTTTGGCATCAAGTGGTCCCGGACTGCCAATCCCCAGTGTTCTAACCTCATCTCGGTCAACATCTGCTTTTTTAAGTACAGCTTCTATTGTTGCTATCATGTTTTCTATTATTTTATCTTCTCCCAGATTAGCTTCAGTATCTCTGCGAGCTCTTGTAATAATCTTTCCCTCACTATCGGCAAGACCGGTTAAAATTTTTGTTCCACCAAGATCCAGTCCTAAATAATATTCTTTCATTACTATTCCCCTTTCACAAAATTTATAGATAATTATATTTTAATATTTTTCCAGCACTTCTTTAGTACCCTGAATAATCAATAAGCCAATGATCCCAATAAATCCAGCCGGAAGACCAATACCAATCACAATTAAAATCACAGTTAACAGGAAAATTGCCAGAAACCAGAGCAGAGAAAATATTATATTATCCAGACTGAGAATAACTGCATTTTTAAAGATATCCTTAAGCGGTCTATCTCCCTGAATAATCAACAGTCCCCACAAATAAGCCTGATAAATTGAAAAATAAATTAATAAATAGGCAAATAAAAAAGCAAAGGCTAAAAGCCAGATGTTCTCCTGTCCCTTTAATAAAAAGAAACGCAAATCTACTACAAAAATTATATATAAAATAACTGAAATCAAGAAAACTAAAAACCCACGCCAGAAATTATTTTTAAAATAAGCAAAGAGTGATTTAAAAGCAACCCTTCCTTCTTCCAAAATCTCATTAACACCATACAGTGATGTTAAAAATACCGGACCTAAAAAGATAAGTGGTAATAAAATAATTAAATACCAGCCGCTCTGTAAGCCAATAAAAACAGCAAATAATAAAACAGAACTAATAACAAACCAGGCTACACTGAGCAGCACAAGTTTAAATAAATCTTCATAGAAATCTTTAAATGTAGATTTTAAAATCGAAAAAATTTCCAAGTCAACCCCTCCAATTTTCATTAAATATTTAACTCAACCACTATCTTTGATTATAACATAAATAGCTTATAAATGCATAATTCTGAGTGCTTTCTCAGCTATTTTAAATTATCCAGATCGAGATCAAGGTCAAAATATTTTTTTAAATATCTAGCTATACCAAGATCATCATGATTGGAGGCTGTATCATCAGCCTGTTCCAGCAGTTCCGGGTGAGCATTCTGCATTGCAATACCCCGACCTGCCCATTCAATCATTGTCAGATCATTTAAACCATCTCCAAAAATCATAACTTCTTCTGGTTTAATATTGAAATCTGCTGCTAATTTTTTAATTGGTACTGCCTTAGACATATCCTTTTTTGTAATTTCAATAAAAGAGGGATAGGAAGAAGAAAGTTCAATTTCATTTTTGAAATTATTTTCTAAAAAGTGATTAATTTCAAGCTGCTTATCTTTATCCTCTTCAATTATCAGCATCTTTGTTGGTTCAGCACTCAAAAATTGATCCAGATTACCCACGGCATTAGCTTTGATTCCAGAAATTTCTTCATACCTGTCAGTAAATTCATTTTCTTCAGCTACATATAACTGATCATCAATATAAAGCTGCAGATGATAGTCATTCTTAACTACCATTTTTGTAATTTTTTTAGCAATCTCTAAAGGAATAGGAGCATGAAAAATCTGCTCTTGATTTTTGGGGTCAACTACCAGAGCACCATTATAGGTTATTATGGGATCCACAATCCCCAGTTGATCAGTATGAGGTTTAGCAGAACAGTACATTCTACCTGTTGCTACCAGGGTTCTAATTCCTTTTTCTCTTATCATTTTAACTGCCTCAATAGTTTTTTCCTGCAGCTGATGTTCTGCATCCAATAAAGTTCCATCCAGGTCAAAGACAATCATTTTAACATCCATTATATCACCTTTTTCTTATATTCTAAAAAAATAGCCGGGTTCCCCCGGCCCAATTAAATATTAGCCTATCTAAAATTTACTCCATAAACTGAGCAGAAAAAGCATGAACCTCATTTTTCATTTCTTTAAGTGCTGCTTCATTTTCAAGATTCTTTAAGGCTTCAAAAATAAACTCAGCAATTTTTTTCATGTCTTTTTCTTTCATCCCTCTTGTGGTAACAGCTGGTGTTCCAATTCTAATCCCACTTGTTACAAACGGGCTTTTAGTCTCAAAAGGAATTGTGTTTTTATTAACTGTAATTCCCACTTTATCTAGAGCTTCCTCTGCTTCCTTCCCAGTTATCTCCATATTATTTAAATCAACAAGCATCATATGATTATCCGTTCCCCCAGACACAAGCCGCATACCATAACTTTTTAATGCCTCGGCCAGAGTATAAGCATTATCAATAATCTGCTGCTGATATTCCATAAATTCATCTGTTAGAGCTTCTTTAAATGAAACAGCTTTGGCAGCAATAATATGCATTAGTGGTCCTCCCTGCAGCCCCGGGAAAATGGCCTTATCAATAGCTCTGGCATATTTTTCTTTGCAGAGAATCATTCCACCTCTGGTTCCTCTTAATGTTTTATGAGTTGTTGTTGTCACAAAATCTGCTGCTTCAACAGGATTAGGATGTAAATCAGCGGCTACCAGACCGGCAATATGGGCCATATCTACCATAAATAAAGCTCCAACCGAATCAGCAATTTCTTTAAATGTTTTAAAGTTGATTACCCTCGGATAGGCACTGGCTCCAGCAACAATCAAATCCGGCTGGTGTTCTTCGGCCAGGGCTCTTACCTGATCATAGTCAATAATTTCTTTTTCTTTAGTTACTCCATAATGGACAAAATTATAATATGTACCTGACATATTAACCGGGCTGCCGTGAGTTAAATGGCCCCCATGAGTTAAATCCATTGCCAAAATCGTTCCTCCCTGGGGTACCTGAGAAAAATAAACCGCCTGATTTGCCTGGGAACCAGAATGGGGCTGGACATTAGCATGTTCAGCACCAAATAATTCTTTGGCCCTTTTAATGGCCAGTTCTTCTGCCTTATCAACCACCTCACAGCCTCCATAATATCTTTTGTGAGGATAACCTTCTGCATATTTGTTGGTCAGGGCTGAACCAGCTGCCTCCATTACAGCAGAACTAACAAAGTTTTCTGAAGCGATTAATTCAATGTTTTGAGCCTGTCTTTTTTCTTCTTCTGCAATAATAGCTGCTATTTCCGGATCAATTTTTTTAAGTTCCTGCATTCAAAGCTCATCTCCTTAATTTAGTGATAAAGACTTATTTATGTATTAACAATAATGGTTAACACTTTAATTGATTGATATTAATTATACTTCTCTTAATATAAATATACTTCTCTAAAATAACTTTAAATCCTGCTTAATTTCTAGCTTCTTTTTTGAATAAAATTTAAAAATCTGACATTTTAAAATGAAAAAGACCGGAGAAAATACCCCGGTTTTTTCAAAAATTTATAAACTTATGCCTGGCTGATAACATCTACCGGACAAACTGATACACAAGCTGCACAATCGATGCAGTCATCAGCATCGATTTCATACTGGGTATCTCCTTCACTGATACAATCTACAGGGCATTCTGGCGCACAGGCGCCACACATAATACAACCATCGGAAATTACATGAGCCATTTATTGTTCACCTCCTGCTATTCAGCTTCCTAAAAATTATTTGTAAAAAGTTCACAAAACTATTATATCCAGAGAGTACTAAAATGTCAACTGCTTTACAATTTTGAAAATTGCTTTATTAATAATGTTTGTTGATTAAATCCTGTTAGGCTAAAATTCCTCTGCCTAAGGATAAATTTTAGCCTAACCTTATATTTTATAATGGCTAAGCCTCATCGTTAAAAACTATAACTTAAAGTAAAAGCTGAATAGTCATTGTCTTCAAATTGACCAAAAGTAGTATCTCGATCACCGCTAAAAATTTTATGAGATACTGTTAGAACTAAATCCTGTTTTAGCTCATAATCAACTGCTGCTTCCAGAGTATAATCGTGTTCACTTAAGTTATAAACCCAGGTGAGCTGGGGAATAATCTTTTTGTTTTGATAACTATCTTCTAATTTCAGGACAGCTCTATTTGTAGTATAATCTCCATCTTCATTATACTGCAGATCAATATTAGTTCGCTTTCCATTTATAGAGGCTATATTATTTCCTATCTGATCATCATCCAGTATTTTCTCTCCTATAAACTGCAGATTTAAATTAAGGTTGCTGATAGGAAGATCGCGATCACCACCAATTACCCAGGCTATTTTGTTATTCCTAACTGCTGGATCACTGCCCTCAGTATCATCGGTTCTGTAGTAAGCCAGTTCAAACCGGCTGTTAATATCAGCAATTACTCGAGCCAGCTCAAAACCAAAAACACCAACTTCATTATACTGCAGATCAGCAGCTTCTAAAACAGAGTCAAAACTGGAACTACCTGCCTTAAAGTCTTTAAATTCTGCCATAAGAGCTGCTTTATCATAACTGGGCTCTCGTAAATATCCATTATAATAACTAAAACCATAATCGGTTCCACCCCGGGTGCCAGTATAGCGGAGAGCAAATTGGTTTTCCTCATCTGCTGCAGATTCCTTTACCTGATTAATAATCTCAGTTGTACTTAAACCAGTAGCTCTTTCTAACTCGGGCAGACTCATTTGTCTGGAAAATGGATTAATAATCCAGCTGCCTAAAGGACTATCTGGATCTTCTGGCAGACGATTGGGAGTAAAATCAGGTGTATAAACAAACTCTAAATTTGCGTTTCCTCCCCGGAAGTAACGATCAATTTTAATCATTTCTTCTCCAATTTGTCGCTCTTTGTAATCAGGATTTATAAAATCACTCAGATCTTCTGCATTCAAATTATCAACAACATGCAGCTGATCTCCTTTACCCCAGATAACAATATTTTTACCAATCAAAAAATTATATTTAGCTCCATAATACTTATAATAGAGTTCTTTAAATTCTATTTCCTTAACAGCCCCGGGTTGAAAATCCAATAAGGACTTAAAAGCATGAGTCTGACCGGGATAGGAAATATCAAGATTGCCGTCTAAGTTTTCATTGATCTCTCCCTCCGAAAATATTCGAAACTGGGGATTAAGTTCACCACTAATTTCTGTTTCAGTTTCTTCCTGCTTCTCATAAAAACTCATACCTCCCTGGGCAGCAGCAGAAGCACTGCCAATTAAAAGGACAACTGCGGCTGCTAATATAATCAACTTAGCTTTATTTTTTAACATTATATCACTTCCCTATTAGATAGTATTTTATCTCTTTCTTTGTTTAACTGATGAGACCGAAATTTATCTTCCCGTTCTAAGGAACTGTTGAGTAAACCTGCTGTCATCAATATTCTTATTATATTCCAGCAGATAATTACCACCGCGCTGCTGAATATATAAGCGCGTACTGTGACCTGTTTCTAAATTTTCCATTGTGGCAGAAAATGCAGTCCAGATCCCATCAATTTTTTGGATCTCACTATTAACTGTCATCACTTTATACAGTTTCTGGCTTTCTTTATCATACATTTCCAATTTAATTGGAATATAATGTTTTTTTGTGACCCAGGAAATTGTTTTTGCATACTGTTCAGCTGCTGGGTTTTTTGGTACTGCCTCTACTACATAGGTCTGGTAACCATTAAATTTTTCTTCCCGCAGCAATTCATATTTAAAATCATTAATATCTCTAGATTTTAAATCATCATAGGTAAAATCTGTTCCCATAAAGGAATCACTACCCTGACCCCCAGCAATCCTTCGAACTCTTCCTAAATCAGGTAAATAGATCCACTGATCATCATCTGAATTTTTATTTTCTATCTGTAAAAAACGAGTCCCTTCAATGGACGCTGGCTCATGAAAAACCATTACACTTTCCCTTAAATTATTTTTATTTTCCTGAGACCAGATTTCTACAACTCTTGCTCTGACATTACCTTCCTGATCAATGAGATCCATCCCGAGCAGAGCATGCTGAGTTTCTCCACTCTTTCTATCTTCTACTCTCTCCATTACCTCACGCCCATTAATGGCTGTAGCTGAGAATGAAACTGTAAAAACCATCAAAACAGTTAATAAAACTAAGGTGTATCGATAATCTAATATTTTTCTCATTTTTAATTCCTCCTCTTATTATTTAACTTTATTTTTTAATAAACTTTGGTTTAAATAGATTTAATAATAGTGGTAAAATTGTCATTGAAGCAAGTGAAGATGTAAACATAGTTACTGCTACTAATAATCCCAGATAAACAAGAGGATAAAAGTTCGAAAATAAAAGCACCAAAAACCCTGCTGCTACAGAAATTGCATTAAAGATAATTGCCTTACCTGTAGAAGCTAAAGTATCTCTTGTTACCTGATGTAAGTCCTCATTTTTCAATCTATTTTGATGATAACTGTGCAGAAAATGAATAGTATAGTCTACCCCAATCCCGATTGCGATTGAAGCAACCATTGCTGTTCCAACATCTAATTTAATTCCAAAGTGACCCATTAAACCAAAATTGATAATCAGGGAAAATGCCAGCGGTATAATTCCATATATACCAGCAATAATTGATTTAAATGATAAAGCTACGATAATAAATACTATCAAAAAGGAAATTGCAATACTTCTTATCTGACTGCCTACAATTAATCTATTTGCTTCCAGAGCCATTGTTGCATATCCGGAAACAGTTGTTTTATAGCCTTCAGGAAAGTTCTGGCTGCTGTAATTATCTATTTTCTTTTTTATTTTAAAAGCTGTTATATTACTGGGATCTTTAATTTGAACCAGCATCTGTGCTTTATCTGGTTCCAACTGATTATTGATTAAATCATCAACACTCCCGGAATAAAGAAGTAAATATTGGGAAATTAAATTGCTTAAATCCTCCATTGATTCAGCTCCATATTTTTTTAAATCATTTGGAATTTCATAATATGCTGCCCCATTATAATTCATTTCTACTTTTAAAAGTTCAACCATTTCGGCAGCTGTTAAGTTTAACTTCTCCCCTCTTGCAATAGCACTGCTTAATAGTTTTATAAATTTTAATTCAGAAATCTTTTTCTCTTTATCAGGCCCTTCAATTATTTGTTTTTGAATTTGATTCTGACTTTCTTCTTCATTTTCCTGATAAAAACTTGAACCTGCTTTCGAACTTGAGTCTGAGCTTTTATAAAAAGAAGAAGTTGTCTTTTCATTATTATCCTCATTATCTTCGGAGCTGTCACCCTGGTAAAAGGATGAAGTGTCCTCAGCAGTATCATCATTTGTACTGCCCTTATTTCCGGTCTGCGATTTTGTATTGGCTGCTGGATAATGCAGCACCTGGTTCATTCTTTTAATATAATCACTAATAGATGTAGCCTTCCCTACTGAAACAAAATCACTTTCTAAATTTTGCTGTAAGTTATCCATTTCAGTTAAAATTTTCGGATTATTTAGACTCCCTCTCTCTTCTCCTTCTATTAAAACCTTCATAATATTTGTGCCAGCAAAATTATTATTAATAAAATTATCTGCCTGTCTTATTTCACTACTTTCTTTAAACATTTCAATCAAAGGTGTATCAACAACTATTTTATTAAAACCCATAACAGAAATTATAACAATTAATACAGCAGTTATAATAATTGTAATTCGTCTTTTACTATAAAAATTATGAAGACTAAAAATTAATGATTCAAAATGATTCAATTTATTGAAATTATTATTTTTTTTAGATAATCTATTTAGCATCAGTAAAGATGGGATTAAAAATAGAGCCATTAAAAAAGCAGCTATAATACCAATTGCCGTAAAGATACCAAAAGTTTTGATTGGAACTATCTTGCTGGAAGCAAGAGAACCAAAACCAACAAAAGTAGTTAGGGCAGCTAAAAAAACTGGTTTTCCCAGATGATTAATTGTGGAAATAATAATTTCTTTATTTTTTTCCGCTGTAAAATCCTTATCTAATTCTGCCAGACCATCATAATAGTGACTTAAAATATGAATTCCATAAGCACTGCCAACCGCCAGTAAAAGAACCGGGATCACTGTCGAAACAAGAGTCAAATTTATACCAAGATAGGCCATTAACCCAACAGCCCAGATGGTGCTGATACTTACTGTTAACATAACCAATAAGACAGGTAATATTTTTTGAAAAAATAGATATAAGGTCAAAATTAAAACAAATGTTATAATTGGGATCAAAAATCGTATATCCTGAATCATATGATCTCCCATTAAGACATTCACTGCTGTAGACCCAGAAATATAAGTTTCAACTCCCTGATCCTGATAACTATCTACAATTTTTTTTACCTGATAAAACACTCTGCTTTCTTCATCTGCACTTAATTTTTTACTGAGAGTTATTAAAAGCTGTGTTGACTTAAAATCTTTAGAATAAAGATTGTTCTGATAAAGATCCCAACTTAAAACTTTTTCTTTTAAATTGATTATTTCACTTTCACTCCGGGGTAAATCTTTAACCAGTGGTTCAACAATCATTCCTTCCGCTGTACCTTCAATATAATCTACATTAGTGAGAGAACGAACTTCCTCAACATTTTTTAGCTTTTCGATTTCTGCTGTTAAATTTTTAATAACTTTAAGGTTTTTAGTTTCAAATATTGATCCCTGATCAAACTTAACTGCGGTTACCAGCCCTTCACTTGCTCCAAAAATATCTTTTAACTGATTATTACTCATTTTAACCGGATTATTATCAGGCAGAAAAACTTCAATATCATTATTTATTTCTAGATCAGGCAGCTGAAATAAAAAAAATAAGGTTATTAAAAAAATTACAGTGATTATTAATTTATTGTGTTTTAATATCTTTTCCATTTTATTATCCTCCAATTTTTGCAGTACCCGAAATTAATGATAACTAATTGTCTCTATTTTTAACAATCTGATACATCTTTTTTAAATTATCAAGTACTCTTTTAGCTTCTTTTTCTCCTATTTTATCAATAAAAATTTGAAACCACTGCTGATAAATATCATTTATTTCTTCTTTGACAGCCTCTGCTTTTTCACTTAAATAAATTAAATTAACTCTACCGTCTTCTGGAGATTTTCTTTTCTTTAAATAATCTTTTTCAATTAGTGAATAGATGGCCCTCGAAATTGTAGCTTTGTCTACTGCTAAATTTTCCTTTAGTTTGTTTTGACTAATCCCATCTCCATCTTTGTATAAATAAACAAGTAAATTTCCTTCACTGTGATTTAAATTATAATCCGCCAGCAAATTATCAACAAATTGATCATGATCTTTATACAATTTAGCAATCCATTTTCCAATTGGAGCATCAATTCTCATTCTTTCACCTCTCTGAAATTTAGTTGCAGACTCAACTATCTTGGTAACATAATATCAGATTTTAGTTGAGTATGCAACTAAAATCTGATTAAAATTTCATTAAAAAGACAAAAAAATAACCTCCCAAAAAATGAGAGGTTAAATAAAATCAAAATTATACAGCTTCGTTTTCAGTACCTTCTACTTCCACATCCATTGCAAAATCAACTACACTAAAGACTATAACTGCTGTTATGGTATTAACAACTGCTGCCGGGATTACTACTGTAGAAAATAAAACAGTAAATGGTCCGGGTAAACCAACTAACAAAGCAGCTGTTCCGAGGAAGATTCCTCCACTTAACATTGTACCAAATGCTGTTATAATTCCTGTAGATAATCTTCTGGATGGCAGTTTAACTATAATTGGAATCAAAGGATAAACTATCAGAAAAGTTAATAGTTTATCAACCATATTTGCCACCTGTCCTCCAGGAAAACCTGTAGTAAGAGCAGTAAAAATTCCAGTAGATACTGCTACAAGAAAACCTAATTTAAAATCCTGTTTAATGATCAATAAAATAAACATCATCGCTAAAGCAAAATCAGGTTTCATCCCCATTACAATTGGTGGGAAAAAGGCATGTAAAATAAATCCTATCGCTACCAACAAAGCCGCCTGTGCTAGATCTTTTGTACTAATTCTCATCTCAACTCATCTCTCCTTTTTGTTTTTACTAGTCTCATCTAATTTCTAAGCTAATCTCTATTAGCTTTTCTAATTGTATATCATTATACATCAGTTAGATTATATTGTCAAAATATTATTTTACACTAACTTTTACACTATGTTTATAATAAATCAGGAATTTTTTAACTGCTCAACCAGAGCCTGATTAAGTTCAGTCAGCATTCCCTGTTTTCCGGCCATCTGACTGTATTCTCTATACAGCATATCAGAAAAGACATCCTCTGCATAGCCACCATCAATCATTTTTTCATCTGAGAGGGTTTTTTTCATGGCTGAAAACATCTTTTCAATAAATATTGAACTGAACTCCTCAGCAACTTTTTCCAGTTTTTCTTCGCTTTTTTTAGAAGAATTTATTTTATTTTGAGCCTGGATTTGCTGCTGATTATTTAATTTATATTGAGCAATCTGATGATAATTATTGTTTAACTCTATCATTTTACCACCTTCTTTTTCGAAAATAGTAGTGACTATAGCAGATAACAGCTGCTATTGTATTTCTAGTTCTGCATGCAGGGCGCCAGCTGCATCAATTTTCTGGATAATCGAAATAATATCTCGTGGTGTGGCTCCAATTGCATTTAAAGCGGTTACAAGGTCTTCAATAGTATTTTCCTGACTGACAATTAGCATATTACTTTCCTGTCCCTGTTCAACATCAATCTGAACATCTTCAGTCACTGTAGTTTCTCCTTCACTAAATGCAGGTGGCTGAGAAACCTGTTCCTCAGTTGTAATACTTACAGATAAATTACCATGTGCTACTGCAACTGTTGAAATACGAACATTATGACTGAAAACTACAGTACCAGTTCTCTCATCAATAACTACTCGGGCTTCAATAGCAGGTGTTACTTGTAAACCGTTGACCTCAGCAATAAAATCAACCATACCATAATTAAAATTATCAGGCATGGAAATATTGATTGTAGAAGCATTTGTCGCCCGGGCTGTACCATCACCAAAATTACTGTTGATTGTTGTTGCAATCTTGCTTGCTGTTTCAAAATTAGGATTGGAAAGTACATAGGTCAGATTTTTTCCATTAAGGGTAGAACTAATTTCCTTTTCAACCAGAGCTCCTCCTGGAATCTTACCCACAGTAGGGTGGTTCATCTGTTCAGAATTACCACCACCTCCAACACTATATCCACCAACTGAAATTGGTCCCTGGGCAGAAGCATAAATTTCTCCATTAGGAGCCTGCAGTGGGGTCAAAAGTAAAGTCCCCCCCATTAAACTATCCGCGTCACCAATCGAACTCACTGTAATGTCCAGAGGATCACCATTATGAGCAACAGCTGGAAGCTCTGCTGTCACCATAACTGCAGCTATATTCTGACTTGCAACCTGACTATCAGTAACATTAACCCCGAAATTCTGCAGCATATTGGCAACACTCTGCACTGTAGCCTGACTTCGATTGGAGTCTCCACTCCCATTAAGACCAACTACAATACCATAGCCAATCAACTGATTTACACGCTGTCCTTTGATTCTGGTGATATTACCAATTTCCACTACCGGATTATTAGCTGCAGCTGCAGTACCGAACAATATACAGGCCGAAATTATTATAATTAAAAAAATAATTGAAGTATCTCTCTTTTTTAAAATAAACAAACTATCCCTTCTTTCAAATACTTAAAAAATAAAATTGAATACTCTGGTTAAAACTCCTGGATCCTGCTTATCTCCAACAACACCCTTACCTTCATATTCTATATTGGCATTACTCACTCTTTTTGAAGAAACCTCATTATCAAAATTTATATCCTGAGGTCTGATTACACCTTCTAAAATAATAGTCTGAATTTCTCCATTTATTTTGACTCTTTTTTTTCCCTTAATCTTTAAATTTCCGTTATCTCTTAGCTCAACTACCTCAGTAGTAATATCTGCCTCCAGAGTCCCACTTCTCTGAGTCTGTCCATCTGCTGATTCAGAATCAGAGTAACTAAAATCAAGAAATGGAATAAAATCTAACAATCCACCACCTTCAGCATTATATTCGCTGCCCTGACTGGTATCAGAATTAGCACTCTGAATAGCACTTGCATCTTCTTCAATAACCACAGTGATAATATCACCCATTTCATAATCTGGATAATCCTGATATAAATCTTTAGAATTATCACTCCAGAGTGATTTAGCAGCTGCAGAAGAAACAGCTAAAAATACAATTAATAGTATAATACTTGTTATTTTTAATTTCTTTAAACTCATTTTTGCACCTCACTTAATCAGAGATCATTTTAACCTCAGTTGGCGAAACCACCTTAACCTGAAATTGATAACCACTATTAAGATTCTCAACAGTTATAATTTCACCAATTTTTCCTCTTTCTTTAGCTTCTACAAATGTAGAAACATGGATATTATTAACTCTAACCTGCAGACTCAATTTCTGTCCCCATTTTACTGCATAGGGAATTTTTAAATAACTGGACCTTAACACCTCACCTTTTCTTATAGGACGTGAAAGCTGCACATTATTTATATCTATTTCTGACCAGTCACTAATCAACTCTTCTGGATCACCAGAAATAACCTGTTTTTTTACTTCAAAATCTGATTTTCTTAGCCTGGAGTTAATATTTAAATTCTTATCTGCAGTTAAAACTTTGAGCAGTAAATTTATTTTAACTGGATAATAAAAGCTGTGAACTTTTTCTTCATTCTGCCAGACTTCCAGTTTTAAATTTGTATTAGGCAGTGATAGATTTTGATTTTCGGCGACTTTAAGCTCATAATCTCCAGCTGCAATTTTAACCTGATTAAGAGAAGATCTACTTTCAATGATCAACTGTTCAGCTTCAAAATCAAGGTTAGATTTTAAATAATCCTCAACCAGAGCAAAAATTTCTGCTTCAGTTATCAGAGAGCTTTTGCGGCTGACAATTACCATCCCCGGCATCTGCAGCTTAAATTGATCCTTTTTATAACCCAGATTTTGAATAGTTAAATCTACCAGCACCCGACTTAATCTTTTTTGATAACCGGGATTAGGAGAAACTTTAAAACTTATTTTTTTTAATTCTTCTACTGCTGCAGCAGAAAGTTCTGGAGCCCTAATTTCTGCAATCTGTCCCAGAGTAATCTCCGAGGCACTAACCTCTACTTCTTCTTCTATTTTTATCTCGAAAGCAGCAGCACTAAAAGTTGTAATTATAAATATTAAAACTGTCAGAATAATAATTAACTTTTTCAAAATTTAACACCTCTTACTACTGCTTTATTGATAATTGATTATCTCTTTAACTGATTTGCAGTCTGCAGCATCTCATCGGCTGCCTGGATTGATTTAGAATTAGTCTCATAAGCTCTCTGGGCTGCAATCATATTTACCATTTCTTCAACGACTTTAACATTTGACATTTCTAAAAATCCCTGAGTAATTGTACCAAAACCACTTTCCCCAGGTATACCTGCCATTGCAGCTCCAGAAGCTACAGTTTCTGTGTATAAATTGCGTCCTTCACTTGATAATCCGGCAGGATTTGAGAAACGATACAATTCAATTTGTCCAACCTGCTGATTTTCCCCATTAACCTTAAGGTTAACCATACCATCGGAAGTAATAGAAATTTCAGTTGCCTCCGGGTTAATTTGAATAGGAGGAACTAATTGATACCCATCTGAGGTTACTATATTTCCATTACTGTCCTGTTTAAATGATCCATCTCTAGAATAAGCAAAATTACCATCTGGAAGTTGAATTCTAAAAAAACCATCACCCTCAATTACCATATCCAGCGGACTATCTGTATTCTTAATATTTCCCTGAGTAAATATTTTTTGTGTGCTGTTGACTTTTGACCCATGACCAATTTCAATTCCTGTTGGTATTTCTGCTCCCTGAGCATTTGGAGTACCAGGTTCTCTCATAGTTGTATAAATTAAGTCAGCAAAATTAATTTTAGACTTTTTAAAACCACCTGTATTTACGTTGGCAAGATTGTTTGAAATAACATTTATATTAGTTTGTTGTGCATTCATTCCTGTGGCTGATGTCCATAAAGCACTTATCATTTTAATCACTCCAATTTAAATTTTATAAATTATTCATTCTAAGTTTTAAATCTTGATCAGATTTAAATTGAAGTAGTAATGCTTAAAATTGAATTATAACTCTGCTGTATCACTCAGTCAACAGCAGAAAAGCCCCCTTTACAGGTCCAGCTTTTAATTTAAAATTATTAAGCCTTACCTACTTCATTAATTATCTTATTTAGTGACTCATCAATACTGCTAATTATCTTTTGATTTGACTCATAATGACGTGTAGTCTTGATCATCTTTGCCATTTCTTCTACAATCTTAACATTTGAGCCCTCCAGATATCCCTGTACTACAGCAGCCTGACTTTCTATTTGTTCTGCTCCTTCCTGAGCTGCATAGAGATTATCACCTTGCTGGATCAGATCTGCCTCATCTTGAAAATTAACCAGATCAATCTGAGCTCCCTGCAGACCATTATTAAAAGTAATCTGGCCATCTGTACTGACTCTAAAATCCTGACCCGGAATTAATTGAATCCTCTCACCTGCAGTATCCAGGACATAATTTCCACTCTGAGTTACAAGTTCAGAATCTGCATTAATGGTAAAATTACCATCCCGGCTGTATCTCTGACCTGCTTCAGTTTCAATTACAAAAAAACCTTCTCCTTCAACTGCAAAATCAAGATTGTTTCCAGTTTGTTTGAGCATTCCCTGAGACATATCCTTAAAAGAATTTTCCAGATAGGCTCCGGTTGATAATTCTCCAATTTCCTGATCTGGTTTACCGGCTTCAATCCGACTTAAAAGCATTTCCGGAAATGAGCGGGTTATGCCCTCTGATTTTTTGAATCCCGTTGTATTAACATTGGCCAGATTATTGGAGCGAATATTTGTCTTTTTCGCCAGAACATTCATCGAAGAAGCAGCTGTATATAAACCTCTAATCATTTTAACACCTCCTTTTATTTCTGATTGCTTTTATGCATTAGTTTTTTGTCTTAATTCTTTATTTACCTCTGTAAAGGCACATTTTGATATTTTGTTTCGAATAATCATTTTATCTTTACTGCTCAAAAGCTGTACCCCGGGAAAGATACAGTTATTAACTTTAATAACTGCTTCATCAGAAGCGGTCAGCTGTTCTTCTAACTCTTCAATTTCTTCCTTCAGTTCTACTTTTCTAGTTTCCAGCTCATCCTTTGTGGTCTTTAGTTTAGCAAACATTTCTTTTTTATTGGGTGGTAATTTAATACCTTTTTCTTTCATGGTCCTGAGTAAATCAACACTCTTAATTACTTTATCCAGGTTATCTTCCACTGTTTCCAGTTCATCTTTTGCAGCTTTAAAATTCTTTCTTAACTCTGGTTCAAGACCAATTTCTACATATGTTTTTGTAGCCAGACTGGAACCAATTATATTGGCTTCGATTACATTTTGAGCCATTACCCGGCCGCCAACAATTAAACCCTTGCCACCATTGACTATAATGCTGTCCTTAGCAGTTACATGACTGTGCATTATTGCCTCATGAACGCGTACATTATTAGCTTTAATTTCTGCATTTTCTACAAAACGGGCATTTACGTCACCTTTAGCCGTAATTTTCCCCTTGTTTCTACCTAAAAAACCTTTTTTGATTAGAACACTGCCTCCGCTTTCGATTTCTGCAGCAGCAACATTGCCGCCAACTTCAATATCCCCGGAAGCTTTAACTATAAATCCTTCTCGAACATTGCCGTTGATTTTAACACTACCTACAAAATCTATATTTCCCTCTTCCAGATCTACATCACCTCTGACCTGGTAAACAGGATCAATTGATATTTTCTGTCCATCTCTAATTATCTGCCCATCTTTAGCAGCATAAACGCTATTATCCTTACTGACAGTATTTTTAGCCCGGGGGAGTTTAGCTGTTTTTGGGGTAGGTGGTTCTATTACTTCACCAAAAACATCTGTTCCAGCTTCACCCTCAGTCGGATCAATCAGGGTTACAATTTTTTCACCCCGACGAACATTATTAATTAAATTCTTGGAGTGGAAATCCATTGTGCCATCTTCCCGCATTGTACCAACTTTCTTTTCCCTTTCTTCAAAATGATAGACTAAATATCCATCTTCTCCCGGCCTGGCTGCTTCTCCTTCGGCAATTACTTCTTTACTGACCGGCTGACGTCTTTTTAAGACCCTCTTTATTTTATTCTCATTTACCCCATAGCAAATATTCTTTTCAGCCAGAAGCTCTTTTAAATCATCATATGTAAGTTCTCTGCCGTCTCGGCCGGGAGTAAAATCAAGCAGAACTTTTAATCCATCTTTTGCAGTTTCAATACTTACTTTATCATCTTCTGAAGGTAAATTAATATTTTCAGCTGCTTTAAACCAGTTTTCGTCCTGGTTATTCAGCTTATCTTTTATTTTATCATAATCTGCTTCCATTATGCTATTTTTTTTTAAAAAATCTTCTATTTCCATTAAATCGGGATTATTTTCTAACCTTAACTTTATTAAAACCTCATCTTCAGTAAACTTAAGCAGACAATTTTTGTCTTTTCGATCAACCTGCTCTTCCATCACTTTGATTACCTACCTCTCATTAGAAAAAATATTCTTTAGATCTACTTAACATTCCCCTTAAGCGCCGGATTGCCTGGCTGTGGATCTGAGAGACCCTTGCAGCTGACAGTTCCATAACTTCTGCTATTTCGACCTGAGTTAATTCTTCGTAGTAATATAAAGTTAAAACCAGTTTTTCATTTTCGGAAAGCATATCAATTTTTTTTGTCAGTAAACTTACTGCTTCTTCGTCTGTCAGCTTATCAACCGCCTGATCTAAGTCAGCAGCAATTAATTCCATTAATTCAACACCTTCAAATTCATGGGAAAGCGAAATCCAGTTGGCCAGCTGACTGTGTCTTTCTATAGTATTCAATCTATCTTCTTTGATTCCTGCCCGCTTGGCAAGTTCAGATTGTCCTGGTTCTCTGCCTGTTTCTGCTTTAAAATTTTCTCTTTCCTCTTTTACCTGTTTGAGTTCCCGGCGCATATTATCAGGCAGCCAGTCTTTACTCCTTAAATAATCATAAATTTCTCCCTTAATCCTGGGTAAGGCAAAAGTAGAAAATTCAACTCCTCTTTGATAGTCAAATTTTTCTAAAGCCTCAATCAAACCAATAATCCCATAACTTTCTAAATCTTCAGCCTCAATATGATCTGGGAGCATAATAATTATCCTTCCTACAGCATATCTTACCAGTCCCAGGTGTTTTAATATAATCTCTTCTCTGGCCTGTTGATTATCATTAACTTTGTAGTTTTTCCACAGTGATTTATCTAAAGCCATAATAATCTTCCTTTAGTAAAAATATTAATTGTTGTTTTGCTGATAATCAAAATCCTCTGTATTAAGTGCTGAAAAACCTTCACTTTCAAATTCATTATCAACTGCAGATTCTTCAAATTCCTGATTTTCGAACTCAGCTGTCTCCGGATTAGCTTCGGCTTCTGCAGTTAAATCAGTCATTTCTGCCTCAGAATCGTTTTCGGCTTCCGGGTTATCTTTAGCATGATAATTTTTAATAAGATAAAAACTTAATTGAAGAAATAAAGCCATTAAAGTTGTATAGACAAGAAATCTTAATCCCAAGTAAAATACAGTTTCCAGGCTTTTCCGGACCAGCAAATTATAAACTACTGCAGCTGTATATGTAATTAGCCCTATAATAAGCGAATTTGCTAACATCTATCTCAAACCTTTTTTTCTGCTTTTTCGCTGATAGGCAAAAATCCACTGAATAATCTCTTCTCTCTGTTCTTCTTCTATTTCCAGAAATTCAATTCCATAATTATAGAGCTCATTATTTTCCCTGCCAATTCTCACTACCTTTGATTTAATAAACTCTTTTGGTTTTAAGATGTTCTTTAAGTTAATTAATATTTCTTCGCCTTTTTCAAATTTCTTTTTCAACTGAATCTTAATTCCACCACCACTTATATCCAGCAGACGTGCTTCAGCAACTTTTTTGGGGTAGTTTTTATCCTCAATCATTTTATAAACATCAACTGTCCCGGTAACATCCAGTCTGAAATAATCACGCCGCTGAATTCGAGTTACTGAATCAGATCCCTCGATTAAAAGTAATGGTATCGGTTTATTGGTTCTTTTTAAAATTTTGGACTCAAATTTATAGGCCGCCCGATCAGTAGTATAATAAACATTAACTGGCTGATTAAGTCTAATTGGGAGGGGGGAGCCTTCCCGATAAAGACCGGTAATAATAACTCCTGCTTCCACAAAATCAGCAACTTTACTCAAATAGTTTCCCTGATAGGTGCCTGTTAAAACCTCGACTTCAACTTTTTGGTTTATTTCTAACTCCTTCATATTCTCAACTCCATCAACTATTTAACATGTTTATTAAAAAAACCAACCATTTTGTGAAAATAACTTTTTACACCCTTTGCCTGCTGTTCTTTTTCTTCACCACTTATTTTTCTGGCTACTTTTTCAAAATCTCTGGCTGCTTTTCGATTTGAAAATATTTCTGCATAGGGTTTCTGTTTTCGTAGAGCAGCACTAATTTTACGATCATGAGCTATACTACCAATTAAAGTTAAATCCAAATTCAGATATTTTTTTACAGTTTTAATGATTCGATTTGCTGTTTTCTGTGCATCTTTTTCGTCTTCAGTCTGGTTTATAACCAGTTTAATAGACTTATGATATTCATGATTTGCCAGAATCTTAATCAGACTGTAACTATCCATAACTGAAGTCGGTTCTGTAGTCAATAATAAAATCAATTCTTCTGCAGCCAGGATAGTATTTACAATACTTTTAGCTGCACCAGCTCCCAGATCAATCAACAGATAATCATAATTTTTTTCTATCTGATCACCCAGTTCAATTAATTTCTGCATCGCATCATTCTGGATATCAATAAAACTGTCATCACCGGTAATACCACTTAAAAGTTTAATTCCGGCGGGACCTTCTATCACTGCATCTTCCAGACTGCATTCTCCCCGCAGAAGATGTCCCATATCATAATTGGGCTGTACTCCGAGCATTATGTCAAGGTTTGCCATCCCAATATCACTATCAATAATCAGCACTTCTTTGTCCAGCTTGCGTAAATTATAGGCAAAATTAACAGTAAAGGTTGACTTACCAACCCCACCCTTTCCACTTGCAATTGCTATGGTTCTGGTAGAAGAAGTATTAAATTCCTGGACTTCAGTTTCTTCCCTTTTTTTCTGCATTATTTCTTTAAGCTTTGCCGCCTGACTACGCATAAAAATCACCAAATAAATATTTATAAATCTGGTCAGCTGTTGCTGCCTCAAGATCTTCGGGAACATCCTGTCCAAAAGTCAAATAAGAAAGAGGCAAATTATAATTTTCTTTAATATTAATAATATCCCCATAACTGCTGGTTTCATCCAGTTTGGTCAGCAGAACCCTATCCGGCTCCAGCTCAGAGAATTTAGAAACAATACTCCTTAAATCACTGCTTTTTGTGTTTAAACTCAACAGAAGATGAACTTGATCCACAAAACTGTGATCTACATATCCTTTTAATCTTCCCAGCTGCAGCTGATCCTTCCAGCTGCTGCCCGGTGTGTCAATTAAAATTAAATCACAATTTCTAAACTGGCCTCTAATCATTTCTTCCAGCCTGGAACTGCTGTAACAGACTGCAAAAGGAATATCGATAATTTTACTGTAAGTCTGCAGCTGTTCCACTGCAGCAATTCTATAAGTGTCTGCAGTAATCAAACCAACTTTTTTATTTTTATCAACTGCAAAATGAGCTGCAATTTTGGCCATTGTTGTTGTTTTACCAACACCAGTGGGGCCAATAAAAGAAATTATTTTTTGGTCTGCAGTCAGATTTATTTCGCCATTATCTGCAAAATAAACGGCTAAAAATTCTTTTAATTGATTTTCAAAATCAGAATCATCACCATCAATTTGAGAATCCATCTGTTTTAAAAATAGATTTACATTTCTGCTGTCTACACCCTGATCCAGTAAATAATTATATAATTGATTGCTGTTATTTAACTTTTTGCTCTGATCACTGCTGCCAGAACTTTTATTCTGAAATTTATTTTGCAATTTCTGAGCAGCCGTTAATTGACTCTCTTCATTTTCAACTTTTTGCGGCTCTACTTTTTGCCTGTTATTAAAATCTTGTTTTTTATTATTCTGCTGCTGATTTTCTTCATACTGCTGACTATTTTTATGATGATTACTCTGCTGTTTATTCGACTTTTCGCTTAAACCAACCTTAATCTCTTCTTTATCCAGCTGGTCCTTACGATTCTTTTTTTCTGCAGCAGAATCGGCAGCAGTTTTTAAATCAGTAATAAATTCTTTGATAGCATTTTTGTTTTCAGGATCCTTACTCGCTGTTTTCTGAATTTTAGTTCTTTCAATTTTTTTAGAATTTCTGCCGTAATTTGATATTTCTACAATATCATCTGCTTCTTCACCTTTACTGTCTGAGAGTTCAGCTATTGAGTCAGCGCTTTTAGCTTCTAAAGCAGCAACAACTTCAAACATTTCTCTGCCAAAAAAACCAAAAAGCCCTCCTTTTTTAAACTTTCTCTTGTTTACAATAACAGCTTCTGGCCCCAGATCAGCTTTCACCTGAAAAATTACATCCTGCATTGTTTCGCCTGTATATTTTTTTACCTTCATTTACTTAACAACCCCCTGAACCTGTAGTTCAACATCAGATTCCAGTTCATTAAAAGAGAGTACTGTCAGATCGGAGAAAGTACGGTGTACCATCTCTTTAATCGGTCTTCTGATCATTGGTGAAGTTAATAAAATTGGTTCTTTACCCTGCTCTAATAACTGTTTAGCCTGCTGAACAATATTATTAATTAGATTTTGAGCTTCAGCTGGCTGTAATGATAGATAATTCCCCTGATCTGATTGTTCTAAGGAATTTGCAAGTTTTTCTTCTTTTTGGGGATCTATAGTAAAGACATTTAAGTTATTAGCTTCATCGGTAAACTGATTGCTGATCTGTCTGGATAATCCCTGACGAACATATTCCGTCAATATTGTCTGATCTTTTGTTCGACCTGCATGATCAGCAAGAGTTTCTAAAATTAAGACTAAATTTTTGATCGGAATATTCTCCCATAATAAATTCTGTAATATTTTTTGAATTTCTCCTAAGTTCATTAAGTCAGGCATTAACTCATCTACAACTGCCTGATTCTCTTCTTTAACATTATCAACTAACTTCTTAACTTCCTCTCTACCCAGTAATTCGAAGGCATGAGACTTAATGATTTCTGTTAAATGAGTTGCCATCACCGAACCAGGATCTACTACAGTGTAGTTAGCCATTTCAGCTCTCTCCCTCTGTTCAGCTTCAATCCAGATAGCGGGAGTTCCAAAAGCAGGCTCTTCAGTTTCTATACCCTCAATATCTTCAAAAGTATCACCGGGATCCATAGCCAGAAACTTATCAGCAAAAAGTTGATATTCGCTGATCTCAACTCCCTGTAATTTGATTTTATAGGTGTTTGGCTGCAGCTGTAAATTATCTACAATCCGGACCGGTGGTAAAATTATTCCTAAATCCATGGCAATCTGTTTTCTAATATTGGCTACTCTATCTAAAAAATCTCCCCCCTGTTCGGGAAGGACCAGAGAAATTAAATTATATCCCACTTCAATCTCTAATTTATCAACTTTAATTAACTGCTTAATTTCCTGCTCTTTCATTTCCTGTTTTTCTTCCGGACTTAACTCAGGTCTTTTCTGTTTTGCTTTTTCTTTAGGAGTCTCAACTTCTGCTATTCTAACAATTAAATAACCCATAGTAGCAATAAATACTGCCAGCACCAAAAAAGGAATCGTTGGTAGACCGGGTACAAAACCAAGTATCGTTAAAACAGATGCAGCTATAAAAAGTGCTTTCGGCTGTTTTAAAAGCTGTTCTGTCATTTCATTACCCATATTATTGTCAGATGCGGCTCTGGTTACAACCATACCTGTTGCTGTAGCAATTAAGAGGGCTGGGATCTGAGATACCAGACCATCACCAACAGTTAAGAGTATATATGTTTCGGCTGCCTGAGCAAAAGTCATTCCCTGCTGCAGCATACCAATTACCAGACCTGCAATAATATTAATAAAGGTTATAATAATCCCTGCAATAGCATCACCTTTAACAAATTTACTGGCACCATCCATTGCTCCATAAAAATCTGCTTCCTGACGAATCTTTTCTCGTTCTCTTTTAGCTTCATGTTCATCAATAATACCGGCATTTAAGTCAGCATCAATACTCATCTGCTTACCGGGCATCGCGTCCAGAGTAAAACGTGCTGCTACTTCTGCAACTCTTTCTGCACCCTTTGTAATTACCACAAATTGAATAATTACCAGGATTAAAAAGATAATCAAACCAACAACATAGTTACCACCAACAACAAATTCACCAAAACTCAAAATGATTTCCCCTGCATATGCCTGACCTAAAATCAGCCTGGTGGTAGAAACATTAAGTCCCAGCCTGAATAAAGTGGCAAATAGCAAAAGCGAAGGGAAAACTGAAAGATCAAGCGGTTCAGTTGTGTAAATACTCACCAGAATAACAACCATTGAAAAGGTTATATTTGCAGCCAGCAGCATATCTAAAAGGATTGTTGGAAGTGGAATAATAAACATTACTATAATTCCAACTACCATTAAAGCAAAAACAACATCCATATTTTTTGTTATATTTGTAAAAACTGCACTATTATCCACTAATAAAATTAACCTCCATCATTTAAAACAAAAGTAAATACATAAGTCATACCTATTATATCAACAATCAGGAGAAATTAAAACAATAAACTGGAATTAATACAGTAACCTTGCTAATTTCTATTTTGAAATATTTTTGCCAGTATCTCGGCAACTGCCTGATAAAGTTCTACCGGAACCTGATCTCCAATTTCAGTCATTTTATTCAATGAACGAGCAAGAGGTTTGTTTTCGATTATCTTGACCTCTGCTTCTCTTGCTTTTTCTTTAATCTTCTGGGCAATAAAATCTTCACCCTTTGCCACCACTACCGGAGCTTCCATTTCATCTAAATCATATTCTAGAGCAACGGCAATATGAGTCGGGTTAGTGATAACAACATCCGCATCTTTAACAGAAGACATCATCCTGTTCATACTCATCTCGCGCTGTCTCTGCTTACGCTGCTGCTGTATCATTGGATCTCCTTCCATCTCTTTTCTTTCCTGTTTAACTTCATATTTAGACATTTTTAGATCCTTATTATGCTGCCAGCGCTGATAGATTAAATCTGCAATTCCCAGAACTATTAAGGCAGCAATTATGGCAAAAGCCATCCGGGATATTAAGCCGGCTATTGCCACCAGTGATTCATTTAAACCCTGATGAATACTCTTTTCGAATATCTCAAGATTACCCATTAAAAATCTATAAGCAATAACAGCAATTACAGCCAGTTTAAATAAAGATTTTAGTAATTCTACAAAACCTTTAAGTGAAAATATATTCTTAGCACCTTTGATTGGATCAACTTTTTTTAAATCCGGCACCAGTGGTTTGGTGGTGAAAAGTGCTCCAATTTGAAGAAAATTGACAAGAACTCCGGCAGCTGCAGTAACAATCATAATCGGATAAATTGTTTCAACCACAGAAAAAAAAGCATTATATAAAATATTAAAGCTCATATTAATTGTAAATGGTTCAATAATAAAATTCTTAAAATAATACTGAATTTGATCCAGAAGTCCCAGAAATATCTGCTGCATCAAAAAATAAAGAAACATAAAACTCGCCAGTAAAGTAACAGCCTGTCCAATTTCTTTTCCTTTAGCTACATTACCTTCTTCTTTAGCTTCTCTTTTTCGTTTCGACGTGGGTTGTTCAGTTTTTTCTCCAGTTCCACCATCAGGCATACTCTTAACTCCTTTATTCTCTAATTAAACTTAAAATTATAAAAATATTAGATATAAAATTTTATTAAGGGGCAATTAATCTAAACATTGCCGGAATTTCATTAATCACATTCATCAGTATCTCAGAATAGTAACTATTTAAAACAGGCATTAAAATAAAGAGTAAAATTAAACCTGCCATTATTTTAATGGGAAGACCAATCACAAATAAATTCATCTGGGGAACTGATCTGGCTAAAAAAGCAAGAATAATATCTATAAAAAAGATTGCACCAGCAATAGGTAGGGCAATTTTAACTCCTAAAACAAACATATCAGCACTTCTGCGGAAAAAATACTGCCAGATTTGATTAGAAAAATTAACCCGTCCGGGGGGAATAATCTGAAAAGATTCGTAGAGATGTCTCACTAATAACAAATGTCCATTTAAAGCCAGAAAAATTAAAGTAACAAAGATATTTTTCAGCTGACCAATAACAGGAGAATTAACACCACTAAAAGGGTCAACTACATTGGCAATTCTAAATCCCATCCTCATATCAATTATCTGCCCCCCTAATTGAACTGCAGCAAAAACCAGGAAAACAGTTAGCCCCATAAATAGACCAATACTGGCCTCACTAATAATCTCTACAATCACCAGAAGATTGTTTTCCGGATAAACCGGCTGATACATCCCATAAACAAGGGGGAAAGTAAAAACAGCTAAAGTAACAGCTACTAAAATCTTGGCCTGATACATAATTACCTGACTGCTAAATATAGGGGTCAAAAGCATCATCCCAATATAGCGGCTTAAAATCAGAAAAAATAAGTATATATATTCATTAATCATTAATCCCTCAATCAATTTAAATCAACACCTTATCCAATATAGGTAGGGATATTCTCAAAAAGCTGCTGTACAAATTCTACTACTGTTGTCATAATCCAGGGACCAAAAAAAGCAATTGATCCTAAAACAGCAAATATTTTGGGTACAAAGGCCAGAGTCTGCTCCTGAATTTGAGTAGTCGCCTGAAAAATAGCAACTAATAAGCCGGTAACTAATCCTGCTCCCAGAACTGGCAGCACAACAATTATTACTGTATATAAAGCTCCCCGTCCAATATCTAAAATTACTGCTTCTCCCATTATTTTCAACTCCTAAATTAGTAAACTTCACAGCTTTTAAATTATATATTTCCAAAATTCATTATGAAAAAGTCTCTACAAGTGATCCAATTAATAAGTGCCAACCATCAGCCAGCACAAATAGTAAAATTTTAAATGGTAATGAGATAATTACAGGTGGTAACATCATCATCCCCATGGACATTAAAATACTGGCTACAATCATATCGATCATTAAAAATGGTATATATAATAAAAATCCTATCTGAAAGGCAATTTTAATTTCATTGATCAAAAAAGCGGGTATCAGAATATAAGTGGGAAGATCCGCCCTGGTCTCCGGTCGCTCAATCTCAGCAATATTAGTAAATAAAGCTAAAGAACGCTCATCAACCTGGTTAAACATAAATTCTCTGACCGGATCAACTGTGTTTTGATAGGCCTCTTCTAAAGATATTTCTTCCGCTAAATAAGGCTGGAGGGCATCCTGATTGACTCCCTGCCAGACCGGTGCCATGATAAAAACGGTCAAAAAGATTGCAATTCCGATTAAAACCTGATTGGGAGGCATATTATTTAGAGCCAGAGCTCTTTTTAAAATTGAAAAAACAATTATGATTCTGGTAAAAGAAGTAAAGAGAATTATGATTGCTGGAGCTAAAGATAAAATTGTTAACAGCAGTAAAATTTGAAGTGATAATACAAGATCATCACCCTGATTTTCAGCTGTTCCATCTCCAATTTCAAAAGAAATATTAGGAATATTAAAATCCTGAGCAGAAGCAGAAAAGGTTAAACCAAATAACAATAACCCGATTAAGACCAGTAAAAATAATTTCTTAAGCATCCTGATCACTGCTGTTAGAATTGTTATCTTTAGCCAGAATGTTTTTAAGTTTTTTCTTGAAATCAGATTTATTTGTATTTTTTTCTAATTTCTTAAAATCAAGATCAATCTCTTCTATCGGCCAGCTTTTTAAATAATTCAACTCTTCTTTGCTGCCGCCGAGCATTACAATTTCGCCAAAAACTTTGACCAGATAAATAGTTTCTCCATTGGCAAGTCTCATAGTATCAATTATTTCCATCTGTCTGGAGTTATTTAAATTAAATCTATTTTTTATCAAATAATAAATTGCTAAAATAAAGGCAATTACTAAAACAAGATAAAAGCTTATTTTAAATGTTTCCCAGAGGTAATTCATTATATCACCAACCTATATCTTTGATAAGCGTTCAGCGGGACTAATAATATCCTTGACTCTAAAACCAAAGTTCTCATCAATAACAACAACCTCTCCCTTAGCTACCAGTTTACCATTAACCAGTAAATCTACTGGTTCTCCTGCAAGTTTATCCAGTTCGATGATTGAACCATCTCCCAGATCCAGGATATCCCTGATTTTCATTACTGTTTTACCCAGGCGTACTGTAACTTCCAGGGGAACATCTTTAATTAATTCCATATTGTTTGGCAGCGGTTGAGTAGAAGCTTCATCAAATTCGGGGAACTGTGCTGACTGAACATCAACTTTTTCCTCGCGTTCAATATTTCTATTTTGAGGCTGTCTGCGCTGCTGTGGTGCCTGCTGCTGTCTGGAACTAGACTGAGACTCGCGAGAAGAAGCTTGAGCTGTATTTAAAGCCGCAGATTTCTGTGGTCCTGCTGCAGTCTCCTCCTGATATTCCTCTTTGACTGAGGTATCAACTTCCTCTTTTACTTCTTCCTCAATTTCCGCTTCATCTATCGTATTATCCATTAAACCTGTACCTGCATGTAAAAGTGATTCCGCCAGATTTTTGACAAAATTATAGGATGAAATCTGTTTAAAGCTGCTGTCAATTACATCTCCAACCTTTAATTTAAAAGAAGTAACAACAATTTTTTCTTCCGGATCAAACCAATCTCTACCTTCTTCAATCACATCATCCAGATCAATATATTCTGCTGTGGGAGGAGAAATATTCACCAGTTCATCTAAAATATTAGACATTGCCGTAGAAGCAGCACCCATCATCTGATTCATGGCTTCTCCAACAGCACTAATGGAAATTTCATTTAGCATTTCCTGGTCCATACCTTCCAGACCATCTCCACCCATCATTAAATCTGCAATTACTGCAGCATCTTCTGTATCAATAACAAGCAAACTTAAACCTTCAATTCCTTCTACATATTCTACCTTAACTAAAACACAGGGCCGATCATATTCTTCAATTAACTGCTTAAAAGTTTGAACTTCAACCTCCGGAGTTGTAATATCTACTTTTTCGTCAAGTAATGTGGAGAGCGCTGTAGCTGAAGAGCCCATAGCAATATTATTTACTTCTCCAATAACATCAATTTCTTCTGAACTTAAATCAAACAAATCTGCTTCATTATCAGCAGCTTCGTTTTCTGCTGCAGATTCTTCATCCTCATCATTCATCAATGCGTCTATTTCGTCCTGTGATAAAAAGTTACCATCATTCGTCATCGTCTTCACTCTCCTCTAACAAGTTTTCCGCTACACCAATTATTTGTACTGCTTTATGTTTGTTTTTATTACCTACAACTGCTTCGTATTTTCTTCTGCTGCCAATTTTAAGTTCAGCATTTTCTTCAACCTTTTTATCAAGACGAATTACATCTCCAGCTTGAAGATAAAGAAAATCTTCGACTGTGATTTCCGTACTGCCTAAAACTGCATCAACTTCAACCAGAGCCTCATTTAATCTTTTACGCAATTTTGCTATATGTTCTGGAGTCTGTTTTTCTCTTGTACTTGAAAACCAGTATTGAGCATTCAAATTACTTACAATTGGCTCCAACATAATATATGGTAAGCAGATGTTCATCAACCCTTCACTACCACCAATTCGCGCTGAAAGAGTAATAATAATTGTCATATCACTATCAGGAACAATCTGGGTAAACTGAGGATTTGATTCTAGTTCAAGCAGCTTTGGTTTTAAATCTGAAATATTTTCCCAGGCTTCACTAAAACCTTCTAAAAGCCAGTTCATAACTCTTTTAATTACTACCTGTTCAATATCTGTAAATGAACGAACATCATCAATCGGATTACCAAAACCACCAAAAAGTCGGTCTATCACTGCAAAACCAATTTCGGGATTGATCTCAAAAATAAATTGTCCTTCCAGAGGTTCTAAATTACTGATACCAATAATTGTTGGTTCAGGTAAGGAATGAATAAACTCAGAATACGAAAGCTGTTCAATTGAGGCTACTTCGAAATTAACCATACTGCGAAGTTTAGTGGATAAAGTGGTCGTAAATAATCTAGATAAATTTTCGTGGATCATCTGTAAAGTACGCATCTGCTCTTTAGAAAGCTTATCAGGTCTTCTAAAATCATAATCTTTGATCTCTTTTTCTTCTGATTGTTCTTTAGCTTCCTCTACATCAAGACTACCATCACTAATTGCAGAAAGCAGAGAGTCTATTTCGTTTTGATTTAGTACATCAGCCATCTTTTATCCTCCCTACTGGACAACCAGTTCTGTAAACCAGACATTTGTAATTTTTCCGGAAATTAAGATTTCATTTACTTTATCTTTTACGATTTTTTTAATTGTATTTGCACCGGGTTCTTTTAAAATTTCTTCGTTCTGTGCTCTTAAGGTAGAAATGATTCTGTCTCTAATTTGAGCTGAACGTTTATCCAGTTCTTTTACCATCTCTGTACTTTCAAGTTCAAAAACAATACTGGCTCTAACAAAATTTATTTGATTATTATTGGAAATATTCACAGTATAATCTCCAGCATTATAGGTTGGTCTGATATCTTCTATACTGGTAATTTCCTTTTCGTTATTTTTATCATCACTGGAAACAGAAAAATAAGTAAAAAATGTAAAACTTGCCACCCCAGTTATAATAATAACTAATACTACAATTAAGGCCAGCATTTTATAGTTCATCTGTCCTTCTTCAGCCATCTCTATTTCCTCCTTCCCCAGCATTATCAGTGCTGTCAACATTTTCAGTATTAATTTGATTATTTGTTTCTGCTTCATCTGCCGCATTATTCACTTCTGCATTAGCCCCACTATTTAGAGTGTACTGGGAATTTAAGACCACCACCTCGACCCTTCTGTTTTCTGCCCTTCCTGCAGCTGTGCTATTATCTGCAACAGGTCTATATTCAGAGTAGCCAGCAGCTGAAAGACGGGCCGGATCAAAGTTTCTCTCTTCAATCAAAAATTTAATTACATTTACAGCTCTTGCAGTTGATAATTCCCAGTTAGAAGGAAATTCATTAGTTCTAATCGGCACATTGTCTGTATGACCTTCAATCATAATATCATTGGGAATATCTTTTAGAATATCAGAAATCATAGCCAGAACTTCTCTTCCCTGTTCTCTTATCTCAGCCCTACCCTGTTGATATAATATTTCTCCGGTCAGGCTAATTACAAGGCCTTTTCTTTTATTTTCAACATTCACTCGATCACTCAAATTATTTCTTTGTATATAATTATTTAATTCTCTCATGATCTGCTGAATATTTTGAGGAGCCTGAGCATAGTCCTGTCCCAGTGTTCCTGCATCAATATTTGGATTTTCAGTAATGGTCTTACCACTATCTAAAATACCAAGCTGACTCTGCAGGGCTGAAATAAAACCCTGGAATTTTTCTACATCCATTGAAGAAAAAGAATAAAGGAGTACAAAAAACACTAAGAGTAAGGTCATCATGTCACCAAAGGTGGTCATCCAGGCAGGGGAACCACCTCCATCATCGCCTCCACTATTATTATTCCTATTTTTACGAGGCATTTTCTACAGCACCCACCTCTCCGGTTTCGTTAATTCTGGCTTCTACTACCTCTTTTTCTTCTTCTGAGAGGAAAGCATGTAGTTTTTCTCTTACAATTCTCGGGTTTTCACCGGCCTGTATTGATAGAATACCTTCGATAATAACTTCTTTAACGTGGATTTCATGATTACTCTGAGTTTCTAAGTTTTTAGCAAGCGGGATAAATATCCAGTTTGCAAGCAGTGCACCATATAAAGTGGTAATCAAAGCTACAGCCATCCCTGAACCAAGCTGATTTGGATCATCAAGCTGACTTAACATCTGAACCAATCCAATTAGGGTACCGATCATCCCAAAAGCAGGTGCCAGCTGACCCATTGTTGCAAAAATACCTCTACCTTTTGCATGTCTTTCTGCTAAAAAAGTTAGTTTGGTCTCCAGAATATTTTTAACTAATTCTGGATCTGTACCATCAACCACCAGCTGAATTCCTTTTTGTAAAAATTCATCATTCATTTCGGCTGCGTCATCCTCTAAGGCTAAAAGCCCTTCTCTTCTCGCTTTTTCGGCAAAATTAACTAAATTTTCGATTACATGTTCTGACTCCATTTTGTCATCCTGCAGTGAAACTCTTAAAAGATTGGGTATATTTTTTAAATCTTGGAAAGTATAACTGATCATTACACCGGCCAGGGTACCACCGAGAACTACCAGGGCAGACTGCATACTAACAAAGATTACTACATTACCACCCAGTATAGCTACCAGTGAAAATATTATTGCTCCTGCTACTAATCCAACTATTGTCGCTAAATCCATTTAAGATCTCTCCCCTGTTCTAGAAATTCCAGCCATTATTTCCTGTCTAAAATTAACTACTTTATTAATTATATCATCTGCTGTATCTTTGACAAGCAGTTTCTTGCCATTAGTCAGAGTAATGACGGTGTCTGGAGTTTCCTGCACCTCTACTATCAAGTCAGCATTTAATACAAATTCTTTTCCACTTGTCCTGGTCAATTTAATCATCATACACTTCCTTTATTATCTGTCAGGCCGAAATCTAAAATAGACTTCAGCCTGACAATTTAGATCAAGTTATCTTTTTAGATTAACCAATGTCTGCAGCATTTCATCTGAGGTTGTAATCAGCTTTGAGTTAGCCTGAAAACCTCTCTGAGCTGTGATCATATTTGTAAACTCCTGTGAAAGGTTAGCATTTGACATTTCCAGGGTTGCTGGAGCCAGGGAACCAAAACCACCTTGAGCCGCAGCACCTAATTCCGGATCTCCAGAGTTACTTGTTGTCTGGAAAACTCCTTCCTGCCTCAGCAGACCAGAAGGGTTAGAAAAGTTTGCTAATCCTAATTTAGCCAGAGTCTGAGTTAAACCATTACTGTAAGAACCAACCACATCTCCAGTTTCAGTAAAGGAAAAGGACTCTAAAGCACCAGAGGCATAACCATTAACATTGGTAAAGTTAGCGGTCATATCACCGGCGAATTGAGTCATGTCACTGAAATTAAGTTCCACAGTCTGTGAAGTTCCTGGTCCTGGAGGAGTAAAAGTCAAGTCTACAGTTTCTCCACCATCGATATTTCCATTACTATCAAAAGAAATTACATGGTCACTTCCACCTAAAACGTTAGTAACCGTATTATTGTTAATTTCCACTTCATTTTCATTAATTGTCCATTCATTATTGGCAGTTTTTTCTAACTCAAGGTTAACTGTGTGTTTTGCTCCCTGACTGTCAAAAACATCAACAGCAATGTTTCTGACTGCTGTTTGATCAAAAGCAAGATTAGCATTTTTAGTTGTGTCTCCATTTTGAGCAATCAAAAAGCCATCATTGATATTTGTAATTGAACTCCCTGAAGAATCAACTAATGCATCCATCGTAACTGATGAACCATTTAAATTAACATTAAAACCAGAAGTTAAGTCTGTACCACTACTAGTTTCAAAAGTTACTACTTCACCATCATTATCCGTAATTAAAGTTCCAGAAATTTTATTTGAGCCTGAACCAGCAATATTTGTTGTAATTTCTGCACCTGAAAGTGTAAAATCCCAGACATTATGCTGACCTTCAACAGGTGTTAATGAAAATTCCAGAGTATCAGAATTACCACCTGCACTCAAGTCTAAATTCTGCTCCAGTATATCCAGAGTATTTGTCGCATCAGCATCCAGATTTTTGCCAAAACTAACACTGTCAGTTTCCTGAGCATTAATTTCCTGCTTTAAAGTAACATCATCAATAGTCTGGGCATTAAAATCACCATAATCACCATTAGCATCTGCCATCCAGCCCTGAACTAACATTCCGGTACTGGAAGAATATAATCTACCCTGTTCATCAAAGTTTAAGTTTCCTGCTCGAGAATAAACCTGATTGTTGCCATCTCTCAAGACAAAGAATCCATCACCCTGAATTGCAACATCAGATGTTTTTCCAGTTGACTGCAGGTTACCAGAAGACATATCACTATCAATACTTCCTACCCCAACACCAAGTCCAACCTGCTGTGGGTTAGTACCAGCACGATTATCCTGTGGTGCAGAAGCACCCTGAATAGTCTGACTTAACATTTCCTTAAAAGTAACACGGCTGCTTTTAAATCCAATTGTATTTACATTAGAAATATTGTTACCTGTTACATCCATCATCTGCTGGTGAGCGTTCAAACCTGACACACCGGCATACATCGATCTTAACATATAATTTTTCCTCCTTCAGTATTTATCGGAGTTCCACTGTTATCGACAGCAGAACAGAGCTTCCTGAAAAAGGTCCAGCTCATATCCGATTTTAAGCTAAATGTTATAATTTTTCAGCTTAAAGTCTTGCTCATATTCTCTATTTTCTTCTATTCTGCTTTTTATGATTAGTTAATTGCTTGATAAACATCTTTATTTCATAAACACAGCACTATCAATATTGGTAAATACATTATCGTCCATACTATCCTCATCTACAGCTGTTACGACTGTGTTGTTTTCCACACTAACAATATAAGCCACCTTATTAACCATTACCAGCGAATCTCTTGCACCTTTGTCTCTAGCTTTTTCTACTCCACTATTTAGCTTATCAATTTCAGTTTTAGAAACCGGAATAGAACGAGAGTCGATTCTTTTCTGTGCATGTTTGGAAAATGATAATTTTTCTTTTCCATTTAACTTTTCTCCCAGTATATCTTTAAAAGAAGGAGAATCAGATTTTTTGTTTTCCTGAGCAGGCTTATTCTGCTGTTGTGTTTTACGAAGAGGCTGTATTGGCTGCTTGATCTGTAATCTATTATCCATATTTAACACCTCTTTTTGCTTTAAGCTTCGACATTCTTAACCTGAGTAATATTCTTGATTTCAATCTCTGATCCTGTATCCAGTACTGCTAATACTTTATCATTGGAAGATTTAACCGCTTCCACAATTCCCTTAAGCTCAACACCTTCAACATTGGCAGTAATTTCTCTTCCAATTAAATTACTGTTATCAATCACCCGATTAGAACTTAATTTGTCTTCCAATAAAGAATAGAGTTTTTCAGTTTTCTCAAGGGAACTAAATTCTGCCATCTGAGAAATAAACTCTCTGTCTTTCATAGGGTTCAGTGGATCCTGATTTTGAAGCTGAGTAATTAAGAGCTTAAAAAATGCATCCTGACCTAAACCATTATTGCCCTCAAGACTCTCTCTCTGTGTTTCCTGTTCATATTGAGTGTTTTGAGATGCTGCTACACCCGTAATATCTGGCATTTAATTACCTCCTTTATGCAAGCAGATTAAGATTTTCGTTAGAAAAAGCTGCTCTGTTTATTATTTCCTGCTGTCTCATAATTATGTTTTCACTATCTAGATTTGAATTGCCAGTATTTCTTTGAACATAGTACTGTCCCTGAAAAAACTGGCGCTGTTCATATTCCTGATTCTGACCGGTTTCTCCATCACTAAAAGCAGCATCCTGATCATCAAAAGCAAACTCATCCTGTTTACTTACCTGCTGGGGTGCTTTTTTGGCAACTTCTATTTTAAACTGCTCGATATTAATTCCCTGTTTTAGTAGGTCTGACTTTAACCCTTTGAGGCTGTTTTCCAGTTGAGCTCGAACAAGCTCACTCTCAACCAGCATTTTCCCTGTTAACTTTTGATTATCATAGGCAAGGCTGATATCAATTTTACCGAGTGATTCCGGTTTTAACTGAATCTGCATCTCTTTTGTTTCTGGAGAATATTGACCTCTAAACTGTTCGACAACCTGAGATCTCAAATTAGCATTTTCAGCTAAATTAGCAGTATTATTCAGACTGATGTTTCCTGAATTTAAATTATTAGCCAGACTCTGATTTTCTGGATCAAAGTCAAACACAAAATTAGAATTTTTTAAATCAAAAAAGTTATTTTGATTTTTACTCTCTAATTCTCCACCTGAACTGAAATTTAGGGTAGAATCACTGTTTAAAGTGAAAATATTAGTATCACTAAACTCAACATTAACAGCTGTCTTCTGATTACTAACTTTATTCTTTTCTGCAGCCAGCATTTCTTTTAACTGAGCACTAAGCTCTGCCAAAATTGAAGATTTATCTTCCAGATTGAAAGTTTCTCCTAATTCACTAAAGTTTAGATTTTCTGACGCAAGAGCCTGACTTAACAGAGGGAGTTTTAAATCCTTCTGCTCAGAAACTGCAGTTAAATCTTCTAAACTAAGATCACTTTTCTTAAAAAGAGAAGCTAGTTCTGTTAACTTTTTTGGCAGATTTTCAGTACCTAAAATCTGCTGAAGCTTAGCTTCTGGATTTTTAAACTTGCCAGAATTTGAGTTGATCAGCATTTTAGCAAGTTGATCAAGTTCTGCTTTCAATTTAGAATTCTCTACTCCAGTTAACTTCTGGTCTCCAGTTTCTAATAATGAAGCCAGCTTTTCCAGGCGACCAGGATTAAGAGTCATAGATTCTGGATTTTCGCTCTTCCCATCCTGATTAAAAAGATGAGTCTCCTCAGCACTGACTGTGTTTTGATCATTACTATTTTTTGCCAGTAATGATTTGAGATCTGAAACATCCAGATTATTATTTTGCAAATTAAGCATCAGCTGTTCTAACATTGCTTTCTGCTGACTGCTCAAACTAACACCCTGAAGCAGAGCCAGTAATTCTGCAGGAACTTCTTTATTGTTTTTACTAAGGATTTTTTTTAGTTTACTTAGAAACTCCTGATCACTGAGTGAAGAAGATTTATCTTTAACAGAGTCATCATTTTCTAGATTACTCTTTTGACTGCTTTGATTCCGCTGATTAATCTCCTGCATCGTCTCTGAAAAACTTCTGCTGCTGTTCCCGGGGATTTGCTTTCTCTTAGCCGGCGAAAAATCGTTTTTGCTGACCTGAAGAATATTATTTAATAACGCTTCTGTCATTTATTCACCTCCTTTCTTTGATTATTAATCATAAAATTAATAAACCTGGATAAGGAAATATATCCATTATTTATTCTAAACCCAGCCGACTGATAAATTGTGCAGCCTGCTGCTGGGGCATAGACTCTAAAATTGAAGCTGCCTGTTCATCATCTAACCTGCTTAAAACTTCAACAGCCAGATTGTTTTCTAATTCTTGAATTACAGCTGCTGCAGCTTCTGGCTCCATCTGACGATAGATATTTGCGATTTTTTCCAATCTTGCTTCTCGATTCTGCTCCTCCGTATTTAGGGCTTCATAATCTGATTCTAAATCTGCAATCAGCTTATCCCGTTGAGCAAGTTCTTCCTTTAAATTCTCTATTTGAGCTTCCAGTTCTGCTATTTGACTGTCTTTTTTACTTATAGTGTTCTTCAGGGAAGCATTTTCTTCCTCTAAAGAATCTAACTCCTGCCGGGTAATTATATAATCTTGAACAACTGGTGTGCTGTTAGCTAGATTACTTACTGTAGCTTTTATATCGATTATCCCCAGTGCATTAAATGACCAGGATAACATTACAAATAATATTAAAAATAATACTAAAAAAAATAAAATCTTTTTTATCAAGTTAATCGACCACCCATAGAATAATGTCTGCCTATTTCATCAAGTTCTTTTTGTTCATCTTCCAAAAATTCTTTGACAAATTTTTCGATTTCCTGTTCTTTTAATTTTTCCATAGTTTTGCGTTCCTTTTTCTTTTCCATTAAAACCTTAAGCTGCTCCTTTATTGCTTCTTTTTTTTCTTCCTTCTTCTTCTGGGCAGCCGCTTCTCTAGCTTTTAATTCTTTTAAATATCGTCTGAGGCTGATATTTAAAGTGAGATCATTTTCCTGATCCCGCAGATGTTCAAAAACATCTTCTTTTTCTGATTTTATAGTCTTAATCTTATTTTTAATATCATTTAACTCTTTTTTTAAAAATAAATATTTGTCTTCTTCCTGTTCTTCCTGTCTGATTCTCAAATTTAAGATTTTTTCAAACTTAAATTTATATCCCTTCATCTTTCAGCCACCTTTATTTCTTAGACTAATTATTAGCTATTTTGATTAAGCGCTGAACAGTATCCTCATAATTGGTTTCTTCGTTAATTCCCTGAGTTAAAAAATCATTAATTTCATCAATTTTATCAATAGCTTTATCTACTTCCGGGTTGGAGCCCTTCTCATAGGCACCAATATTTATTAAATCTTCTGATTGATTATAGGTTGCAATCAATTTCTGCAGTCTGGCTGCTGCCTGACCGTGTTCTTCACTTACTATATCTTCCATAATTCTGCTGACACTGCTTAGAACATCAACAGCAGGATAATGGCTGGATTCTGCAAGCTCTCTGGATAAAGAAATATGTCCATCTAAAATACCTCGAACGGTGTCGGAAACAGGTTCATTAAAATCATCACCTTCCACTAATACAGTGTATAAGGCAGTAATTGAACCCAGATCATTGGTTCCAGTTCTTTCTAATAACTTCGGCAGTTCAGCAAATACAGAAGGTGGATAACCTCGTGTTGCTGGAGGTTCGCCAATAGCAAGTCCAACTTCTCTTAAAGCCATCGCAACCCTGGTAACAGAGTCCATCATCAGCAGTACATCTTCACCCTGATCTCTAAAATATTCAGCAATTGCTGTTGCAATATTCGCTGCTTTAACCCTTAACAGTGCCGGTTGATCTGAGGTAGCAACTACCACAATTGAGCGTTCTAAACCTTCTGGACCAAGATCCTTTTCTATAAAGTCCCTAACCTCACGGCCGCGCTCACCAACCAGACCAATTACATTAATATCAGCATTGGTATTCCGGGCGGCCATTCCGAGTAAAGTTGACTTACCAACACCACTTCCGGCAAAAATACCCAGGCGCTGACCTTTACCACAGGTTAAAAAACCATCAATACAGCGAACCCCTAAAGATAAAGGATCTTTAATTCTTTCCCGAGTTAAGGGATTTGGCGGCTTGCGATTGACCGGAACCTCACTTAAACCACTTAGATTATCATCATTAATCACATTCCCACTGCCGTCAATTATTTTACCCAGCAGTTCTCTCCCAACTTTAACCTTTAATTTCTGATCAGTTGCCACAACTCTGGCTCCAGGTTTGATCCCTTCCATTTCACCAATCGGCATCATCAAAACTTTATTATCATCAAAGCCAACTACTTCAGCTTTAATATCTTCGTGTTCACCTTTGATTAAGCATAGTTCTCCGAGTGAAGCCTGAGGCCCAATTGACTCAATAACAAGTCCAATTACACGATTAATATGGCCAAAATTTCGAGTCATATTAATGTCCTTAAGCTTATTTTCTAATTTTGACATATCCAGATTAATCATGCTGTTCTACCTCTTTTAATAACTCAGTTCTAATTTGATCAAGTTTGTGCACTAGACTTCCTTCTTTACCACCAAGGCTGGTTTCCACTACACAGTCCCCTTTTTTTAGTTCAGGATCTGAAACAAATTCAATGTTTTTCTGATTTATATGCTCATAAAATCTATTTTCCTCAATATAGGGAAGCAGTTGTGGATTAACTCTAACCACAATGTCCCGGTGATTGTCATCTATTTTGCTCAACATGTCAGAAATAATATTATTAATCATCTCATGTTCGGTCTCTAATTTAACATCAATTACAATACTGGCAATTTTAACAGCCAGTTCAATAATTTCTGTTCTGATTCTATCTTTTTCCCGACTAAACTCTTCTTCAAAACCAGAGATCAGAGAAGCCAATTCTTCTTTTAAGCGGTCTATTTCCGCTTCGGCATTTTCTAAACCTTCAGCTTCAGCTTTAGATTTAAGCTCATTATAAATTTGATCCTTTTCAGCCAGGATCTCTTCTTTTTCTTTTTTAGCAGCATCAATTATTTTTTCTGCTTCTGCTTCTGCATTTTCAATAATTTCCTGAGCTTCCTGTTCAGCCTGACTAATAACCTGCTGCTGTTTTTTTGCTTTTCTATTTCCACCGGTGCCCGAATCAGATTCAGAATTATTGTCATTAAAAGAAAGAGTTTTAGGATTTTGATTTATTATATATTCTCCTGTAACCTTCGAGGCCTTAATAACTTTAGACAATTACTTCACTCTCCCCACCTCTGGCAATGACGATTTCTCCACTTTCTTCTAATTCTCTAATCACATTAACAATTCGCTGCTGTGCATCTTCTACCTCTCTAATTCTGACGGGTCCCATAAACTCCATATCTTCTGACAGCATTTCTGCAGCACGCTGGGACATATTACCTGTTATAATATTCTCCACTTCATCACTGGCAGTTTTTAATGCTAAAGCAAGATCATGAGTTTCAACCTGACGCAGTACAAGCTGTACTGCTCTATCAGATAAAAGTACAACATCTTCGAAAACAAACATTCTTTTTTTGATTTCCTCAACTAATTCCGGATCATCTTCTTCCAGTTTATCTAAAATATTTTTTTCTGTCCCGCGATCTACCTGATTTAAAACATCAACTATTGATTCAATACCTCCAGCGCTGGCATATTCATTGGCAGCAACTGAGGAAAGTTTCTTTTCCAGTACAGATTCAACTTCTTTAATAATTTCTGGAGATGTTCTATCCATAACAGCTATTCTTTTAGCTACTTCACTCTGGATATCTGGTGAAAGTGAGGATAAAACCTGAGAAGCTTGAGCTGCATCAATATACGAAAGAATCAGAGCAATTGTCTGGGGGTGTTCTCCCTGAATGAAATTTAGAAGTTGGGTTGGGTCTGATTTGCGTATTGAATCAAAAGGACGAACCTGCAGAGTAGCCGTTAAACGATTAATAATGCTGCGTGTCTTATCTTTACCAAAAGATTTTTCCAGTATTTTTTTAGCATAATTAATTCCGCCGGAATTAATGTAATCATTTGCTTTCTGAAGCTGCAGAAATTCTTCCTGAATCTTTCTTTTCATTTCAGGATCAATTTTATTTTGATTTGCAATTTCTAAAGTTAATTTCTCTACTTCTTCATCATCTAAATGTTTAAAAACATCTGAAGACACATCAGGTCCCAGTGAAATTAACAATATGGCTGCTTTTTCTTTACCTGACAACTCATCTCTCATAACAAAAACTCCTTCGACATTTTATTCATCAACTAACCAACTTCGAATTAACTTAGCTGCATTTTCGGGATCAGAATGAATGACATTCTCTAGTTCATTTTTAAGTTTAGCTCTTTTTCTCTGGTCTGCATCTGGTTCAAATAAATCAATTTCTTCTTCATCTTCTTCCACCGCTACATCAAGTCTGCCGCCTCTATCTGCTGCAGGTTTTTTACGATATAAGTAGATAATTAAAGCAGAAGTTAAGATTAATACTAATAAGATAAGACCACCATAAATATACATCTGACGCTTTTCTGCTGCCTGCTGAGCCTGCATTGCTTCCTGAGCCGCAGTTTCTAAAGAATCATCAAAGGCAATGGAACTAATATTTAAGACATCGCCTCTTGCTTCATTATAACCAATTGCCGCTCCCACAGCATTTCTAATCTGCTCAACTGTTTCTTCCTCAGTGTTCTGATCAATCATTACCGACACAGATAAACGCTCTACCTCTCCCGGAGCATAAATATGTTTTTCTATTCTTTCGTTTATTTCATAATTTGTAATTGTATTTTCGCGTTCATAACTGCTGGTTTCTGCAGCATCTGCCCCCTGATATTGGGGAATGTTTGCATCTACCCCAGGTGCACCACCTGTTACTCCATTCTCCCGAGTTTCCGTGTTTACTTCCTGACTGCGGACAATACCGCTGTCATCAACCACTGGAGTATAGGTTTTGCTTTCTGCCTGTCTCTGATCAAAATTGAGATTTGCATTAACCTGAACAGCAAAATTGTTTGGCCCCACAACTTTTGTTAGTAAGGCGGTTAAATCGTTTTTTAAAGAAGTCTCAAACTTCTGCTGCAGAGCAAAATTTTGAGGGTTAGACCAGTTATTGTCTCCGGTATTGGAAGGCTTAGATAAAAGATTACCATTAGTATCAACTATTGTAACCTCATCTAAGGGTAAATCCTGAACTCCGCTGGCAACTAAATTTTGGACAGCACTAACCTGTTCTGAACTCATATTAAAGCCAGGATTTAGTTTTACCATTACTGAAGCAGTAGCAGATTTTTCCTCTGCCAGAAAAAGACTTTCTTCAGGCGGAGTAATCTGAACTCTAGCAAATTCTATCCCGGAAATTGATTGAATCGAGCGGCTTAATTCGCCCCCGAGTGCTCGATAATAATTAACTCTTCTCTCAAACTCGGTTGTTCCAAAGTCACTGCTGTTAAAAATTTCAAATCCAACCACTCCCTGATCCGGAAGACCGGCTGAAGCCATATCTAATCTCAGTCTATAAATCTCACTTTCTGGAACTAAAATTGTATTGCCATTACCTCCAAGTTGATAATTAACATTATTTTCATCCAACCGTTCTACAATTGCTGCAGTATCCTCTGTAGATAAATTGGTAAAAAGAGGTTGATAATTATTAGAAGCTCCTCTAAAAATAAGATAGCCGAAAACACCAGCCATAATTAGCGTGAGAATAATAATTAGAATTTGTACACCTTTATTTAGTTTTTGCCATGTATTCTGTAGTTCTTCTCTGTATTTTGCGAAAATTTCGGCCATCACTATACCTCTTCCGTAAATACTCTTTGATCAATATTGTCCGTAATCCTATATCTGCTCCTATACCTGTAAACGCATAATTTCATTATAAGCATCTATCACCTTTGTCTGCACAGCAGTTGTTAAATTAATAGCAACTTTTGCCTTTTCTGCTGCAATCATAACATCATGTATGTTATCTGTTTCACCGACAGCAAAACTGGCTGTCACTGCCTGCGAATCTTTTTGAAGTTCATTAACCTGATTTAGCTTTTCCCTGAACAAATCGGAAAAAGCCTGTGTTTTGGTGTTCTTATTTTCTTTTTCAATTGCAAAGTTTTCAAATCCAGTCTGAAATTTAATTGGGTTTATTTCCATACTTCCTCCTCCTTAATTAAGTGCTGATATTTAAAGCACTATTTGCCATACTCTTATAATTAGAAATGGCCTGGATATTTGCTTCATAAGCACGACTGGCATCTATCATATTTACCATTTCTGTCATCACACTTACATTGGGCAGTTCAACATAACCCTCTTCATTCGCATCCGGATGGTCAGGACGGTATTCTAAACGAAATGGAGACTGATCTTCGGCAATTTTCGCAACTTCGACTCCGGCTGAATTAACACCACTGATATTCCCCGATCCTGCTTCCATCTCTCTGTCCAGTTTCTGTTTAAAAATTGGCACTTTCCTTCGATATGTATTACCGTCTTCATCTCTTGTCGTTTCTGCATTAGCAATATTAGAAGAAATTGTATCCATCCTCAGACGCTGGGCTGTTAAACCAGATGCACTAATATCTATACCTTTAAACATAATTACTTACCTCCCTGCTGAATAACCTGATTTAAGATAGAGAAATGTCCGGCAGCTCGTTTGGACATCACATTATAATAGATCGTATTTTTGGCCAATTCAGCCATCTCTACCTCAACATCAACACTGTTTTCGTCATTTCTATAGTTTCTATTATTCTGACTGACCTCAACAGAAGCATATTGTTTACTGAAAGGAATATGATCACTTCTTGTAGTTTCTAAATTTATAGAGCTAGCTGAGCCCATTTCCTTTTTCAGAGCAGACTTAAAATTAATATCCTGCCGTTTATAGCCGGGGGTACTGATATTCGCCAAATTATTAGCAATCAAATCTCCCCGTCTGGCAGAACCAGCAAGCGCTCTGGTTATGACTTCCAAATTATCCATATTCTATTCCTCCTTTGAACTCAAAAAAATCTATAGTCTGTAACCATAGATTTTCGAATGTGCAGCCTGGCGGTCATAATAAAAATATCTTAGACCCATAACTTTGCGTCATTAGCTTTCACTAATTTTGCTAATATTTAATACAATTGTGTAATATTGTACTATATATTATATTTATTGCACTATATGTTAAATATAGTACAAATCAGAGATTTTTCAAATTTAAATTCTTTATAACAGCTTTTTTAAAGATTCCATAACTCTATCTTTTTTAAAAGGCTTAACAATAAAATCTTTGGCCCCCATCTCAATGGCCTGAATTACAATTTTTTGCTGTCCCATAGCACTACAGACTACAATTTGAGCATCTGGATCAATATCCTGAATGGCCTTTATGGCTTCTAAACCATCCATTACCGGCATTGTTATATCCATTGTTACTATATCAGGTTTTAATTCCTGATATAATTCCACCGCTTCTTTTCCATTTTCTGCTTCCCCTGCTACTTCAAAATCGTCTTTTAATATATTTTTTAAGTTTAATCTCATAAATGCTGCATCATCCACAATTAACACCCTAGGCATTTAAAAATTACCTCCTCTAAATAATATCCACTATTAACTACTATAATAACAGAAATGATTTTTATTTACAATAGTAAAAAGCCCATTTACAAAAATAATAGAACTTTTTTCTTTTATTATGAACTTATTCCTTTTATTACTATATATTATTTTTAAATTGTTTTCAAGTCCCTGCTGAAAGATTTTACCTCAACCCGACCATCATCAAGATAAAAATACATTGAACGACCATAATCTTTCCCAACATCACTGCCAATTATTTTTATGCCAATATTTTTTAATGTGTCTTTTACTGCTTCAATATTTCTGGCTCCAATTTTCATCACGGAATCTCCACTTTCAGATTTAAACATCCCGGCTCCACCGACAATTTTAGCTGAGAGTCGTCTTTTTTGAGCCCCCAGACTCTCCAATTCTTCTATCAAAAATGGAATCCCTGTATCAGCATATTTTACAATTTTTTTGCCACCTGGATTTTCCGGCAGCATAATATGAACCAGACCACCAACTTTAGAAAACTTATCATAAAGAGCAATTCCAATACAGGATCCAAGTCCCAGGGTAGCCAGAACTGTATTTTCATCACCTACTGCATGGTCTGCCATTTTGACAACTAATTTTTCTGCTACCTGATCCGAACTAGGCAAAATTACCACCTACCAGCTTTTCAAATAGAAAATCAAGGGAGTCCTTTTCGGGAATAAAGAAATAAAATAACTCTAGTTTTTCTTCACCGGCAATAAACTCTGTTTCTAAAAGCAAAATAAAATCTTCTGTCTGGCTGTAATCAATAACAGAAGAGCTTAAAACAGCGCCAGCCATATCATAAGCCATTGCAGGTACACTCTGATCTAGATCTAGATCAGTAAAATCATTGATTGCTTTTAAATAGGCTCCACTTAAAATATTTCCCAGCTCATTGAGGGCAGAATGCTGCATTGACTTTTCTGGTAATTCGTCAGTAGAAAAAATTAGCTTTAACATCCTCTCTACATTTTCCATATCCACAACCAGTAAGATCTTACCTGATATTTCTCCAGAAAAATTAATCATAATACAGGCAATATATTCCTCTTCATCACCGGTAATTGATGGTAGATCCTGAATATCAATCAGTTCTACCTTGGGAACTGTCATATTGATTTCCTGTCCAATCATACCGGAAAAAGCAGTAGCTGCATTACCTGCACCAATATTCGCCACTTCTTTTAGAATATCCTTTTTACCCTGATCTAAATCCATAAACATACCTCCCGATATTATTGTTTAGCTGTCGATTCCTCCATCAACATTTTTTAGTTCTTCAATCTCATGATTGCTCAGAACATTTTTAAGATTAAGCAGCAAAAGCAGTTCATCATCTTTATCTGCTCTGCCCACACCTTCGATATAGTCACTATCAACTTTTTTGGCTAAATCAGGTAAATTAACAATGTTTTCTTTTGTTAAAGGCTCAATTTCTTTAACATCATCTACCATCATCCCTGCAGTCAAACCATCAAGCTCTACAATAATGATTTTTTCTTCTTTATCTTCTTTATTACCCTTAATATTAAGTCGTAGTTTTAAGTTAACTACAGGTACCACAGATCCCCGCAAGTTTATTATTCCACTGATAAACTCAGGGCTGTCTGGAACAAAAGTCATCTCAGTATTAGACAAAATTTCTTTTGTCTGATTAATGTTAACTCCAAATTTCTTATCTGCTAAATAAAAAATAACATACTGTTTTTTATCCTGGCTGATCTCTTTAATCTGCAAAATAACCACCTCCAGCTTAAATTTTATTAGATTAATCTTATAAAACAGTTTTCCCCATTAAAAATTATTAAGAAATAATAACTTTATAATGGGGAAAGTTATTAATAATTTATTAAGTAAAAAGCGTTTTTTCTAAGTCAAGTAGAATTAAAAGATGATCTTCATCCCGGGCACAAACGCCGCGTAAATAATCCTGTCGTAAATTACTCTCCACATCTGGCGCAGGAGTAATACTATCCTCTTCCAGCCAGACAATTCCTTCAATATGATCTACCTGAATTCCTAAAAGCATTTCATTTACTTCAACTGTAATAGTCCTCTGCTCATCTTCTTCAAAATCTCCACTATCCTGGTCAATTTCAAAGCGGCTGTGCAGATCAACTACCGGAACAATAATACCTCTTAAATTAATAACACCAACCACATGCTCCTCAGTATTTGGTACATTAGTAATTTGAGCAGATTTAATAATCTCTCTGGTATACTCTATCTCTATCCCGTATTCTTCTTCTCCAATATTAAAAACTACATATTGAGCCTGACCGCTTTTCTTATTATTTTGATTTTTAGCTTTTTCTAAATCCAAGCGCTCCTGAGCTGTCTCCATAATCACACCCCATTTATGAAATTTTGAATTCTCCTACCAATTCTTTTAATTCAACTGTCATTTCAGTCAAACTATCAACTGCCTGATTCAGATTTTCCATTGATTCAGATTGTTTCTGGACCGACTCGGAAATCTGATCACTGTTTACTGCCTGTTCTTCGGTAACCCTGGATATATCCTGGCTTCCTTTAGAAAGTTCATTAACCGAAGCTGCTGTTTCTCTAACCTGTGCCACCACATCTTTAATTTTATCAGTAATATTATTAAAGGTCTTACCTGTTTCAGAAACAGAGCTTGCACCAGTTTTGATCTGATCATTTGTATTATTAATAACTCCAACTGTGGCTCCAATTTCATCCTGCAGGTTATCTACCAGACTCTTAATTTCATCAGTAGATCCTTTTGTTTCTTCTGCTAATTCTCTAATCTCATCTGCCACTACTGCAAATCCACGTCCTGCATCTCCAGCTCTGGCAGCCTCAATAGCCGCATTCAAAGCCAGCAGGTTTGTCTGTTCTGCAATTGAAGAAATCATATTAACAATACCATTTATCTTACCGGCAGATTCATTTAAATTATTAATCTTATCAATTGACTTTGCAGAAACTTCCATTACTTCTTCCATTTCTCTTTCTGTTTTCTGCATTTCCTCCAGACCACTTTCTGCCAGTACATTAACCTGATCTGTATAGTTAGTAATTCCCTGAACATTTTCGTTAATTTCTGTACTGGAAGAGGCAAATTCTTCTGCAGATGCTGCAACCTCTTCAATTGAGGCAGAAAATTCTTCTACTGAAGCAGCAACATTATCGATAGATGTTGAAGTCTCTGCCGCTGTATGTTTTAATTCTTCCCCAGTTTGATCAGTTCTGACGGCAGAATCCTTAATATTAACAACCAGCTTTTTAATATTATCTACCATCTTATTAAAAGCATCAGCAAGCTCCCCAATTTCATCATTATTTTCAATGTCTACCTTTTCTGTTAAATCTCCCCCAGCAATAACATTGGCCGAGTCTCTCAATTTCAAAATTGGTTTTGCGATATAGCCGGCAATATAATATGCAACTACCATTCCAATTATGACAGCAATTAGACCAATTAAAATACTCATATATCTCATAGAAGTAATTGGAGCCATAACATTTGAATTTTTTGCCTGAATCGCAAGCGACCAATTAGCAGACTTTAAAGGGGCAAAAGCTACACCACGTTCGGCTCCCAGAAAATGATAGAATTCAATTTTACTGGCATCTGACTGCATTTGCTGAAAAAGCGCTTTGATTTCTTCTCCGCCTTCTTTTAGCAGTGATTTATTTCCCTGATACTCAGGATTTTCGTGAGCTATCACATAATTATTTTGATTAATAACAAACCCTGAGCCTTCTCCATTAATATTCATTGAAGCGATCATTTCATTAAATTCGGAAAGAGGAATTGATCCCCCAAAAATCATATTTAATTTTTCAGCTATATAATAAGGTTCAACTATTAAAACAGACTCTTCCTCTGCTCCTGGTGTCTGTACAGGATCACTGATGAAAACTTCTTTACTCTCTAAAGCTCGCTTAAAAAAGCCCATTTCAGAGACATCTATTTCTTCAGAGGATAGTGTTGTACTCATCTGACCATTTAAATCAATTAAAAAAAGTGAAGACAGATAAGGATGCTCCTCTACTATTGTTGCAAAATGTTCGTTGTTCCCCATATTAAAGTAAAGCTGTCTTGCTAATTCCGTATCTAAAGTTGTACGGCTGTCAAACCAGGTGTGGTCAAGATTTTTAACTGAACTAACACTCTGATTTATAACCATATCCAATTGTTTTGCATTATTTTGAACCTTATCTAAAGCTGCCTGATAAATACTTTCTTCCAGGATACTGCTTGATTGAAAATATGTAAAGACTGAAGAAAGTAAAATTAAAGCTAAAACTAAAACACTAATAATAATTACTAATTTGGTTCTAATACTCTGCCAGTTTATTTTGTCAATGCTGAGGTCCATTATTTAATCTCTCCTATTTAAGTTTTATATTTATGCAACAATATCTCTTACATCAATAATTAAAGCAACATCCCCATCACCGATAATTGTAGCACCACTGATATATTCAGTATCCTGCAGGTAATTACCGAGAGATTTTATAACAATTTCCTGCTGATTCAGCAGTTCTTCTACTATTAAACCAATATAACGGTCACCGCTCTTTAAAATTACAACTGATAAATCAGAATCAGATTTTTTGAATGAATCCAGATTCTTATTACCAAATATTTCAGAAGCAGAAACAAGTGGTATAGTATTTTCCCTTAAGACAATTACATCCTTGCCTCTAACTTTTTTGATATTTTCAGGACTAATTGTCAGAGTTTCGCTGACAGCATTTAGTGGAATAGCAAATGTATCACCATCAACTGTAATCATTAAAGCCTGAGTAATTGCCAGAGTCAGCGGCAGAGAAATAGTAAAAGTACTTCCTTTTCCCAGTTCAGAATCAATACTAATCTGACCATCAAGTTTTTTAACTACATTGCGGACTATATCCATTCCCACACCACGTCCGGATACATCTGTAACTTCAGCAGCTGTACTGAAACCAGGGTGAAAGACAAAATCAAGTATTTCTCTTCTTTCTAATTGATCCAGCTCTTCTTCTCCAACTATCCCCTTTTCTACCGCTTTACGACCTATAATATCAGAATCAATACCAGCACCATCATCTGTAACTTCAATGATGATTTCACTACCCTTCTGGTAAGCTTTAAGTTCTATCCGTCCTTCTTCATCTTTTCCTTTAGCCTTTCTTTCTTCCGGCTTTTCAATACCGTGATCAATAGCATTTCTCAAAAGATGAGTTAACGGATCAGATAATTCATCAATAATTGAACGGTCCAGTTCGGTTTCCTGACCTTCCATGACAAAGTCAATCTCTTTATTCATTTTATTAGAAAGATCTCTAATCATTCTCGGAAATCTACTAAACATTACTCCCACCGGCACCATTCTAATCTGCATCACAATGTGATGTAATTCCATGGTCACTCTATCTAACTGAGGAATAATCTCATTAAATTTAGATTTCTGAATATCCAGAGACTGCAGGCGAGTTTTATTGATTAATAATTCTCCTACCATATTCATTAAAGTATCCAGTTTGGAGATATCAACTCTAACAGTTGAACTACTCTGGAAAGAATTAACCTTATGTTCAGCATGAAGACTTTTGCTGTCACTTTCCTGATTTTGTTTTTCCATCTCCAGAGATTCGATTTCAGTGAAGTTTGTAATCTCTGCTCCAGAAATCTCTGCCAGTTCTTCTTTAAATTCACCTGCTGGCAGCCAGCTCAGAGCATAAACATCTAGTTCAGAAACGGCTGCTTCTGATTCTTCAATTTCATCTTTAGCTGGTGTAGATTTAAACAGCTGGGCAACTTCTTCAATTTTTTTAAGAACCATAAAAGCTCTCACACTCTGAAAATCCTGTTCATCTAAGACAACTTTTAAATGATAAATTCTTTCCTTATCCTTTTTTACTTTCACCAATTCTTTCTTTTCTACCTGAGTCAGATTAAAGCTGAAATCATCAGCTGTTTCCCCGGAACTATTTTGCTCACTGGCTTCAGAATCAGCAGCCTGCTGACCATAATTAGCCAGTTCCTGGATAAACCCTTCTAAATTAATGCCTTCAGGTTCTGCACCCTCATTTTCCCTAATCTTTTCGACCAGAAACTGGATATTATCCAGCCCCTGTAATAAAAGATCAATAAACTCTGTGTTCACCTCAAGTTTACCTTCTCTAACTCTATCTAACATATTTTCCATTTTATGAGTTAGTTCTGTTAAGTTTTGAAACCCCATTGTTGCAGCCATTCCCTTAAGTGAATGAGCCGCTCTAAAAACTGCATCAATTGTTTCTTTATCCCCTGGATTATTTTCGAGGGTTAAGATCCCATTGTTCAGGGTTTCAACATATTCCTTTGCTTCATCAAAAAACATATCTAAATAACCATTGTCCTGCATTAACTTCCCCCCTAAGTTTAATTATTGCTAAAATTACTAGCTTTTTTCATCAAAAAATTTAGCTTCGTATTTATCGGAATTAAGATATCCTTTAATACTTTTTTCCCTGCTGTACAGGGAAATCATTTTTTCCTTGTTTGCATTCTTTTTCTTCTCCAGAGCCTGCATATTCTGAGACTGCAGCTTACTAATTTCCTGCATTAATTGATATAAAGCGTCTCTTTTTTTCTGCAGTTCCTCTCTAGATAAAGAAAAAGCAAGATGGGCAAAATAATCTTTTGGTTCAATTTTATCAATCTCAGAAATCAGGCTGTTTTTCTCTTCTAATTTCTCTTTTAAATTATCAAAGTCCCCCTCTTCAATCAGATCTGACTCTGCTTTAGTAAGGGACTTTAAATTTTGATATAATTTAAACAGGTCTTTCATAAATAAACCTCCACTTAAACACCAATATTTACTTTTTTCTGTTCCCCAGAATTTTGGGTGATTACAATTTCTTTATAAGTAACAAATAATTCTTCTACCAGAGGTATAACATTATCAAGATGTCTGGTGTTTTTATTTAAATTAGCCTGGATAAGCTCTCTATAAATAAAATCATAGAGACTTTCCAGCTGGACAGCAATTTCTCCACCCTGTTCTTTGTTTAATGTACTCTGCAGCTCTAAAATAATATTTTGTGCCTTAATTATATTCTTATGGCTTTCTTCTATTTTTCCTTCTTTTATGTTGTTTTTTGCTAATTTCATAAATTTAACTGCACCCTGATAAAGCATCAATAAAAGCTTACCTGGACTTGCTGTTTTGATCTGCATCTGCTTGTATTGATCAGCACTTCTTCCCTGCATAATAATAACCTCCTAAACATATTTTATAATTTTTTACTCAAAATAGCAATAAAACTAAAGATTAAATTTAATATTATTTAATTGATCCAGCAATTTTTTGTTTTTTACTGCTTTTTGATTTTCCTTTTTAACGTCTTCTAAAAGTTCTTTTCTCATAATTTCTATCTCTTTTGGTGCCTCAATACCCAGCTGGACCTTTCCATTTTCAATTCCTACCACAGTTATCTCTATCTGGTCATCAATTATTATTTTCTCATTTAATTTTCTGCTCAATACCAGCATTATTCTGCCACCTCTTCTGCAGCTGCAAAAATTTTATACCGCACCTGATAACGCTGATCATCAAGTATTACCTGCTGGCCAAGTTTTTCTTCCAAATTAATTACTATGGGAGCCGAAAGATTAGCGGTACTATTTTTAAAATCATCTTTTATGGTGATAATATTTAAAATTAATAAATTTGATACACTCTCTATCTTTAGCTTTTTTTCTGTTTTGTCACTAATTTCAAATTCATAATTCTGAATCAAATTTCCCGGCTCCACTGTTACAAAAGCTATATCCGGATCTTCCACTGACTGCATTATAATAAATGGTGATTCCTCTGCCAGTGGTAATAAAATAAATTCTTCTAGTTTTTCAAATCCCGGCAGTCCCGAATTAAAAGAAATGATATCTGATTTATCGATTTCTATTTTACCAAAATCACGGGTCATTATTTCCATTTAAATCCCTCCAAATTAATATTGTTATCTCTTCTTTTATGCCTTAAAATCAATATTTGGTCCCGGTTTATATGCTACAACTAATTCCCGCTGCTCACTGTACATTATTTCTGCTCCCAGATCTGCAATTTTATAGTTTTTAAAATCACTCAGCTTATCACCTGTCGAGGCATAAAAAGCAGCTGCCTTCTGAGCAGCCTCAATCCCTTTTTTAGCAAATTTTTGAGTACTATCTGATAGCTTATAAAATCCCATGGCTTTCCGGGAGGGATAGCTGTCGATATTTAATTCCAATTTCTGCAGCATCCAGTCACTTCCTCTCATAAATCATTATCGTAGATTGTCTTGATTAATTAAATCTAATTACAGCCTTTTAAGCATCATAAAAAGCGCTTAAGAAACTTTTGCTTCCATTTACTCCCCATTATCATTGACTAAAGAAGGTTTTAGCTAATTAATAACGAATATACAGATATATGGATTTAAAAATATTGAGGTGAAAAATAATGAAAAATAAATTTAATTATATAACAATTATTTTAATTTTAATTTTTACTATATTTAGTTCTCCGATTCTTAAGGCAGGAGAAATAAACAAACTGAATTATCAAATATTAGAAAGTTATCAACATGATCCCCAGGCCTTTACTCAGGGCCTGGAAATTTACAATAACTACCTCTATGAAGGGACAGGCCTTTATGGTAGATCTTCATTAAGAAAAGTAAAAATTGAAAGTGGTCAGGTCTTAAAACAAATAAATTTAAATCAAGAATATTTTGGAGAAGGTATCACTATTTTAAATGATAAAATTTATCAATTAACCTGGAAAAAAAATACCGCTTTTGTTTATGACCTTAATTTAAATTTAATTAAAACCTTTAATTACCAGGGGCAGGGCTGGGGTCTGACCAATAATGGTCAGCATTTAATAATGAGTAATGGCAGTGAATTTATCACCTTTAGAGATCCAGAAACATTTGAATCAATTAAAAAAATTGAGGTTAAAAATGGTGATCAAAATATGAAAAACATCAATGAATTGGAATACCATAATGGCTTTATTTATGCAAATATCTGGCAGACAGATTATATTATTAAAATCAATGCTCAAACTGGAAAGGTCCTCGCTTATCTGAATTTAAGTGGTATTTTAAAAACAGATTATACTGGTGAAATAGATGTCCTGAACGGAATTGCCTATGATCCTGAAAAAGATAATTTCTTAATTACAGGAAAATTATGGCCTAAAATTTATAGAATAAAAATAATAAAATAAACCAAAAAAACCCTTATATCAAAAAACAAAGTCCTGAATTTTTGATATAAGGGGCGAATAAATTATTATTAATTTAAAATTTCATAAACCTGTGAATTATTATACTCACTATAAGGATTCTCTCTCCTTAACCTCTTTAAAATTTCCCTGCTTTTTTCCGCTTTTCCTGCTTCATTGAGCATTAAACCAAGATTATACAGAGCTTCATCATAATAATTTGTATCATCATATTCATTTAAGTAGATTCGATAAAAATGTTCAGCTGACTGATAATTATCCATTTTCTCATGAGATCGAGCCAGCAAAAATAGGCTTTCTCTTCTCAAATAATCAGTTTCTGTTAAGTTATAAATACTGTTAAATATATCTGCGGCATTCTGATAATCTTGATTTGAAAAATATTCCATTCCAAGATTAAATAGCTCCTGTTCTGTACCTTCCTCTAAAAAAGTGCTGGCTTCTGCCAATTCTTGCTTCTGCTCTTCTTTTTTTATTAATTCCTGGATGCTATCAAAAGATATTAATGAATTATCATTTTTATACTGAAGCAAATCAGAACGATTCAAGAAATCCAGACTGCCTGAGTTTTGTTTCCTACTTTTACTCTCACTGTTATCTGCTTTCATTTCTGAAAAATTACTCTTATTTTCAGAGCCTGACTCTGAAGCAGGTATTTCTTTATCAGCAGAAAGAGAATTGTTCTCTGTGTTCGAGGAAGCTCCCTGCTGTCTCATATTTTTTTCAGTCTCAGATCGGGCAAATTCAAAACCCTGGATATTCTTCTCAATCCACTTAAATGGACTGAAACCACTTATATTCAAAAATACAGCAAATAAAGATACTGCAATTACACCCGCAATTAGTGCACTCTTTTTATTTGTCTCTGATTTAAAATTAAAGGCATTACTATTTTTATCCTCTTCTTCACACTCCATAATATAATTTTTAATATTCTGGTTTCCGGAATCTAGATCATAAGCCTGATAAAAATATTCCAGTGCTTTTTCATAATTTTCATCTTTCTTATACAAAAGCCCCAGAATAACATAGGGCTCAATCAATTCATCATATTCTGCTGTCAACTTTTTTAAAAACTGTATCTTTTCATTCCGGTTTGCTTCATCATTAAATAAAATATCTTTATATTCTTTTCTAATTTCTTTAAAATCCTGTTTTGTAATTAATTCCAGATAGTCCCGGGCTTTATTATTATCTCTCTGCAGCGAAAGACTTTTACGCCAGGTTTTTTCCGCTTTATCAAATCTACATTTTAAATAATAAGCAAGTCCCAGCAAATTAAGTGCAGACACACTTTTAGAATTAAATTTTAAACATAATTTTAATTCATCAACTGCATCTGAAACATTATTATTTTTTATAGAATTCATAGCATCTTTGTAATTAGCACTATTTTTTTTCATTATAACAACCTTTCCAGATATAATATCTCCATTCTTATTTTATCACATAAAAAGCAATCTGAAAAGAAAAAAAAGACAGCTGAAAATTTAGCCTCCAGCTGTCCCTGTGATATTTGTTATTTTGAAATATAAAATTATGCAGTTTCTCTTCTATTTAAGACATCAATCATTACAGCTAAGATTATAATAAAACCTTTAACGATCATCTGATAAAATGTATTAATTCCTAAAAGACTCATTCCATTATTGATAACTCCAATGATAATGGCACCAATGACTGTACCAGTAATTGTACCTACACCACCCATAAAACTGGTTCCCCCAATGATTACAGAAGCAATAGCATCTAACTCAAAGCCATCACCAAGATTTGGGGAAGCTCCATTTAAACGGGAAGCTAATAAAATACCTGAGGCAGCACTTAAGACACCTGTGATTACAAAAACCATTGTTTTTGATTTTAAAATATTAATTCCAGAAAGCCAGGCTACTTTTTCGTTGCCCCCAATAGCATATAATTTACGACCAAAACGTGTTTTTTGTAAAGTATAAATTCCAATCATTACAATTACGACAAAGATAGCTACAGGAATTGGAATTCCCTGATAACCAATGAAAATCAAAAATCCAGAAACAAATCCAACTAAACTAAGAATAATTCCACCTGTTAATTTAGCCTTATTCCTAACTTTTTCTCCATTCTTAATCTCAATACTGGTTTTAAAAACAGCCCAGATTCCCAAAGCAAGAGCTACCACAAGAATAATCAAAGAAGGTAGTTTAGCAATATAACCACTACCGATACTGGCAAATGTACTATTGGTTACCGGAACTGACACTCCCTGGGTTAAAACAAGGCTTAGTCCCCTTGCAATTGTCATTACCCCCAGAGTAATAATAAAGGGGTGAATATCAAACTTGGCACTCATAAACCCATTAAAAAATCCTATAATTCCACCAATTCCGACTAAAGTAATTAAAATTGCAAGCCACATTCCAAATCCTGCCTGCATCAGTAAAGTAACGGTTACTGCCGATAAACCAACAACAGAACCAACCGAAAGATCAATCCCTGCCAGCAGAATTACCATTGTCATCCCAACAGCAATTATTCCATTAATAGTTACCTGGCGCACCAGGTTAGTCAGGTTTCTGGAACTTAAAAATGAAGGGGATAAAAAACTTAAAATAATAATTAAAAAAATTAATGCAATAAATGTACCATTATTTTTGATGAATTTCTTCAAATTTATTCAACTCCTTTATTACCAGTAGCATATTTCATTATTGTTTCCTGATCCGCTTCAGAACGATCTAATTCAGCGGTTTTCTTTCCCTCTGACATTACAACAATTCGATCACTCATGCCCATGATTTCTGGTAATTCGGAAGAAATCATAATCACTGTAACTCCCTGTTTAACCAGCTGATTCATCAATCGATAAACTTCAGTTTTAGCCCCAACATCAATCCCCCGTGTCGGCTCATCTAAAATTAAGACATCAGAGTCAGTAATCAACCATTTACCAATAACTACCTTCTGCTGATTACCCCCACTTAATTTTTCTACAAAAACATCCAGACCAGGAGTTTTAATGTTTAATTCATTAACATATTTTTCAGTTACAGCTCTTTCTGCATGATTATCCATCGCTAACTTTGAACTGAATTTTTTAATTGAGGGTAGGGTCATATTCATTACCAGATTTTTATCTAGGAGAAGACCCAATTCTTTTCTATCTTCAGTAACTAGAGCAATACCATTATTAATTGCATCTGCCGGAGCTTTAATCTTCAGCTTTTCACCATTAAGATAAACTTCGCCTTCGCTTTTTTTACCATAAACTCCAAAAATCGCATTAACTAACTCAGTTCTTCCAGCACCCATCAAACCAGATATACCAAGGATTTCACCTTTGTAAGCTGAAAAGGAAACATCATCTACCAGCTTTTTCTCAGGATTAAATGGATCTGGAACTGATATATTTTTCACTTCTAGAGTCTTTTCACCTCTATCAAAATCATGATTTGGAAAAAGATCATTAATATCTCGTCCGACCATTCTGGTTATAATCTCATCTAGGGTAACCTGGTCAATCTTAATCTTATCTCCAATTGTTGAACCATCTCTTAACACCACAACTGAGTCTGCTATTTCCTTAATTTCTTCCATTTTATGAGAAATATAAATTATTGAAACTCCACTGGCCCTTAACTCATTGATTACAGTAAAAAGTTCATTAATCTCCGATTCAGTAAGAGCAGAAGTAGGTTCATCAAAAACTAAAATTCTGGTATCTAAAGAAAGTGCTTTTGCAATCTCAACCATCTGCTGTTTCCCAACTGTTAAATCTCCAAGTTCTATTCTGGGATCAATATTCATGTTAAGTCGAGACAGCATTTTTGCAGCATTATCATACAGCTGTTCCCATTTTATTCCACCAAATTTATTTAAAGGATGTCGATCTAAAAATATATTTTCAGCAACAGATAGGTCAGGCAGCAAATTTAATTCCTGATGAATAATCCCAATCCCGGCTTCTTCTGCTTCTCTTGTGTTATCAAAACGAACAAGTTGATCATCAAGATAAATATCCCCTTCATAGGTAGGATAGGGCCAGACACCACTTAAAACTTTCATTAAAGTTGATTTACCGGCACCATTTTCTCCAACCAGAGCTAAAATTTCTCCTTTTTCCAGAGTGAAATTTACATGATCCAGAGCTCTTACACCAGGAAAGTCTTTAATTATACTTTTCATTTCCAGAATTTCTTCAGCCATCTATTTTACCTCCAGAATTGATTATTTACAAAGCAGTCCCATCCACAATTGGATGGGACTGCTATACTATTTGATCTTATAGACTTATATTTACTCTTCTTTAAAAATCTCTGTTGCTTCGTGAAATCCATCAGCAACTACAGTATCCATAATATTGTCCTGATTAACAACAACGATTTCTGTAATTACAGTTGGAACTTCCTTCTGACCATTATCAACATAACGGTCGATCTTTACAATTTCGTCGATTGGCTTATCTGGGTTCTTTGCTAAGGTAACTGCTACTTCTGCAGCTTTATAAGCTAAGGGTTTAATCTTTTTAAAGATTTCAACAGTCTGCTTACCCTGAGCAATATATCTAATATTAATTAAATCAGCATCAGAACCGGCAACAAATACCTCATCACTATCTGCCATACCCTGAGCTTCTAAAGCTCTTACCGCACCGGAAGCCATACCACTATTATTCGCCACAACAGCATCAATATTATTGTCATATTTTGTTAGAGCGTTTTCAACTGTTGCCATTGCTAGATTTGGTGACCAGCCTTCATGGCTCTGATCTACTACTAAGTTTAGTCCTTCATATTTTGCAACAGTATCTAAAACACCCTGAGAAAATGCATTTGCATTGGAGTCACCAGGCTGTCCTCTTAATAAAACTACATTACCTTTTACTTCTCCACGGTTTTCTTTAAACCATTTTACCATGGCCTGACCCTGCAGTTCACCAACAGCCCAACTATTTTGAGTTAAGAATACATCTACAGCACTGTTCATGATTAATGAATCATAATTTACTACAGCAACACCAGATTCATGTGCCATTTTAACCATGTTGCTTGCTGTACCTGTATTTACAGGCTGGAGTACTATTACATCAGCACCCTGAGTTAACATATTTTCAAACTTAGAAAGCTGAAGATTTTCGTCATTGTTAGCTGAATCAAAAATTACTTCATCAGCACCTAATTCTTCTGCTTTTTCAATAAAAGCATCTCTATCTTTAATATATCTTTCTTCCTGCATTGTCTTTAGCAGAAATCCAACTTTGACCAGACCATCATCTTCTTTTTGATTATTACCAAGAAGATTGTCTAACCAACCGCCACCATCCTGTGCAAAAGCCGCCATTGAGATTGAGGAAACTAATAAAATTACTACCAACAAAATACTTAATTTTTTCATAATTAACCCCCTAATAGTTTTCTCAATGTGAACCATTATTAACTTATAATTACTTATAATCCTCAAAGAGTTATTTGATCTATTAAGATTGTATACAATAATTAGCGGATTAACCATAGAATATTTTTTTAAACCCTTGAATATTTTTGGTATTAATGAATTTAGACCATTATATAAGTTTTTCAAAGCTGTTATCTTTTTTACCTTGTTGTTCACTCCGCGTCCTGCTCCACTGATTATCATAAAAAAATCCCCAGCCTTAAATTTCAGCTGAGGATTCTGGATATCTTTATATTATATTTTTCAGTAAGGCCATAACAACAATTAAAGAAGGTTTATATTATCTCTATAAGTCGTGGGAGAGGCTCCGACCAGTTTTTTAAACCAGGAGCTAAAATAATAGGCATCATTAAATCCAAGCTGGTCTGCAATCTGATAAATTTTATCATCTGTTGTTTTCAAAAGTTCTTTAGCTTTGTTTAATCTAATCATATTAAGATACTCACTGAAGCTTTCACCACTTTCTTCATGGAAGAGATTGCTTAAATGACCGGCACTTAAATTAAATTTGCGGGCCATCTCACTTAAAGTAATTCCATCCTGATAATTTGCAGCTACATATTCTTTCATCTCACTAATAATTTCTGCGTTTTTATCACCAGGATTAAAAGAAATTAAATCATGTAGTCTGAGCAAAAACTCCTTCAGGATGATTCCTATTTCTTTTAAGTCATCATGATTGATCTTCTCTATCCTATCTTTATCAATAATTTTCATTAAATCTTCAGCTTCATAATCTAAATCCTTGATGATTTTAAAACTTTCTAAAATCAAATTATTTAAAACAACATATAACTTTTCTTTATTTAAATCTACACCTTGTAATTCTACAATAATTTTATTTACTGTGTTTAAAATGTCTTCTTTACTACCTCTTTTTAAAACTGCATTTAAGTCAATCCTATCCATAATTAAAGATTGATGCTGAAAAAACTGGTCATCTATTAACCAGTTATATATTGTATTAAGCTTATTTTGATTAATATAACTGGATATTTCACCTCTTAAAACAGCAAGCCGCTGTTCATTGTTTTTCTCTTTAATCAGTTCATCTCTGGCTTTATTAACAACCTGCAGCAGTTTTTTTGAACGAAAGGGTTTTAATAGATAATCATTGACCCCAAAGCGAATTGATTTTTGTGCATATTCAAATTCTGCAAAACCAGAAATTACAATCACCTTGAGATGGTCACCACTTTTTCTGGCTTTTTCTATTAAATTCATCCCACTCAATTTGGGCATCTGGATATCAGTCACCAGAATATCTATTCCCTTTTCTTTTATAATTTTTAAAGCCTGTTCTCCATTGGCAGCAGCAAAGATTTGATAGCCCTCTTTTTCCCAGTCTGTATTATTAATCAATTTTTCTCGAATTGGCTTTTCATCATCAACAAGCAGTAAATTAAAACTCAAAGTTACCTTCCCCCTCTCTGATCAATTCTGATAGTAACAACTGTTTTTTCTCCTTTAATACTTTCAACTGTTAGTCCAGAACTTCCACCATACATCAATTTTAAACGCTGATCCACATTGCGCAGGCCAAAGTATTTCTGCTGATCATTGGTTTCCAGCTCACCAGTCAAAATTTTATTAATTTCTTTAACTTTTGCAGCTGAGATTCCAGCTCCATTATCTACAATTTTAAAATATATATTCTTATCTTCTCTGTAACCTTTAACAATGATCAAACCCTTTTTTTCAGTCGGCAGCAGACCATGATAAATTGAATTTTCAACAATCGGCTGCAGTATTAACTTGGGAATGTGTTTATCCATTATTTCCAAATCTTCTATATCAATAATATATTCATATTCTTCTCCGTGCCTGAACTGCTGAATAAAGAGATAATTTTTTACATGTTTAATCTCATTTCTAATTAATACCATTTCCTTACCGTGGCTTAAGCTGAGTCGAAAAAACTTACCTAATGCTTCAACCATATGAGTTGCCCGGTCAAAATCCTTATTTTCTAAAAGACCAATAATTAAGTCAAGAGTGTTATAAATAAAGTGAGGTTTAATCTGATTATCAAGGCTCTGCATTTCCAGCTGTCTTAAAAGTTTTTGTTCTTTAACATTCTGCTCCATCAATTTATTTATTCGCCTGATCATTTTATTAAAACTCTGACCTAATTCTGCAATTTCATCATCACCACTGATATCAATTTTAACTGACAGGTCATTTTCGGAAGCACGATGAGTTAATTCCTGCAGCTTCTGGATTGGCCTGGACAAAGAAGAGGACAAATAAAGAGCAAGTAAAATAATTAATAAGAGAATAGTTCCTGTCATATAGATTGTAAGTTCTGTAATATAATTAAGTTCTGCTTCTACCTCATCAGCAGAAGCCATACTAATTATATACCAGCCTGTTGATTTAGAAAAAGTGGAAGTCAATAAATACTGTTCTCCATTCAAGCTAATTTTTCGATCGGGAAAACCATCATTATATAAAAGACTTCTTTCTCCAATCTTCTCCTTTTCCGGGTGATAAATAATATCCCCATTTTGATCAGCAATTAAAAAATAGCTCTTTTTCCCAAGATTGAAATCTGTCAGGTTTGCCAGTACATCCAGATCAATATCTGCAGAAATCAAAACATTTTCCTCTGCTATCTCCGGATAATAGGAGCTTACAATGGTTATAACTTCCTGCTGAAAGTAGCTTTTATATGGTGGTGTAATATATATATCTCCACTTAAATTGGGATACATTTTAGCTTTGAAAGCTTCTAGATCAATGTTAAAAGTCCCGTAGCTGCTGATTCTGCGTCCATCCTGAAAAGTGATAGCTATATCTTCCAGACCCGGTTTCATCTGCTTTAGATTATTGAAGTCCTCCCAAATTCTAAAAGCATACTTTCTATTATTGCGAAAATCATTAGCCTGGGTTAGCTTAATAAACTGATTGATATAAAAATCCTGTTCTCTACTTAAAAATCTTTCTATCTCACTAATATAATCTTCCAGATCTCTTTCCATCCTGTTTACCATTTCCTGAGAATAATCACTGATCCGATCATTAATTGCACCCCGATAAATATTAAAAGAAAGCAGACCAAATAATAAAATTGGCAGCAGACCAATTACCAGAAAAGAAATAATAAGTTTAGTTCTAATCGTATGAATCTCTATTCTATTAAATAATTTTTTTATAAGATTATTAAACATTAACTTCCCACCTTATTTAACTCTCCAGGGTCGATGAGTCTGCAAAAGACGCTGTAAATTTTTTTCATTAGCAATCTGTAAGCCTGTCTCAATATATTCATCTGGCTTAATTCCATATTTTATATAATTATATAATGTTGATAGTCCTTTAGATCCCATAGTAGCCATATCCTGACCGACCAGATAATGCAGCAAACCTCTTTCCTGTAATAACAGAGCATCATAAAAAATATCAATTCCTACTGCCACACCACCATTTTTTGCCCAGCGCTGAAAATTTGGTAAAGCCTCTGCGGGAACATAAAAAGGCCAGCCACCTACAAAAAATATAATGTCAATGTCAGGATTTTTCTGTAGATACTGTTCCAGCAATTCTACTGAGAGATTAACACTATCCTGATTTTCAACAATATCCTGGACTCCAATATTTGTGTTTTCAACCTTATCTAAAAAGCCATTAATTCTGCGATCTAAATTTAATGCTCCTCTAACACCTGTCATGATCATGGTCTTAAGCTGCTTATTTTTTGAATTATAATCAATATTTTTGGATTCTAAAACCTCAAGTAAACCTTCAGCTGTGACCTTTCCGGCCTCATAATTATCAATTCCTATATGAAAAAGTCGCTTACTGTCCGGAGCATCAGCATCAAAAGTTGCAACAGCTATCCCTTTTTCTACCGCCTTATTTATTACCTCTATATATTCTGGAGTATTATTAACACTAACTACCATCCCATCCACATTTCTGGCAATTAAACTTTCAATTATATTTATTTGTGCCTCAGCATTATAGGCAAAAGGAGCCACCCACTCGATATTAATACCCAGATCAATAGCCTTTTCCTGAGCATGTTCAAAAGCATCAAGAAAAATCGGATTGTCCAGCGATCTGGGCACATAAGCTATAGTTATTTCCTCGCTGCTTTTAGCTTTTTGTTGATCGTTTTCTGCAGCAGCAGTCATAGTTAAGCTCAGCACAAAAATTACACTCAGTATTAAAAAAAATAAAATTCTATTTTTGGAAAAGAACAAATTTTATCACCTCAATTATTTTACCTTTCTATCTCAAAATTAGAAAAATTACGAACAATGTATAAAAAAAGGACCCAATTAAAGGCCCTTAATCATTAAATATAAATATTACTAACTAAGCCATTAAATTGACATTTTGTCCCCTGCCTGAGCCAGCAACACGAGCCTGCTGCACTGCCTGCGAAGTCTCTTCCATTCCTTCCACAAGTTTAGAAACCTGACCGGCAGTCTGACCCATTGCCTGCCTCATACTGGAAATACTCAAAGCCTGCTGCACACTTGCAATCTGATTCTGCATCGCGACATTTACACTACTCATTCTATCACTCCCTTGAGATTTTCACTTAATTAAACTCAATATATACTCTAATAATAGCAGACTTTAGCTTATTTTTCCACTATTTTGAGTAATTAATTAAATAAAGCAGGTAATTATAGTCCTTTTGTATAATTAGTATTAGTGAGAGACTAAATTTGAAAGGAGAATTTTAATGAATGCAAAAAAAGATTATTACAAAATTAAAGCTGAAAATTTAATCAAAAACTTTGCCGGCAGAAATATTGATGGATATTTTGTCGAAAATTCAGAAGCAGCAGGTGAAAAAGTTCTTGAATTAATTGAAGCTAATACTACAGTTTCCTGGGGTGGATCAAAAACTCTGCAGCAGATTGAAATCTTTGATAAATTAAAATCAGGCAGTTACAGGCTTCTGGATAGAGCTGCTGCAAAAGATTCAGAAGAAAAAAAAGAAATATATCATCAGGCCTTAAGTACTGACTATTATCTGATGAGCTCCAATGCTGTTACTCAGTCGGGCAAATTGGTTAATGTAGACGGTAATGGTAACCGCCTGGCCGCATTGATCTATGGGCCAAAAAATGTGATCATTGTTGCCGGAATGAATAAAGTTACAGTTGACGAGGAAAGTGCTGTTAAAAGAGTTCGTAATCAGGCAGCTCCGGCCAATGCTATCCGACTTGATCAAAAAACTCCCTGTGTTAAGACCGGTTACTGCCACAGCTGCAAAGTAGAAGATACTATCTGCTGCCAGACTGTGATCACCCGTTATTCCCGCTCTACGGGGAGAATTAAAGTTATTTTAGTTGCAGAAGAGCTCGGATTTTAGAATGTTAATCTATTTACAGTAATCTCAGAGTAATTGTGTTACCTTTATAGTAGTTATGGGAGGTGTTTCAATTGAATAAAACATTAGATAAACTTTACAATAGTCCCGTTGATAAAAATATCGAAGAAAACTTTCAATTCATCTTATTTGGGGGAACCGGTGATCTGGCACATAATAAAATTATACCTGCTTTTTATAATCTAGCAGCTAAAAATATACTGCCGGATCAATATACAATTTTTGCTACCGGCCGCCGCTATGATAGTGAGCAGGAATATTTAGATGCTTTTTATAATACACTGCAGAATAAAAAGGAAGAGGTAGATAAACAAATCTGGCAGTCCCTGGCAGAACACATTGAATATTTTCAGCTGTCCTTTAAAGATGAAAATGATTTTGAAAGACTGAGGGAAAGACTGGCTCAAAAATCTGAAACTGAAGAAATCAGTAACCGGATATTTTATCTGGCAACTGCACCTAAATTTTTTGCAGAAATTGCTGAAAAACTGGAGGAATTCAATTTATTAAATGTTGGTTTTGAAAATCATGATTCCAGACTGGTAATTGAAAAACCATTTGGTCATGATTTTGATTCAGCACAGAAATTGAACAACACCCTCAGTAATATTTTTTCAGAAAAAAATATCTTTAGAATAGATCATTATCTGGGAAAAGAAATGATCCAGAATATAATGGTTATCAGATTAAGCAACCCTATCTTTAGAGCTCTCTGGAACAAAGAGCATATTGATAATATCCAGATCTACTTAAATGAATCAGAGGGAGTAAAAGACCGCGGTAAGTATTATGATGATACCGGCGTAATTAAAGATATGTTCCAGAATCACATACTCCAGGTTTTATCCTTAATTGCCATGGAAGAACCGGAAAATTTAAGTGCTGAAGAAATTTCTGATAAAAAAGTGGAAGTTTTTAAAGAATTAGCTGATAATGATCTAAGTAATATTGATAAACATATTGTCCGGGGGCAGTATGATTCCAATACCGTTGACGGAGAAAAGTTGAAAGCCTATCGAGAAGAAAAAGAAATTGATCCCGAATCAGAAACTGCAACCTTTATGGCTCTTAAATTATTTTTAAATAATCAGCGCTGGCGTGATGTACCAATTTATCTAAAATCAGGTAAAAGATTAAGTAAAAAAGAAGCTGCAATTGCGATTGAATTTAAAGATGATTTTCATTCTGCCTATCTGGAAAAGCAAGATTTGGATACTAATCTCTTATTAATTAATATTCAACCAGAAGAAGGAGTTTCTCTGCGGTTTAACACCCGTAAACCAGCAAGTAATAATCAGATTATACCGGTCGAAATGGAATTCTGTCAGAGCTGTCAGCAGTATTTTAACTCACCCGAGAATTATGAAGGCCTTATTTATGATATGATCCACGGGGATAAAACGCTCTTTACCAGCTGGGAAGAAGTTTCTTATTCCTGGAAGTTTATAGATAAGATTCAGCATAAATGTGCAGAAGAAAATATTAAGCTTCATCAATATCCCGCTCAAAGTGAAGGTCCTCAAGCAGCGGATAAACTGCTGGAAGCCGATGGACGCAGCTGGCTTGATAAGGAGTGATCCAGGGAAAAACAAATTATACTACAACCATCTTATACTGAAGCTATTTAAGCTTTAAAGGAGGAAATATAGATGTATGATATTTCAATGACTATCAAAAAAGATATGTTAGTTTATAAAGGAAAAAATGAAATTAGACCACGTCTCTCTACAGTCAGAGACTTCAGTCAGGGGGATGCCCACGAGTCTGAACTGCAGATGAATGTCCACACTGGAACCCATGTTGATGCACCACTCCATATGCTGAAAGACGGAGACAGTGCAAACTTATTCTTTGCAGAAAATCCATTTTATCAGGCTCAGTTAATTGATTTAACCGAGCTGGATGAAAAAATTACAGCTGCTGACTTAAAAGAATATGAAATAGAAGAAAATTCTTTTTTAATTCTAAAGACCAAAAATTCTATTCCCGGTTTTCTGGAAGAAACTCCAGAAAAATTTATTTATCTGGCTGAAAGCGGTGCAGAATATCTAATTGCGAAAAGTGTTAAAGGAGTCGGAATTGACACTAATGGTATAGAAAGAGCTCAATCTGAGCATCCAACTCATAAAAAACTGCTGACTCAACCGATCATGATTCTGGAAGGTTTGAGACTAAATGAAGTTCCCGCAGGAAATTATGTTTTATTGCTTTCACTTTTAAAAATTGCAGACAGTGACGGCCTTCCTGGAAGAGCTTATTTATTTGAACAGGGTGAAATTGAAACCATACTGAAGCTATTTAAATAAACTGTCACTGGAACTGTCACTGGATTTGAAATTATCTTTATTTTGAAATGCCTATAAGGAGGTAATTATAAATGAAAAAATACGAGATTGGATTGTTCGGACTTTCAGTAATGGGTCAGAATCTGGCTCTTAATATTGCCCGCAGCCATTCCATTGCCGTTTACAATCGGACAACAAGTAAAACCGAAAATTTTATTAATAACAAAGTGGATAATCAGGAAGTTAAAGCAGCTTATGAGCTGGAGGACTTTGTCTCTTCTCTTGAAAAGCCCCGCAAAATTATGCTGATGATTCAGGCTGGTAAACCTGTTGACCTGGTTATTGACAGCCTGCTACCTTATTTAGAAAAAGATGACATTATTATTGATGGGGGAAATTCTTATTTTGAAGATACCAATAGACGATTAAATAATCTTAAGGAGAAAGGAATTCGTTATCTGGGAGTCGGAATCAGTGGTGGTGAATATGGTGCCCTGCATGGACCTTCCATTATGCCCGGTGGTAACGAAAAAGCCTATTCAGAAGTATCCGATATTATGGAAGATGCTGCTGCCAAAACTGAAAAAGGTGCCTGTGTCAGTTACTTAGGCCCCCGTTCTGCAGGCCACTATGTAAAAATGGTTCATAATGGGATTGAATATGGTATTATGGAAGTCCTGGCTGAAGTCTATGACTATCTGCGGAAAGTGCTGCAGCTAAAACCGGCAGAAATGGGAGATATTTTCGCTGAATGGAATCAGGATTTTGAGTCATATTTAGTCGAAATAACTGCTAAAATCATGAAAAAAGATGACCCTAAAACCGGCCGAAAATTAATAGATTTAATTCTTGATAAAGCCAAACACAAAGGTACCGGTAAATGGAGTGTTCAGAGTGCTTTAGACCTGGGAACGGCAATTCCTACCATCAACGCCGGAGTTAATGCTCGTTTGATGTCAGCAATTAAAGAAGAAAGAGTGGAAAATGCCGCTCAACTTAAAAGCAGTAATCGAGCCGTAGTTAATAAAAAAGAAATGCTGCCTCTGCTCAAATCAGCACTTTATTTTTCTTCGGTAATTGCTTATGCAGAAGGTTTTAAACTTCTAAATGCTGCCTCTGAGGAATATGATTATAACTTGAATTACAAAGAAATTGCCCGCATCTGGGAAGATGGCTGTATTATTCGTTCCGGGCTTTTAGAACCTATCCAGGAAGCTTTTTCAGATAACAGGGATTTAAATACTTTAATTACAGCTCAGCAATTTAAATCTCAGCTTAATGCAGCCGCTGAAGAAATTACTGAATTAATAACAACTGCAGCTCAATCAGGACTACCCCTGACTGCTGTTCATTCTGCTCTAGATTATTTTAACAGCCTTAAATCGGAAGAACTACCTGCCAATTTAATTCAGGCCCAGCGCGACTTCTTTGGAGCTCACACCTATCAGAGACGAGATGATGAAGGTACATTCCACACTGAGTGGGAGTAAAATTTTATAGTTATCAATAATATTATAGGTACCAGGTACAAATCGTTCGATTTGTACCTGGTACCTACCTTTCTATCTTTTTACTATTTTTATATTCTACCATTTCCTGAATCACTCAAATCAATCAGGCCCTCTGGATAAGGACTGAATACTGTCTGCGGTATCAGATATTCCACTTTAAATCTAATAACCCAGGATCTAAGTAAAGCAAGAGGCAGTGAAAATGGAACTTTATCATTACGAAAATCTTTAAGAGTATCTAAAAAATACTCTCTTTCCTCCCGGCTGATATCTGATGATACATATCCAAAAATATGCTGCAGCATATTAACTCTTTTGCCTGTATCAGGCAGTACATTGATAGTTTCAACTAATTTATCTCTATATTTATCCATTGTTGCTTTAGTTTTTCCTTTTTCGTGAGCAGCAGCTATTCTTCCCAGTTTATTTAAGCCACTCTGGTTATAGGACATAATCAAATATTTATTATTACTGTGAAAATTAATCAGTTCTTTTATCTCTCCACTTTCTAATACAGTTCGGAGATCTGCCAGCATAAAAATTTTGATCAAGAAATTCTCCCTTAATTTAAAATTCTTGAGTCTTCCCTCATTTTCTATAACCAGAGAAGGAAAAATTTCTGCCAGCTCATCTGTAAAATAACCTGCTCTTTTTTCACCCAGTGCAGGCACCTTTCCTGCCTCAGGATAAACCTTAGAATCACTGCTTCCACAGGAAGGAGATCTGGTTTTAGCAATAAAACCTTCCACCTTTTCTTCCTCTAATTCGGAAGTTAGTTTTTCAATATAAATATCCATTTTTTCTGTATGGTCTTCTCCAGTCATTGAATCCACCAGTTTATACTGATCATCTTTTTTAATCAGACGAATAGAGTTACGGGGAACCCCCAGACCAATCTCAACTTCTGGACAGATCTTAATATAATTAACATGTTCCTCTAAATTCCGCACAAATTTATCAGGGATTTTATCACCATTATAGCGGCACTTACAGTACTCTAAACATTTACTTAAAATCAAATTAGGTTTTTCAAAATCTCTCAAAATAAATTCCTCCTGCCTCTATTTTTATTTTTTAGGAAACCAGGGAAAAAATTTATTAGTTTTTTCCGCATATCTCTGGTATTCTTCATCATCAGCATATCGCTTTTCTAATAAAGGTACCCCGGAAACAAACCGGAGCAATAAAGTCATAATTATTGGACTAAAAATAAATTTCCAGCCTCCACTGACTGCAAGTGCAATAACAAAATAACCCCACCAGACTAAAGCATCACCAAAATAATTAGGATGACGGGTATATTTCCAGACTCCAGATTTTAAGACATGACCGTCTTTTTCTGATTCAGGAAGTGCTTTAAACTCTTTAAGCTGTTTATCAGCTGCTGCCTCAAAAGCAAAACCAAGACCCCAGATAAAAAGCCCAATAAAATCAATTATCTTTAAACTATGGTAAGGAGCAGAAATAATTTTAATAATTGGTGTAGAAATTATAAATAAAAGTACTCCCTGCAGCATAAATACTCTTAAAAAAGACTTTAGATAAAAATGGTCCCAGTTTTCTCTCCATTTTGCATAGCGAAAATCTTCACCCTGACCCAAATTTCTTTTAAAAATATGATAACTTAATCTTAAACCCCAGATGGTTACAATAAAAGTAATCAGAAAAGAACGCAAATTATAATTATTGGTCAGGTAGAGCGCCATATTAGCTGTATAAACATACCCTAAACCCCAGCCAATATCAACAATAGAATTATCCTTTTTTAAAACTGCGATTACAAAAAATATGGTAAAATAAAGTAGAACTAAAAGAAATACCTGGAAATAAATAGAAGTCAGCATTTTAACAACCCCTTAGTTTTTTTCTATTAATGCAACTGCTGTACTACCTCTCCCTGCATTCATAGCCACTATTGGAGATATCGCTTCTAAAAAATAAGCTTCTATAGATAATAATTCGCTGAAAGATTCTTTATACCTTTCTGCTCTTTTTAAATCATCACCGTGAACAACAGCAAAACGCTTAATGCCATTTTTGTTTTGATGATTTTTTAAAATTGATTTTATCTTTTTGAAATTACCTTTTTTGCTGAAGGCAGTTGCAAAAGCATTACCCTTACCCTCCCGGTCAATTGAAATTATTGGCTTTAAATTTAAAATTCCAGCCAGCTTTCCTTTAAGGGGGCTGACTCTACCTCCACGAACCATATATTTAAAATCACTGACACTAACATAAATATATAAATTTTCTCGAATAGATTTCAAATATTCAACAGTCTCAGCAAAACTTCTGCCGGCCTCAAGCTGCTCAGCTGCTTCCATTACAAATAATCCTTCAGCTCCGGAGTTAGTCTTCGAATCAATAACTTCAATTTCAAGCTCCTTATCCCTATTTTCTGCCATAACATTTTCTGCAGCTTTCGTCAGATTATCATAGGTGCCGCTCATTTTTGAGGAAACAGTAATGGCGATAATCGAATCATAATGCTCTGCTAAATAATTTAGCTTATCTTCAATTCTTTTAACCGGGGGTTGAGCTGAAGAAGGATATTCTTCTGCCTGATCAATAATATCAAAAAAGTTTTCTGTATCTATAGTTAACTTGTCTAGATAATTAGTCCCCTCAACTAAAATATTTAAGGGCAAAATATGGATCTGATGCCGATCTCTGTACTCTGCCGGAAAATCAGCAATAGAATCAGTTAAAATAGCAGTACTATGATTTCGTCTGTATTTAACTGCCTGCTGCAGCTGCATGTCATCAGCTTTTTGCTCCAGAATATCAGCATATTGATTTAACCTGCGAAATAATTCTGGTGGCTGATTGGTATGAATATGAACCCTTAATTTATTTTTATCACCAGCAGTAATCAAGGAATCTCCAAGATCAGAAATTTGTTCTTTTAATTCAGCCAATTCTATTTTTAAATTAGCTAGATAGGCCTCAGTACAGTAACGAAAGTTAATTTTCTCTTCCTGTCCAATTTCTTTTTCTGATAAACTTTCAACTGGAAAAGTTTTCTCTACCTTTAATTCCTTAAGATCCCCACTTTTTATAAAATCAACAACACCTTCTAAAAAAAGCACAAAAGCCCTGGCTCCAGAATCAACAACATCAGCTTCTTTTAGAACTTCCAGCTGAGTTTTTGTGTTGGTTAAAGAATCACAGGCTGTCACCAGTGACTCCTCCATTACTTCTGCAAAGTCACTGCTCCTATTTTTTAATTTTTTTAATGCCTCAGACCAGTCTTTCATCACAGTCAAAATTGTACCTTCTACCGGATTATTAATTCCCTGATAAGTATAATTAACAGCATTTTCCACTGCCTGAGCAAATTTATAAACATTTATGGACTCTTCACTCTCCACACTGTTTTTTAAACCATTTATAAATTGAGCAAAAATAATTCCCGAATTACCTATTGCCCCTTTTAAAGCAGCCTCTCCCATAGAATCAAGAGTAACACACAGAGAACTGTCCTTAACAGCTTCATTTCTAACTACATTTAAAGTGCGTGAAAGATTGCTGCCGGTATCACCATCAGCTACTGGAAAAAGATTAATCCTATTCAATTCTCTTTTATTGGCTATAACTTCTTTTGCTCCTGATAAGAAAGCATAATAAAGTCTTTTACCGTCAAGATAAGTTATTTTCATCCTGTTACCCCCTGACTAAATCAATAATCTTTACTGTTAATTTTATTATATCCTCTATTGCAAAAAATTGAAAGTTATTTGAAAATAAATTCTCAGAAATTAATAGATTTAACTTGACATTAGATGTTTATCTAATTATACTATAGTTAGAAATTAATCAAAAAGGAGTTGTTTTAGATGAGTATGAAGAAATATCAGCTTGATAGATCGATAATCTATGAATTTTTATTAAGCCTTTTCCGTCTGGAAAATAGTGAAGGAATGAAACTAAAAAAATTAGAGTTGGAAAAAGAAATAAAACTGGAGAAAGAAATTGTTAACTGGGTAGAGGAGAAACAGAAAAAAATTCCGAAAACAAAAAGAAATTTAATAGCTAAATATTTCAATGAGGAAAGCTATTTTGGCCTCTGCCTTGTTTCCGAGATACCATATCTTGAGCTGACAAATATTGAAGAATATCTGAATTATTTAAAAACAAAAGAAGCAGCAGATTTTATTAAAAGATTTACTCAATCAGGATATGGCCCTGCTTCTTCAGAGAAGGTTGATCTAGATAAAGTTAAGAATCTAATAAATAATGAAAAAAGGGCTGCAAAATTTGTTAATGATAAAATCAATTTAGCTTCTGATCAAAAATGGAATTTACTTCATTTTTATTTTAATCCGGAAGAAATGAAAAGTGAATTTATTGACCTGCTCGAATGGTATTATGAGGAAGTATTTAAAGAAGATTTGGACTGGATAAATAATAAATTAAAGAAAATCAATGATACTTATGAAGAAAATTTAAACCGCTATGGTGAAAATTACTTAGAAAATATTTTAGAAAAGTTAATAGATGAACCACTAAATGCCGAAGAAAACTATATTGCCTTTTCTTATTTTTATGAAACTTCTCTTTTAAACAGCATTTCTGACAGCGGAGACAATTTTTATATGATAGGATTTCGATTCCCTGAAATCTTTGCCGCAGATAAAGAAGGAATTTTAGGCAGCCTGGAAATATTTAAAGCCCTGGCAGATGAAACAAGATTAAATATCATATCTCTTCTGGCAGAAAAAACAATGTACGGTAATGAAATAGCTGAAAAATTAAATCTTACTAATGCCACTATTTCTCATCATGTAAGCAAATTATTAATGAACAATATTATTAATGCTCATAAAGAAGATAATAAACTATATTTTCAATTAAATAAAAAAAGTTTTAAAAAAATAATTTTAAAGTCTATTGATAATTTAATCTAATTTTTTTAGAATGAATTTAGATATCCATCGAATTCAAAGTCATTAGATATTTATCTTAACAAGTAAGGAGGGTCCAAAGTGGTTCTTAATCAAAAAAATCTTGAGTTTTACTATCCTGGTCTTTTTGTTATTAATCTATGTATCTATCTATTTATGAGTACTGTAATTAATTATTTTTTGAGCTTTAATACTAATCTTGTTAACTTATTATTCATCCTGATCCTTTTTATCTCAACTTTCTTTTTTAGTATTCTTAAATCTGAGTTAATAATTAGAATTTTAAATCTTAAAAATACCATTATCACTGCAAAATTTATTCTGGCAGTAATTACATTTATCGCAGCTCTTTTAATCTACAATGATTATAGTTTTGAATCAGCAGCTTTCTATCTGCTAATTTTTAGTGTAGCACTAATCTACGGAATTTTAAACTCAGCTTACAGCAGCTACTATCAAAAAAACAAAAATGAGAAACTAAAAGAGATAATAATTCAACATAACTTAGAAAAATTAATTATAATTATCCTGACAATTGGCACAGTTAATCTCATTAAAATTACCATGATTCCTATAACACTTACGGTTACAGCCGCCTATTATTTGCTTTCAGGTTATATAAATACCTTTCAAAAAATCTAACATATCTGTAATTATTGTGAAATTAATATCTTATACCAGGTACAAAACAGCTGTTTTGTACCTGGTACTAAATAATTTATAATTATGCAGTTTTTATTTCAGCCAGTTCATCACTGATTCGAGATAAATTATTACCATAACGAAGATCATCTCTTAAATCAGTCATCACCTTGTCTAACACTTTTAATTCCTTCATTAATTCTTTTTCTTCCCCAGTAGTTTCAATTATATCTTTAATTCCACCATTATTAATTATAATCCGCTTATCTCCCATTAAAGCCAGTATTGGATCATGGGTAGCCATTAAGACTATTTTTTCTTCTCCTACCAGCAGTTCTAGTGCTTTTTCGCGGTTAATACCCGCATTCTCGATCTCATCAATCAAAATAATGGGGGAAGAACTCAAAATTGCAGTATCTGCTATCATCAGTGCTCGAGACTGACCACCACTTAAACTTGTAATTTGAGTCTCGCGGCCAAACTGTTCTCCCGCCAGCTGATTTGCTTCTTTAAAAATTCTTTCCACAACATCTTCCTGATTATCGATTAAACGACTTTCTGCATGCAGATTTAAAAACTCCATCACCGAAAGATCCATCACAAAATTCATATTCTGTGATAACTGGGCAACCAGCTTTTTACCGCCAGTAAAGCGCCATTTTTTATCAGGAACCTCATCATTAATCAAAATCTGTCTTTCAGTGGGAGTATCACCCTGGGCAGTCCACTCTATATCTGCCAGCAGTCGGCTTTTACCTGAACCAGTTGGTCCAACTATAGAAATAATTTCTCCACTCTTAATATCCAGTTTTTCGTAATTTTCCCACTCACCATCTTTGTCTTTTCCGGCAACTATGGAAAGGGTTCCTACAATCGAATCATTTTCCCCCAGAAACTCCTGCATATTTCTAATGTGAGAAGTAAGACTACCTGCAAACTGGTCCAGATCAAATACTACATCTTCCATCTCTTCTATAGTTAATTCTGAAAATATTTCCTTTAAGCTTTTATCTTTATCATCAACAGCCAATTTTTGATCTTCAAAAAAACCTTCTGTATAAGGATATTTCTCTATAATTTCGTTGATACTTAAATTTTTTAATTTGTCTTTACTTATCATTACTCATCACCCAGTTCTATTTTTCTAACATTTCCTAATTGGTGTTCTTTTCCGATTCTGGTTTCACCAAGACAGTAGGAACACATAGCAGAAGGCATAGAAAATCTCAACTTTTTACCTGTAACAGTCTCTATATGATCTTCTTCATCATAGAGCAGAGTTGAAAACTCAAAAGCACCCTGACCGGTAAGTCCATTAACATTCATTACCATAGCATCCGGATTAACTGTACTGACCCGGGAGGCAAAAACTTCTCTTTCTGCCTGAGAAACAATATCCCCTTTGGTAATTACTACAATATCTGCTGTTTTTAACATCGGACCAATTTTTTTAGGAGTATTAATTCCACTTAAATTATCAATCACACAGATTGCCTTGATATCTTTGATATAAGGAGAACAGCGGTTACATAATCCCGCACTTTCTGTAATTAAAAGATCTAAATCTCTTTCTTTACCCCACTGTACAACTTCTTCTATATTGCTGACAAAATAGTGATCCGGACAGAGAGAACCTGACAAACCTTTTTTAACCGGCACACCCGCTTTACGGTAAAGTTCATCATCATCTGTATATAAACAGTCAAATTTAACTACTCCAACTTTTAAACCTCGCTGCTGGATCGCTTCTATAGTTTTCAAAATCACAGCAGTTTTACCGGAAGACGGTGGTCCGGAAAAAGTTACTAGATTCATACTGCAGCCACCTCCACAGCTTTGTTAAATTCTGCATCTAAGTCTCTTAAAAGTTCGCCCGGATTTTCCCCTCTCAGGAAATCCCAGCCAGGCCACATAAAATCTGCATTTTCGGGCAGTCCATTATCAACTTTTGGCAGCACACTCGGGAATAATCCCTGTTCAGCCAGAATCTTACCCATTTTTTTAGAAGCCATTAAGTCAATTAAAGGCTGCATCTGTTCTATCTTCTCTTTTTTAGTTAACATAAAGATTGGAGAAACAATTGCTCCATCTTCAGGCCAGACAAATTCCATATGTGGAAACCGCTTTGCCATTCTGGTAAAGAAATAGGGCATAATTGTAATTGCTGGCTGATCATCAGCTTTACGGCCACCTTCTTTAACCATCTGGGAAGGATGCAGTGCTTTTTTCATTGAACGGCCCAGATTCTGAACACCTTCTCTGCCATAAGCTTTATAAATGTTTAATAAAATCGCATTAAAAAGGTCAAAATCACTAACAGGTAAACTGACACTGTTGGCAAATTCTTCACTTAAAATTTCTTTCCAGCTTCTTGGGATTTCTCTTCCGTCCAATTCTTCTTTGTTGACCAGAAATACTGCTGGTACTATACTTAAAACAGAATAGTCACCTTCAGGATCCAATAAATCAACACCTGCTTCGGTAAAATCTTTGTTAAGTTCTTTAATTCCGGTAGCATCTTTAAAAACATCCTGGCGGCGGAAGCGGTCCATTAAATCTTTATCAAAAAATAAATCAAAACCGGCGGAAATAAATATATCAGAAAGTTCATCGGCCGACTTTATTTCTTCAAATCCATCCTGCAGCCACTCCAGACCCTGAGAAGCAGATTTAAGATCAAGCTCTACCTCATAATCAAGTTCAGCACTTATTTTTTCTAATTCCTCAGTCATTGGAATCTTTACCGGACAGGGTAAAGAACCTGATACTTTAATTTTGTCTCCACTAACATTTTTGGCGGCTTTCTTTGCAATCTCTGTTTCCATCAAATCTACAAGTTTTTCTAAATCAAGATTTTTAAGACCTGCTGCCTGCTTTAAAGTTATCTGTTTCCCAAAACTTTTTCGTTTAGCCTCATCATCGAGTTGATTAAACCCTTTATTAACCAGTACTGAAATAACTTCCGGATATTCCTCAGTTATCTCAAATAAATTTTTATTAATATCAATTTTTCTTTCCATTTCTAAAACACTCCTTATTTGGTACCGGGTACTTGGAAATTATTTCCAAGTACCCGGTACCTGCTTTTTATTAACTATTTAAAGTTTAGCATTTTACTCAACTTTATTCTGTGACATATCTCACTCAAGTAAAACTTTTTTTAATATCTAATTTTTGATAGAATAAATTATGTACAGTAGTTTAAGGATATCATTAAAAACAGCTCTAGTCTGCGTCTTATATCACAGAAACAGTGTTTTTTGACAATAAATCACTAAAGTTGAGTAATTCACTTGCTTTTTTAAAAATAATTACTTATTATAGAAATAGAAAATAAATTTGAGGTGGAAATAGATGAGTGTAGTTAAAGAAATACCTTTTTTTAGTTTGCTGACAGAAGAAGAATTAAATTTAATTGATAAGATTGCCGCTGAAAAAGAATTCCAGAAAGGAGAATATATCTTTTTTGAAGGTGAATCTGGTGACAAATTTTTTATTATCAGAGAGGGTCAGGTAAAACTGACTAAGATGATTAAAAACGGAGATGAACAGATTTTAAATATTTTTAGTAATAATGATATCATTGCAGAAATCATCGCTTTTGATAAGGGTAATTACCCGGCTTCTGCAGTTACTATGACTGATACTGAAGTTATTGTTTTTGACCAGTCAGAATTGGAAAATTTAATCTTAAAGCATCCATCAATTGGAATTAAACTACTCCGGGAAATGAGTGGACGTTTACGCCGGGCCCAGCAAAATGTTAGAGATCTGGCTCTAAAAGATAGCTCTGCCAGAGTGGCTGGACTGTTAATCTTTCTGGCTGAAAAATATGGAAAAAAGAAAAAGAATAAAGTCGTTTTGGACATCTCTTTAACTCAGCAAGAACTGGCCAGTATGATCGGCAGCAGTAGAGAAACTGTTTCCAGAGTTTTAGGAAAATTTGAAAGTGAAGGCCTCATTAAAACTTCCCGTAAAAAAATTAATATTTACCAACCTGAGAAAATTAAGTCATATACCTAGTTGAAAGCTAATGTTAATTTATTGTTAATAATTATTATTGTTAACTATTTTACTTGACATACCTACCTGATGATATATAATGAGTTTAATAACCTTTATAAGATTATAAGACTATAAGAAAAGGAGGTTGATATTATGAGAGATTTACTAATATCAGCACTAATGGTAGGTATAGTAATGATACCACAGTTAGCTGAATTATATGTTTCAAAAAATAACTAGAATATTAATTGTTTTAAGCACTTAAAAAGTCCCGGGATTTAAAGTCCCTGGGACTTTTACTTTTTTAAAAATTATTTATCATTTTTTTGATAAGCTGCTTTTGATTCTTCAATTACCTGCAGTGCCTCTTCTATTCCAGCCCAGCCGATAATGTTTATCTTTTTTTCTAAATTCTTATACACAGAAAAGAAATGCTCGTATTCTTTGAGCAGATGTTCCTCTAAATATACATAATCAGCAGGATAATAAACTGGTGAATACATAACTCTATCCAGTCGAAACTTATCTTTTTCCTTATCATACTCATACTTGTTGTTGCTACCCTTTGGTATTTCTACCAAAACATCAATTAAGTTATCACTCATTTTCTTGCCTCCAGTATAATTATGATTACTTTAAGCATTTATTTCTAGAACAAAGAACTTAATTCTTCTTTTTTCAGCCAGATTAGTTAAAAAAACTAAACTCTAACTTTTTTTACAAATTCGATCAAAAAAAGCATTTCATATTTATAAAGGTTTTATATTTAACTTTAAATAAAAAATTTATATGATATAATTAAGCAAAGTTTTACTTTTTTCAACAATTTTCGCATTATTAATCAAAACAGGGAGGAAATTTAATGGGATTTAAAAATTTAAATATTGCTAAGAAAATATTTTTAGTAATTGGGCTTAGTTTTTTGATTTTAGTATTGATTATGGGGTATTTTTTCAATCAACAGTTTAACACTTTACGCGAGGAAAACACACAAACAGTCAGCAGCTATCTGCTGGATTTAGAAAAAAAGAGAATTAAAAATTCTACAGAAACAGCTTCCCAATTTTTGGGAGAATTAAGTATTTCAAATAGTGAATTAAGTGAACAAAATTTGGAGGAGCTTATCCGAAATTATAATCAGGATGTAGGTTTTGGTGAATTAGGATATTTTTTCATTTATGATAATAAGGGGAATACTATTTCTCTTCCTCCCTCTCCAGAAATTGTGGGCAGCAATAGGTGGGATCTCCAGGATGCTAATGGTAAGTATATAATTCGCTCCCTGGCAGAAACAGCCAAAAATGGTGGTGGCTTTGTTGATTATATTTATGCTAACCCAGAGACCGGTGAACCCGAAAATAAAATTAGTTATGTAGCTCCAATTGCAGGTACAGACTATTTTATAGGTGCTGGGACTTATGAGGGAATAATTAATAGTCAGGTAAATGGGGTAAGAAGTGAATTGGCAGCTATTATTGGCAATATGTCTACTGCCTTAATTATTTTCTTATTAATCGCTGCAGTTATTTTTACTCTTATCATTTACTTCATTTCCCGCTATATTTCAAAAAATATCAATCAGGTTTTAACTGGTATGAATAAAATGGCTGCTGGAGATTTAACTTACAGAATGGATATAAAAAGTGATGATGAAATTGGAAAACTGGCTCAGGCCTATAACAAAACTGCTGAATCACAGAAAAAAATGATTGCTGAAATCCAGATGGAAATTAGTGAATTAAGTGCTCAAAGTGAGGAGCTAGCAGCATCTGGTCAGGAAGTAGAAAGAGCTGCCGAACAGGTTGGTGGAGCAATCGAAAATGTTGCTTCTGGAGCTGAAGAACAATCGGCACAAATTTCTGAAACAAGTAAAAATGTCAGTCAGTTAATTAACCAAATTGAAACAACTCGCAAAAAATCTAAAGATATGGACCAATCCTCTACTCAGGTTATTGAAAATGTTAAAACAGGAACTGAATCAATGGAAAGCTCAATTAAGCAGGTCAATCAGGTAAAAGATAATTCTGCAGAAATTGGAGTTACCATTAATAATCTGGGAGATTTATCAGAAGAAATTGGAGATATTGTTCAATTAATCAATAATATATCACAGCAGACAAACTTACTGGCCCTGAATGCTGCTATAGAGGCTGCCAGAGCAGGTGAGGCCGGACGAGGATTTTCAGTTGTTGCTGATGAGATCAGACAGCTGGCTGAAGAATCAGCAGCTGCTACCGATAATATTTCTAAATTAATTGATAAAATTCAGGCTGGTGTTAATAATGCAGTTCAAAAAATGGATGGAACCGAATCTGCTGTAAATAGCAGTGTTGAGGTTATTGAAGACACCGGTGAAGTATTTAAAAACATTGAAGGTGCAGTTACTCAACTGAGCAGTTTGATCAAAGAAATAGATAGCGAAACTATGCAGATGGCAGATATAAGTGAGAATGTTGATAATATGATCAATAATGTTGCCGCTGTTAGTGATGAAGCTGCCAGCAATGCTGAAGAAGTTGCAGCCTCCAGTGAAGAACAGATTGCTTCAACTGAAGAAATTGTATCTGCGGCTCACAGATTGTCAGAGATGTCAGATAATCTTAAAAATATGATTTCTAAATTCAAGGTTGAGTAATTAATAATTAGAATAATCGTATGTATTTTAATCAGTTTTATTATAATTATTTTAAAATCTGAATAACCTAAAATCCCCCGGTAAATTTGCCGGGGGATTTTTTGATTACACTCTTCTAAGCAGGTAATTATATATTTTTACTTTCCAGTCTGGCAAAAAGAATATTATTTTCTAAATGAATATGCTGGAATAAATCTGCTTCTAAGTCCTGAAGCAATTGATAGGTTAACTTATAAGAATTACAGGCATCTTCAGGCAGACGATAATCAGCAGTAATTTCTCTCAATTCTTTGATTATATCTCCAGCTGTATCATGTTCAGCTTCCAGTTCTAAAATCCCATTCAGGGTTTCTTTCCGATCAGCATTTTCTTTTGCCTGAGAATATTCTTTAATTAAAGGAAAGATCTCTTCTTCCTCTTTGATTAAGTGCTCTTCCAGTTCCATCTTTAAAATATTAAAGAGTCGATGCACCTTCTTTAAAACTTCTCCATGTTTTTGACGATGGGCCCGTAAAACCTTAGTTGTAAGTTCTGAAAGCTGGGGCAGTGTCTGCTGTAAAAAAGCATGATGGTTATCTATAATATATTCAATTAACTGAGACTGTGAGAGATTTTTAGGATCCTCAATCTCTGCATAATAGTCTTTTTTCTCAGAATAATTTTCATTTATTTCTTTGAGTATTGATTCTGCTTTTACACTTTCGTTTAAATCTTTCTTTACTGCTTCTTTTAACTTTCTGTCCCCTCCACAGCAAAAGTCAATTTTATTTTGCTTAAAAATCTCTGCCGCTCCAGGAAATTCTGTCACAATATTTCCAACTGTATCATTTAATTTAAACATTTTCTACACCTCATATCAGATTTATATTTAACAAAATAGATTTTGCTCATTTAACCTTAATTTATAAATATTTTCAAATTTAATTATTAATCTCTGCTTCGGGAGTAAAACCGCAGTAACCAATCTGATCACTTTGAGCTTTAATTTCTTCCCACTTGCTCTCTTCAATTACATCTTTAGCTGTCGGATATAAAATATTATTTTCCTTAAAGATATGGTCTCTTAAAGTCACAACTACATATTCTGTATGCTCTTTAAGTTCTTTTTTAAACTTATCAAAATCTATTTCTCCCGCTTTCTCAGCCAGTTCACTAATCTTTTCTTTGTGAGGCCAGAGATCATCGTGCTCCATCCTCATAATTCTGGTTGGTCCTGTGACTCCACTTTTATCTACTTCCGGGAAAAGAGTTTCTTCTTCTCTGGTGTGGTGTTTTTCGGTATCTAGTAATTTTGCACCCAGCTCTTTTAATTCCTCAAAAACAGGATTTTCAGCATCATAACTTTCTAAAGTCTGAATTTCTGAATTAACTTGATCTAAACGGTCCAGTATTTTTAATATCTCTTCATGTTCAGCAATTAAAGTACTCAAAGGATGTCCTACCGGTACATTAGTTTTCAGTTCTTTTAATTCCTCTGCCATTGCTTCAATATGTGCAGTGCATAAATGTCTGAGTTCCTTCTCATCCAGCCCTTCATTAATTAATTCCTGTTCAGCTTCCGAAAGTTCTTTGGCACTAATACTTTCAATTAATTCCTGAGCTTCTTTTTTTACTTCCTCTGCTGCCTGACCACTATTTAATCTTTCCAATAGATTTTTTAATTCTTCTTTTCTTGCTGCTGCAGTCATTTTACTGCCTCCTTATATAAATTATATTTAAACTTGAGTAATTTACTATGTTTTAATTATGACATCTATTTTAAGACAGCTCTATGACATATATCACATAAGTTAATTTTTTAGATAAAAAAAGACCTGCCCGCGAATGCAGACAGATCTTTATTAATATATTATCAACAGCATTCAGCTGTTTTTTTACATCTTTATCCAGGTACCCGGTACCTGGAATTTTTTTACTCACCAGCCATAATAGCTGCTACATCTTCTTTAGCCTCACCAGTTGGCTTGATATCAAACTTATCAACTAATACATTAAGCACATTTTCGGAAACAAATGCTGGCAGTGTGGGTCCAAGACGAATTCCCTTGACTCCCAGAGAAAGAAGTGCAAGTAATACACAGACAGCTTTCTGCTCATACCAGGCGATATCATAAGAAATTGGTAGGTCATTAATATCATCTACACCCATTGCTTCTTTTAACTGTAGAGCAATATAAGCTAAGGAGTAAGAGTCATTACACTGACCTGCATCTAATACTCTAGGAATTCCACCAATATCTCCCAGATCAAGCTTGTTGTAGCGGTACTTAGCACAACCAGATGTCATAATTACTGCATCTTCTGGTAATTCTTTAGCTACATCTGTAAAGTATTCTCTGGACTTAAAGCGGCCGTCACAACCACCCATTACTACAAAGCGGCCAATATCTCCATTTTCTACAGCTTCGATTACCTTGTCAGCAACACTCATTACTGTATTACGAGCATAACCACCAGGGATTGTTCCTTCTTCTATCTGAACTGGAGAATCACAGGTTTTCGCTAATTCAATAATTTCGGAGAAGTCTTTGCTTTCTCCTTCTTTACGGTCAGAAATATGAGTAACTTCTGGATATCCTGCCATACCAGTTGTAAAGATACGATCTTTATAAGAATCTTTAACAGGTGTGATACAGTTAGTTGTCATTAAGATAGGACCATTGAATGATTCAAATTCCTTGTCCTGCTTCCACCAGGAGTTTCCATAGTTACCAACAAAGTGATCATACTTTTTAAAAGCTGGATAAGAGTTAGCAGGTAACATTTCACTGTGAGTATAAACATCTACTCCAGTACCTTCTGTCTGCTCCAATAACTCCTCCATATCCTTTAAATCGTGACCACTGATTAGAATACCAGGATTATCATTGACCCCAATATTTACATCAGTTGGCTCCGGGTGACCATAAGTAGAAGTATTAGCTTCATCTAGAAGAGCCATTGTTTCTACTGCCATCTCACCAGTTTCCATAACTAATCCTACTAAATCATCTACACTCAGGCTGTCATCTGTAGTTGCTGCCAGACATTTTTGAGCAAATCTATCAATTTCATCTTTCTGCTTACCTAAAACTCTTGCATGATCACCGTAAGCTGCAATCCCTTTAAGTCCGTATGTAGCAAGCTCACGTAAAGATCTAACATCTACATTTTCAGTTTCCAGAACCCCAACATCTGTACCCTTATCATAATAATCACTTACATCATCACTATACCAGGTTGCATGTTCAGGTAAATCTCCACTGAATTCTTCACCGTGATTTTCTTTATAAACTTTTTCAAATTTAGCCTGAACTTCATCTCTAAGTTCAAAGGCTTCTTCAATTAGATCTTCAAATCTCTCAGAATCAAAATTAGCATTAGTAATTGTAGCAAATAAACCTTCCATAATAAATGGAGCTGTTTTATCAGAAAGATCAAGTCCTTCTTCTTCAACTTTTTCTGCATAAACAGAAATTCCTTTAAGTACAAATACTAATAAATCCTGTAAGTTGGCAACATCTGCATCTTTTCCACAGACACCTCTAACTGTACAGCCTTCATTTTTTGCTGTTTCCTGACACTGATAACAAAACATGGACATAATTATTCCTCCTTTTAAAATAAGTTGCTACTGCAGATTTATCTAATTTTTGCTGCAGATTAAATTAAATTTAAAGTATTAGTTCTTCACTCAAGTATTATTATATAACACTCTAACTTTTCTTCTATGATTTATATCACATAAGAAATCAAAAAACACCTGCAGTCAGAATTACTTTAGCTTACACTTACAAATATATATCTAACTGAAATTAAAAACTTAACCGTCTCCATTGAAAGAAACAAGTAATTCAGTAAAACATAACTTTATCATGCAAAATCTATTATAAACCCCGACTACAGGTGTTGTTGGAATATATTAAATTAATTTAGTTTACAGTTTTTAGTAATCCTCCAGGTGATACCACTCTGCGTCCTCAAGCCAGGTATTAGGACGATTAACCATTTCGATAATATTATCTATGATTCGCTCATGCTTTTTTTCTTCTTCTGCCAGACGTTTAAATGTCTTTTCTACTGCTGGCAGTTCAGTTTCTGCTGCTTTTTCTGTATAAAATTTAAAGCTGTCAACTTCCATCTGCTTTGCCTTTGTATAAACATCAACCTGCTGCTGGGTAAAAATACTATCTTCTGCACCAGTCACATCTTTAGAGATTGCCTCAAAAGCATCTTTAGCTTTGGGAAGGATACCGGACTCAACTTCGTCAACCTTTTTTTCTTCCATCAGCTGTCTTACTATATTTTCATGCTTTTTTTCTTCCTCGGCCAGCTCCAGAAATACACCTCTAAGACTTTCATTATCCGATTCTTCCGCACATTCTTCATAAAACTTGCGGTTTTCCACCTCAAAATCAATTGCAAATTCATAAATATTCATTATAACAGCCTCCTTAAAATTATATTTCGCTTTGTTTTTTTAGTTGTAATAATTTGATATTTGCTGATTTAATAATCAATTTTACTTGAACTCATCAATTAAATATTTTAAGTCATCAACCTGTACATCACGCTCAACTAATGCCTTATCCTTTAAATAAGGTATTCTATCTCTAAAGGTAGGTTTCTCTTCTCTGTAAATGATTCCAATTGGAATTTCATCTCCAAATTCCTGGGCCACCTTCATTGCTGCTGCATGATCAGTAGGATCATGATCCTCTAATTTATAAACACGTTTATTGTACCACTGATAGGTATTAATTTTATTAAAGGACACACAGGGCTGAAAGATATCAATCAGCGCATAACCCTTATGTTTTTTAGCTTCTCTAATCATTTCTTTAAGATGTTCGCGATCCCCAACAGTACTCCGGGCCACAAAACTGGCTTTCATGCCAACTGCAAAGCGAACAGGGTTAAGTGGTTCGGCATTTACTCCATGAGTCTGAACCGGGGTTCTGAGTTCTTCCACACTGGTTGGTGAAGCCTGTCCTTTAGTCAATCCATAAATCTGATTATCGTGAACCAGGTGTATAATATCAGGATTACGTCTCATGTTGTGCAGAATATGGTTTCCACCTTCACCATAACTACAACCATCTCCAGATTCAACAATTACTGTCATTTCCGGATTAGCAACCCGCATTCCAATTGCAGGTGGAAATGAACGTCCGTGCAGTCCATTAAAACCATTAACTTTAATATAATGAGGCATCTTTGCTGCCTGTCCAATTCCAGTATACATTGTAACTTCCTCTGGTTTTAAATCCAGGTCAGCTAAAGCATCTGCTAAGGCTGTTCTTAAAGGGAAGTTACCACAACCTGGACACCAGGCAGTTTCTCGATCAGCTTGATAAAGATTTTTATCTACCATTATTCACTCACCTCTTCTTTAAATCTTCTATAGATTTCCTGGCCGGAAAATGGTCGACCATCATCTTTTAAAATATTATAGTCTGCTTTGATTCCTGTTTCACTTCTGACCAGTCTATCAAATTGAGCACCAGCATTATTTTCGACAAATACCAGTTTAGCATCCTTTTCTGCTATTTCTTTAATAGTTTTAGTCGGAAGCGGCCAGACATCATTAAATGCCAGCTGTCCAACTTTGTAGTCATCAGAAAGAATATCTTTAGCTTCTCTGATTGGGCCAGCAGTTGAACCCCAGCCTACTAAAATATAGTCAGGTGCTTCAGGACCTGTGTATTCTGGTTCCAGCAGATCTTCGTTTTTCAATTTTTCCATTTTTTTATTTCTTTTTTCAACCATCTTATTTCTGGTTTCTGCATCTTCAACAATGTGAGCAAATTCGTCATGTTCATCACTATCTATAAGTACTATATTATCTTTCAGCTGTCCTGGATAGGCCCGGGGAGAAATTCCGTCTTCAGTAAATTTGTAGCGTTTGTATTCTCCCTCCACCTCTGCTGGATCAACTAAATGTCTTTCAATTTTCATTTCAGATGTATCAATTTCTTTAATAGTTTTGGAGCCGTCTCCCAGGAATTGATCAGAAAGAATAATAACCGGAATCTGATATTTATCGGCAAGATTAAAAGCCCTAAATGTCTGATAAACAGCATCTTCCTGGTCTTTAGGAGCTAAAACCATCAGTGGAAACTCATCCTGAGCAATATTAACTGCAAATAACAAATCTCCCTGACCGGTTCTGGTTGGTAAACCTGTTGCAGGTCCTGGACGCTGCACATCGGCAACTACAATTGGTAATTCTGTAATTCCAGCCAGACCGATTCCCTCAGCCATTAGCGCGAGTCCACCACCAGAGGTACCAGTCATCGATCTCATTCCAGCATAAGAACCACCAAGTGCCATATTAATAGAAGCAATCTCATCTTCCGACTGTTCTACCACGATGCCCAATTCCTCCTGTTTACCGGCAACATAATGCAAAATTCCTGTAGAAGGTGACATAGGGTAGGCAGTATAATAACTTAAACCCGCCAGCAAAGCACCCAGACCAACGGCACTATTACCGTCAATTACAATATTTTCTTCATTTTTTCCGAGGTCTTTAAGATTATATAATTCGTTGACTGCATCATAACCTTTTTTTAATAAATCTAAGTTATCATCAACTACTTCTTCTTTTTTAGCAAAATGTTCTTTAACAGCTTCTTCAGCCTGATCTGTTGGCAGACCCATAATCTTGAAAGCCGCTCCAACAAAGACTGTATTGACTGCACGAGGGTTAACCTCTTTGGCTATTCCCTTTGCATCAAGGTAGACCATCTCATCTTTATCAGATTCAACTTCCGATAAGATTGTTCCATCCTCATTCATTTGAGGACTATGAATTTCCACACTTTCTTCATTTAAAGCCAATAATAAATCTATGCCTTCATCAGGACCTTCAAGCTTCTGGTCACTTATTCTAATCTGCATAAAGTTATGTCCACCTCTAACCCGGGACATATAATCTTTAGTGCTGAATAAGTAATAACCATGACGGGAGAAAGTTTTAGTCAGCATTGCTTCGACTGTTTTTAAACCCTGTCCTGCCTCTCCAGCAATTACAATATTAAAATCCAATCTTATTACCTCCTTTTCCAGTTTTGAAAATTTCCTTTAATTTTTCGCATGAATATAGTATTTCTCTTTCTAATATATATTATTCAAGAGACAGCTGGTAAATCCTGCTTCAAAATGGATAATTTTTGGCCTGGTTTGCTAAAAATTTAGATTACTCTAATAGTAATAATAATTATCATTGCTGACATAAAAAGGCTCCCAGCTAAATATATTTTAACTGAGAGCCCTCTAAAAATTCTCTTATTATTTTTTAGATTAATACAAGTTTTTGTTTAAAAATTTATTAACTTCAATATATTGCTAAACCTCAAAATTCTGAGGCCGCTGATTAGTGAATCCAAAGTGGTAATCAATTGCTTTGATTATTCTCTCTACTGCTCTCCCATCCCCATAGGGATTAACTGCTGCAGCCCGGTTTTGATATTCTTTTGCATCAGTTAATAATTTTAAACTTTCCTTAAAAATTGCCTCTGCATTTGTGCCAACTTTAAGTACAGTACCTGCTTCAACGGCTTCTGGTCTTTCAGTTGTATTTCTTAAAACCAGAACAGGTTTTCCCAGCGATGGGGCTTCTTCCTGAATTCCACCCGAATCAGTTAAAACCAGATCAGATCTGGCCATCAAATTTGCAAAGGGAAGATAATCAAGGGGCTCAATTAAATGAATCTGTTTATTTCCGGCCAGCATTTTTTTGCTCAATTCCCGAATTACAGGATTTAAATGAACCGGAAAAACAACTTCCAAATTATCAATTTGCTCTGTCAGCTGCTGCACCGCTCTAAAAATATTTTCCATTGGTTCTCCCAAATTCTCCCGGCGGTGAGCTGTCAATAAAATAACTTTTTTATTCTCGAAATCTAAATTTTTGAGTAGTTCATCTTCAAACTTATAATTCTGATCTACTACAGAAAGCAGAGCATCAATTACTGTATTTCCGGTCACATATATCTTTTCTGCCGCTGTATTTTCCAGCAGTAAATTTTCTTTAGCTCTTTTAGTTGGAGCAAAGTTTAAATCAGCCAGTACCCCTGTCAGCTGTCTATTCATTTCTTCGGGAAAAGGTGAATATTTATTGTGAGTTCTCAATCCAGCCTCTACGTGGGCGATTTTTATTTGATGATAAAAAGAGGTTAAAGCCCCAATAAAGGTAGAAGAAGTATCACCATGAACCAGTAGAAGATCAGGTTTTTCTTCTGCCAGAATCCCATCAAGCTTCGTAATGATGCGAGCTGAAAGACCGCTTAAAGTCTGTCTATCTTTCATGATATCCAGATCATAATCCGCTTTTAGCTGAAAGAGATCCATAACCTGATCCAGCATTTCTCTGTGCTGAGCCGTAACTGTAATGATCAGCTTATAATTTTTATTTTTCTGCAGAGCTTTTAATAAAGGTGCCATTTTAATAGCTTCCGGTCTGGTACCAAAAACAGCCATAATTTTTTTCTGCATCTTTTTCCTCCTAATAGCCCATATCTTTTAAAAGTCTGGCCAGTACAGCTAATCTTTCTCCAATTAACTCATCATCATTGTGTAAAGCCTGATCAAATAATTTTATATCTTCTTTTAAGTTCTCATTATCTTCTGCAACTGCTACAGTCATTGCATCCCCCTGGAGTCCAATACGGTCTAATTGAGGATTTTCCTGATCATACAAATTATCGTAACGATAGGCCTCTTTAAAATGTTTGGAGGTTCTGGCCACTAAAATTGCCAGATCCAGTACCCGATGTAATGGTAATTCTTCCGATTGTCGTGACCATTTGTTGCCAGTGTGGCGCCAGACCTTAGCTGAAATATCTACTTTGCCGCGGTCATTCCACTGAGCCAAACCTAAAGAAAGTCCCTTTGCATCAGAGTCATAAGCTTTTCTGCCGTCAACATTTTCATAATTTTCACAAACTATTACCGGTTTGTGTTTTAATTTTGTTGGTATTTTCATTATTTTGTCTCCTTTTTACTAGTTTAGTAAATTACTAAATTACTAAATTACTAATTAATTATAATTCTATTTTTTATGATTGTCAATAGTTTTTAAATAAAAAAAGCAGTCATTTAGACTGCAGTTAATAAATTTTATTTAATTTTAAACTTCCGGCTGCTTCCAGGACTTTCTATTAAATGTTTCCAGTATTTTTTAGGCATAAACTGCCTCTGAGTTCCGGGGTTGCTGCGGTTTTTGATGCTGACTGCCGAAAAGAAAGCCTGCCAGAGCTGCTGTACATCTTTTTCTTTTAATGATAGTTCTGGCTCAAATTCATTTTCTAAATCAATTAAAAGCCATTCTTTCTCTGCTGCTGAAAAAATTACAGCCTCTTCTCTTTTTTTATCATGAATTATCCAGTCCATTGTTGAAAATCTATTTTTAAAATGTGGTGCCAGTAAAGCTAAAGTTTTATAATCAGGTTCAACTGCTGCATAATATTTTCCTCCTGCTGCTTCCTGCAGTCGGACTAAACCTTTAAGCCGGTGACTTTCGTGTCTAACTTTATGGGCTAGATCCTGAACCTGGCGCACATAATCTTTTGTTAAAAACTCATCGACCTTTTTCCCTACTTTAAAACCAGTAAATAAATAACGAAAAATATAGAGTTCCATTTTTTCGGATTCAGATAAATAAGCATGGAAAATATTATTTAAGGCCTGAGCTGAAATATGTTCTTTAATCTGACTGCTGAAAAATTGAGCTTTTTCGTTCTCCGTTTTCACTTCTACTCGTTCATAAAAAAGGTCATCTCTAAATTTAGATTTTGCTATTATTTTTGCCGGAATTTCTCTCTGCTTAAAAGAGCGAAATAAAGCTGTCAATAATCCCTGATAGCTTCCGTCATAGATATATACTTTTTTATTTTCGGTATTCTTCATCATTTTCGAACCTCTCTAAATTAAGTTATCTTATTTTGCCTTTTCTAAATCCCAGCCCTGATTACTGCCAGAACTGGATCCAAATAAAGAAAGCTGCTGGCTTTCGTTTTCTGCCAGCCGGTCATAAATCACACTGCTTTCAAAGGGAACTGCCGCTGCATATTTCCCATCACAGGTAATAAAAAAATTGGCTCTTTTTAAAACAATCCTCATCTTTTTTAGATTATAGTGAGTTAATCTTTTTTCTTTTCGGGCCTTAACTATTTTTGCCGCTGAGCGCGGTCCAATTCCGGGCACCCTAAGCAGCATCTCGTAACCTGCAGTATTAACCTCTACCGGAAATTTATCTAAATTATTGAGAGCCCAGTCTGCTTTGGGATCAATTTTTAAATCAAAATTTTCTCTGCCTGGAGTTAATAACTCATCTGCTTTAAAACCATAAAAACGCAAAAGCCAGTCTGCCTGATAGAGGCGGTGTTCCCTTTTAAGTGGTGGCCCGGGTATAGTTGGTAAAAGTGAAGAATTATTAACCGGTAAATAAGCAGAGTAATAAACTCTTTTTAAATTGAAATGATCATATAAACCTTCGGAAAGAGAAATAATCTGTCTATCTGATTCAGGACTGGCTCCCACAATTAGCTGGGTTGACTGACCAGCCGGCACAAATTTATCCTTAACTTTATATTTTTTTCGCTCAATAATATTATTTTCTATTCCAGCCCCAATTCCCTTCATCGGTGCCAGAATTCCCGCTTTTTTCTTCTGGGGAGCTAGTTTTTCCAGACTGCTCTCACTGGGAAGTTCTATATTAACACTCATTCGATCTGCCAGCATACCTGCCTGATAAATCAATTTAAAATCAGCACCTGGAATTGCCTTTAAATGAATATATCCCTGATAATTATATTTATTCCTCAGCAGCTGAACAGTTTTTAACAGCTGCTCCATGGTCCAGTCCGGATCTCTACAGACTGCAGAACTCAAAAATAAGCCTTCAATATAATTGCGCTTATAAAAGTCAACAGTCAGCTGGGCCACCTCTTCTGGAGTAAAAGAAGCACGTGGGCGATCATTGCTGGCCCGATTAACACAGTACTGACAGTCATAAATACAGTAATTTGTAAAAAGAATTTTAAGCAGCGAAACACAACGGCCGTCATCAGTCCAGCTGTGACAGATACCTGCTGCTTTAGTATTACCCAGACTGGAACTGTCACCACGCCCACTGCTGCCGCTGGAGGAACAGGAAACATCATATTTAGCTGCATCACTTAAAATTTCAAGTTTTTTTTGAAGTTCCATATTCTTTCCTTTCTAATCCTGATTCATTTCTCGATTTAATTTCTTATCAAAGGAAAATACATCAATTTTTCTAATATATTCCATAATTATCTCCTTTCTGAAAAAGCTGTTTTATATATCTTTAACCCGGTAATTAGTTTCTTCGATAGAAATGATTCAATCGAAATAGCATTAACTTAAGTTTATGAGGTTTAAAGCTTTCCCCTGTCTGACTGAAAGGAGTTAGGAAAGCTCCTAACCCTGATAATTAGATAGTTTCAAATAAATAATTACAAATGATTCAATCGTAATAGTATAGTTTTGTTATTTTAAGGTATTAAGCTTCTCAATGTCTGACTGAAAGGAGTTAGAGAAGCTCCTTAAAATAACAAAACTATACGTTAAATGGAGATTGTATTACTATTGATATCTTTAATTACATTATACTACATCAAAACAAATTTTTCAAACAAATGTTTGCAGCCCAGCCAAAAAAAATACCGCCCACTAAAAAGTCATTTAGCAGACGGCAATTTATAATTTAACTTATGCAAGTTTTACTTCAATACTACAGCGGCTTCCGGACCATTTACTCTAAAGGTAAATGTTTCAAGGAAGAATAATTCTACTTCATCATCTTTTCTGTTTTCAAATCCAAGTGAAATATCCTGACCCACTGTTAACTCAAAGTCTCCACCTCGTTCGGATATTAAAAGACCTCTATTGCCGAGATCAGGTACTAAAACAGCACCACCGTCAACCATTTCTTCAACCTTACGCTTCAGTGGATAACCTTTATCATCTAATTCATAGAGTAGAGAATAAAGTTCTGATCCTAATAATAAACGTTTGGGTCCACCAACACTATTTTCTTCAAATAGAGTCAGAGCCTTAAGCAGACCGGAAATTAGCTCTTTTTCTCCAGCGGAGACACTAACCTCTTCGTATTCAGATGCTTCTACAATACCTTCAATATTAACTTTATCCAGCCCGTAAAATACAGCTTTATTTTCTGCTTTTGCAAGTTTAGAAGCAGCCTCAATTAAGTTATCGGTATCAACATCTTCTGCTCCACGAGCCAGAGCATCAATTTCGCTGAGCTTCATTGTAAATGGAACTTTTAATTCTACTAAAGGAAGAACTTCTCTGGTAGAATAACTTACTCCTTCAACATCTTCAATTCCTACAGGACTAAAACGACCTGTATTTACTGAAGATAATTCTAAACCCTTAGGGCCCAGAAAATCCACCTCTTTTCGAGCTTTTAATTTCTGACCCAGTACATCAGTTGCCTCTTCGTCCAAAAAGTCCCAGGCTTCTGCTGCAAATGGTGCTAATGAGCGTTTTAAAATATCCATTTATTCTCCTCCTTTCATATTACCTAAACCAAGTGTTTTGCTAGAAGCAGGAGCTTCTATACTTTCTCCTCCTTCTTCACCTTCACCCTCTTCTTCTATTTCAGTTATTTTTGCAGTTTGAAAAAGGAAAGTTCTCAACATTTCATCCCAGACAGGATTATTACGTCGCAGCCATTCTAATCCCATACAGGCGTGTTCAATTTCTTCATCACGATTATGTTCCACAATTGCCTGTACATCAGGATCATTAGTTGCTACAGCACGCTGATTGTACCAGTCTACCGCCTCTAACTCCTCAATTACACTCTTAATAATACGATGATAATCAATTGCTTCTTCCGTTAATTTTTCTTCTGGTTCATGATATTCGCCCATAAATCTGACCTCCCTTTAATTTTAAATACTTAAATCAAAAAATTAAAAATTGATAGTCATTCTCAAAGAACATTATACAATTTCGCCCTGCAAAAGTCAAATTTTAACTTTGTCGAAAAATGTTGATTAAGCCTGTCAAAACAGAGTCTATTATTTCAACTTAAGCAGTTAATCTAATTCTAATCAAGCATGAATCGCACCATCTTCAAGATCTAAAGCAGCTTCGTAAATCACCTCTGCTGTTGTTGGATGAGCATGAATTGTTTCCCTTAAATTCTCTGCAGTTAAACCAAGATTTACTGCCAGAGTAAGTTCTGCAATTAAATCACTGGATTCAATTCCAATCAGAGCAGCTCCAATAATTCTATCACTTTTTTTCTCAGAAATTATTTTAACCATACCTTCTCTTTCGCCCATAGCCATTACTTTTCCACTGGCTGCAAAAGGGAAAGTCCCAATCTTATAATCTATACCTTCTGCCTCTGCTTCAGACTCTGTTAAACCTACTGTCCCAATTTCCGGAGAAGTGAAAATAGCTCCCGGAACAGCCTGATAATTCATTTCCTTATCCAACCCCATAATATTCTCGACTGCAATAATTCCCTGATGAGAAGCTACATGTGCTAAAAGAATTTTATCTGTTACATCACCTACAGCATAAATTCCCTCAGTACTGGTCTGCATCTTTTTGTTGACCTGAACTGCCTTTCTTCTTTCTGAAATTTCAATTCCTGCATTTTCCGGTTTTAGCCCGTCGATATAGGGTTTGCGGCCAACTGCCATCAGTACTTTTTCTGCCCGGACAGACTTTTCCTTCTCTTTCTGCTGATATATAACCTGATAACCACTATCATTTTTTTTAATTTCTTTTACTTCGGAAGAAGTTTTAACACTGATACGTCGGCGTCTGGCAGAGCGGTTAAGTTCTGCAGCAATATCAGCATCAACTCCAGTCACCAGCTGATCTAAATATTCAATAACAGTTACCTCAACTCCAAAATTGCGGAAGATAAAGGCAAATTCCATACCGATAATTCCTCCCCCCACAATTACCAGCGATTCCGGTAATTGTTCCAGAGCAAGGGCGGTTCTGCTGTCTAAAATACCGTCAAGATCAGCTCCAGGAATGGGAAGCGAGGCTGCCTGAGAACCGGTAGCGATTATTATGTTTTCTGCTTCAATTTCCACCGTTTCAGATTCTTTTTCTATTTTCAGGCGATTCTGATTAATAAATGAAGCCTTTCCATCGATCCGCTCAACATGATTTTTTACCAGCAGATGCTCAATTCCCCGGACCAGGCGGCTAACTATTTTATCTTTTCTTTTTACCACTGCCGGAAAGTCCACCTCAGCTTTTTCTACATTTATTCCAAAATCTTTTGCATTCTGAATATCAGCAAAAACTTCGGCAGAACGAACAAAAGCCTTGGTTGGAATACAGCCCCAGTTCAAACAGGTACCTCCCAGAGCTTCTTTTTCAATTAAAACTGTGTCTATTCCAAGCTGGCCGGCTCTTAATGCGGCCACATAACCTCCTGGACCACTGCCAATGATTGCAATTTTATATTTTTTATCTGCCATTTTTTCAACTCCTAAAATAATTAATTTATCGGCTTCAGCAATTTCCTTTAATAATTAAAAGAAAACAATTTCAAAAATTAATCTTCCTGATAAATATAATTTCTGGTTAGAGGCAGCTCAGTATTTTTTCCCTTTGAGAAAAGAACTTGATGAACTGAAGTTGAAGCATAGCGAAATGTAAATACAGCCCCCATTAAAAATGTTCTCCACATTCTATAAAAATGCTCATCAAATTTTTCTTTAACCTGATCACTGACTTTTTCAAAATTATCCAGCCATCTTTCGGCTGTTAGAGAATAATGATAACCAATATCTTCAGCATCTAAAAGATGAAAATTATTTTCCGGCAGCTCCCAGATTATTTCTCTAACTGAGGGAATATAGCCCCAGGGGAAAATGTATTTCTGCAGCCAGGGATGAGCTGGCTGTTCTTTTAAATGAGTTATTGAATGAACCAGAGATAATCCTTCATTTTTTAATAACTTATCTATTGCTTCAAAATAAACTGGAATATTTTCTTTGCCTACATGTTCAAACATCCCAACACTTACTATTTTATCAAACTGTCCATCTTCTTCAGCTAAATCTCTATAATCCTGTCTTCTAATTTCTATTTTATCAGCCAGACCTGCCTCAGCAGCTCTTCTTTTAGCTTCAATCTCCTGTTCCTTACTTAAGGTTATTCCCATTACATCTACTCCATATTTTTCTGCTGCTCTAAGAGCGAGAGAACCCCAGCCGCAGCCGATATCAAGCAGTCTTTCTCCTTCTTTTAAATTCACCTTTTTTAAAACATGATCAATTTTCTGCAGCTGTGCATCCTTAAGATCATCATCTTTATTCTTAAAATAGGCACAGGAATAGGTCATTGTCTCATCCTGCCAGAGTTTAAAGAAGTCATTTCCAATATCATAATGCTTTCTGACTCCTTCTTCCTCTTCCGCCGGGGAATCAGAAGTCTGAAAGTCCAGAACCTGATCAATTTTATACTGTTCAACTTCTTCCTTCAGCTCAAAAACATTCTCACCGGCGGTCTCAATTAGTTTTTTAATACTTCCCTCAAAGTTGATTTTGCCTTCCATATATGCCTCAGCCATTTTAAGCTGGGGGCTTTTCCTGATTTCATTTAGACTTAATTTTTCCGAAAAAATAATCTTAAAAGCGGGCTCTGACTGCAGCTGCTGATTAAAAACTTTAGTTTCTCCATCCCAGTATTCAATCTCAAATTTCTGGCCGGCAACTCTTTTAAACACAGCATTCAAAATTTTCTTTGTGAGCATTATTAAAACCTCCTGATTTTTTATTTTGCTACCTATTTCTAATTTATCATTGAATATTTTAGCAGCAGCTTAAATGTTTTTAATCTGTACTAATTTTAGTTTATAATTAATTTGCTCTTAACTCAAGCTTCTGATCCCAATATTTATATCTCAATCTCTAAATTTTTGCCATAATTATATCCCAGATCATAAAGTTCCTGACTGTATTTGGTATTTAAAATATTATATTTCGCGATTCCTGTGGGCTCAATATAAATATCTGCTTTTTCTCTAAGCTCCATTGCTTTAGCAAGGGTTTTTAGCTGAAAAGTTCTAACAGCTATATCGGTTATGCTTTCTATTTTTTCTTTTAAATTTACCGGCATCACATTGACAGCAATTATTTTATCACATTTATTGAGCAGGGGAGTAACCGGTAGATTTTCAAATAAACCACCATCAACATATAAGTCACCATTTATCTCAACTGGAGAAAAAAGTACAGGAATTGAGGAAGAGGCCTGAATAATTTTTATCAAATCTCCCTCACTAAAATACTCCATTCGTGCTTTTTCTATATTTGCTGCTCCCACATAAAAAGGAATCTTTAATTCTTCAAAAGTCTTGATTCCAAGAGATTTTTCCAAATTTTTGGTCATATTATCTAGAGTAAATATTCCCCGATCTGGAATACTCAGTTTGGCAAAATCAAAAAAATCGTTTTCATTAATCAATTCCATAACTTCTGCCGGCTTTTTACCGGCTGCAATAAAAGAACCCACAATTGCCCCGGCACTTACTCCTGCCAGAATATCTGGCTCAATCCCTTTTTCTGCCAGAGCTTTTAAAACTCCCAGATGGGCAAAGCCTTTAACTCCTCCCCCGGATAAAGCAATTCCTATTTTTGCTGCCATAAAACCATCCTTCCAACTTAAAATTTTAAAACAAACTGCCTAAAATAATTTCTTAATATCTTCTCTCACATATTCTATATCCGAAACTAAATCGGTAAAGATCTCCATAATATTTTCCAGTTCCCGATAAAGTTCTGGATCAGCGATTTCCCGACTGTCTCTTGGCTGTTCTACCATTATTTCTTTTTTTATTCCTTTAGCTTCAGCTGCCAGAATATAAATTCTATCAGCAAGCAGCAGTGCTTCTTCGGGATCATGAGTAATTAGGAAAATAGTAATCCCGGTTTCTGCCTGAATTACACTGATTAATTTTCTCAAATTGACTCTCGTTTTCATATCCAGTGATTTAAATGGTTCATCTAAAAATACAAGATCGGGTTTTACTGCAAAAGCCCTGATCAGTTCTAACCGCTGCTGCATCCCCCCAGAAAACTCATGGGGATAAGCATCTTTAAACTGAGCCAGTCCGGATAACTCAAAAAGTAGATTTCTAAGTTCAGCCTCTTTTTCCAGACCGTAATTTTTCTGCACAAAAATAAGATTTTCGGCAGCTGTTTTCCACGGTAAAAGTCTGGGTGACTGAAAAACATAAGCAAAACGGAGCTTGTTATTTTTGATTATCTGACCCGAATCTGCATTTTCAAGTCCGGAAGCTATCCGGAAGAGTGTTGTTTTCCCACTTCCTGAAGGTCCCAGCAGACAGCAGATTTCACCTTTCTTAATCTCAAGGTTCAAATTCTGAAGTACTTTTAAGCTTTGAAATGATTTATTAATATTTTTAAGTTCCAGAACCTTATTTGCTTCAGTCATTTTTCCACCTGCTGACATGCTCTTTTAGTTTTTCTAAAAGATAATATTCTACAAATAACATAAATAAAATCAAAATTATAGTCCAGGCAAAAAGTCGATCAGTTGCCAGCATAGAATTTGCCCGGCTGAGCTGATAGCCAATTCCACTTGAGGAAGCAATAAACTCGGCAAAAACCGATGATTTCCAGGCAAAAGCAAAAGCCACACTCAAAGCAGATACTAAAGCAGGTAGTAAAGAAGGTAAATAAATTTCCTTTAAAATTCTAAAACGGGGAGTAGAGTAAGCCCGGGCCATCTCAATCAAATCAGTATTCATTTCTTCTAAACCCTGATAGATATTAACGAAAATTACTGGCATTGAAACAATAAAAATTAAAAAAATTGGTGTTAAATCATCAGCCACTCCAAACCAGACCACTGCCAGTGAAACCCAGACTACTGGTGGTGTAGACTGAATAATTGTAATTAAAGGTCTAAATGTACGCTGCAGCAGAGAAAATCGGTGCAGCAAAAGAGCTAAAATTATTCCTGCTATTACAGCCATGCCATAGGCAATTACAGTTCTTCTAAAAGTAATCAAAAAACTTTCCACTAAAATACCGGAAACAGCAATTTCTTTTAAGGCCTGATATGTTTCTCCAATCGAGGGCAGGATGAGGCTGTTAAGTCCAGCCGCACCCCTTTCCCAGATTAGAAAAATAATAATTAATAAAATCCAGAATGGTTTAGTAATAAAATTCTTCATCTGGTAGATTTCCGCCTATTAATTCTGGATACATTTCCAGGATTTCTCCAAAATAAAGCTCTATTAACTCTCGTGTTTCTGCGTCAGAATAGATATTTAAATTAACCCGGCTAAATGAGCGTTTTAAAAGAGGTGCCGGCATATTAAAATGCCTCGAGGCAAGCTCTGCAGCTGCTGTGGGATTATTATTAATCCAGGCAACCCCCTGTTTATAATAGCCGTTAATAATATCTGTAAACTGAGGATATTCTTCAGTAAATTTGCCACTTGCAAAAAGCGCTACAAAGGGAATCCGGTCATCACCATGAATTTCCGCCCATTCTTTTTGAATATCCATTGACAGCTGAGCATCTTTTCCTCTGGCCAGACTAACAGTAGCAAGTGGTTCCGGTAAAATAATTGCGTCAAATTCACCGGACATAAATAACTTAGCTGCTCCAGGTAGAGGTCTATAAACTAAGTTTAAATCTTCTTCTGGATTAAGGCCATTCTCTGAAGCTAAGTAGCGGGCTAAAAAGTCAAGGGGTCCCCCCTGCAGAGGCAAAGCAAGTTCTTTTCCCTTTAAATCCTGCCAGCTATCTGCCTGAAAACCATTTGTCAGCAGATAATCAATCCCCCAGGTGTTAACATTCAACATTTTAATATTAAGACCACGATTATAGGCATTGGCACCTACATTACTTCCGGTGACTAAAAGATCAATATTATTTCGACCCAGCAGAGTAATTCCTCGCTGATGATTTGGTGATAAATTAATATTCAAATCAATTGCAGCCGGAAGTTCTGCTTTCTCCTGCATCCAGAAAAATGGCAGTGCTGCGGGTATATTCGGTGTCTGTACATTAATTTCCAGAGCTGCTGCCGGTAAAACTGACATCAAAACAAAACCCACAATCATAACTGCTGTTAATAATCTCTTTTTCTTTAACATAAATATCCCTCCATTATTTGTGCTCCCTACAGCTTACACCTATTACACCTACCGTTTACCTGTCGAATTTTGTCTAATTTAAATTGATTTTGTCTTAAGAAGATCACTTTCGACAAAATGCGACAAGAAACGGGAAGTAAACGGTAGGTGTACGCTAATCGTTTAATAGTCCCTGAATAATTACTTCTGAGGCTTCTTCTTCATCCAGACCGCGGGCCATTAGTGTCTGCAGCTGTGTACTGTCCACACTACCAATTGCCGCCTCATGAGTTACTTTTGCTTCTGGATGGCGGACATCTACAATTGGAATTGCCCGGGCAATAGCCTGATCTTTAATAATCTCAGTACAGTCAACATGGCCCATTGCCCCTGCAGCATCTGCAGTCAGCTCATTATAAATTTCAGCCTCTGCCTGATCTTTTAAAGCAATCTTGGAATCTAAAACACCTCTCGCTGACTCACCATTTAAATGAGCCGACTCTCTGATTTTAACCAGATCATCCTTCTGGCCGCTGATCCGGGCCAGCATTTCTACTGTTCCATGCTCGGCAATTTCTGCTTCATAATCAAAGTCTATTTTTCCAACTCTACCTTTAAGCAGATCAAATTTGGTAACCAGCTTACCGTGAGCCTCAACATTTATATCTGATTTAGCAATTACTTCTACTCCACCATTATCACCGTGGAAGTGATGTTCTTTATAAATATAGCTGCCGCCTTCTCCGATATTGATCACTGCATCCATGATATGCTCAACTTTGACTGCATTGGGAAAAACACAATCTGCTCTTACTTCTACCTGAGCATCTTTCTCAATTTCGACATTCATATCTATTATTTGTTTACCTTCCTTAGGTAAAACTCCAAAACACATATGCACCGGATTTTTAATTTTATAGCCTGCTCTGACAGTAACTTTAACTTTTACCTTATTAGCCTCTACTTTATCAGCTTCAACTTCCAGTCCTTCCACAGCATGCATACCCAGAATTTTATCCCTTTCCAGGACAACATGTGCTACTTCACTGTCAGAAAAGATATCGTCTCCACCGGCTTCTTGATAGGCATCAACCATCATTTGATAATCACTCATCAGCTGGCCACCTCCGTCTCACATTCTTCTTCTTTAACACAGGGGCCACAAAAAGACTTAAAATATTCACTGATATCTGAAGGGTCACCCTGACGAATGATTTCGCCTTCACAGATTAAAGCTGCCCTGTCTGCATATTTAAGCATTTCCTCAGAGTGAGTAATCAATAAAATTCCACTTCCGGATTCCTTAAAATAATTAATCATCTCAGCAATATTATTTAAAGCAACTACATCAACCCCGGAGTCTGGCTCATCTAAAATAATTAGCTCCGGATGCATTAAAATTAAGGAAGCAAGCTCGATTCTTTTTCTTTCGCCCCCACTTAAACTTTTATCGACATAGCGATCTAAATACTGATAGGGGTTAATAGCTACCTTGTTTAAAGCACTTTTTAATTTTTCTTCTGTAACTTCTTCCCCTTTGCTTTTGAGCCCTAAGGATAAAAACTCACGCACTGTTACACCCTGATAACGAGCCGGCTCCTGCCAGGCCAAAGTAATACCCTTTTTGGCTCTTTCGTTAATCGCCAGGTCATTTATTTTTTCCCCCTTAAAAATCATTTCTCCTTTTTGAGGATGATAGTTGTTAATCCCCATCAAACTATAGGCCAGAGTTGATTTACCACAGCCATTGGGTCCGATCAGAGCAAATACCTCCCCTTTTTCTAGAGAAAATTCCATTCCCTTTAAAATTTCTGCATCCTCAATTTTTAGATGCAGGTCTTTAACTTCTAATAATTTAGACATTATATTCCTCCTGTGAATTTATTAAATTAACCTACCGTTTACCAGACCATTTTTATCCAGCTACCAATTCATTTAACTGGAAGTTTAAATTAATGGTAAAAATTGGTCGCGTAAACGGTAGCTGTACGTTACTCCTTACCCAAAAATTCGTTAATCTGATCTGCATGCCTCCCGGGAATAATCAAATGATGATTACCAATCACATCATTTAAGAAATAATCTGAACTCTGAGGTAAAGATACTTTCAGCTGGGTTCTGCAGGTATTAGGAGAATCCATGTTTTCAATAATTTCTCCTTCTGCTACAAAATACTGCTCCAGTCCGGCTCCCCCAATTTTAAAAACTGTCACCGGCCCCGCTTCTAAAATCCCCTGAATTCCAACTCCAATACCTGTTTCAAAATGAGAGCGGATAATATATTCTTTACTGATATCTGTAGCTACTGTACAGTGGGCAAATAATATCTGATCATTATTTTTATCAATTGCTGCCGGGTTGGCCATAAAGGGCATTTGTCCAGTCAGCTGATGAGCTAAAAACATAGTAAAAGCTGCCGGAACATCTCCTTCACATCCTGCAACCAGACCCTCATTATTTAAAAGAGCCAGGGCAAGACAGCCGGTTGTATTAAGTTCCTTTACAATATCAAAACAGCGGATAGTCAGAGCATCCAGATCATTTTCTGTAATTACTTCCTTTAAGGCCAGATAAATTTTAGAAGCCTCTACCAGAGCAGCTTCATTGCTCTCCACAATTTTAGCAGCATTTTCTAAAAAATCAGCTGCAATACGCTTTGCTTTGCCAGAATCAATTTTTTCCAGGGCCTGATACACTTCCTCCAGTTCAATATCTACAAATTCAGTTCCCCAGTGATGAGCTGCATGTGGATAATCAATCTGACTGCCGATTAACCAGTCCGAAGGCTGACCGATAATTCCAAGCCGGGCCTCAGCAATACTATCTCTTACTTTTTTATATTCTGCCAGTTCTTCAATTTCACCTACCAGGTCTTCCATTTCCCCGTGCAGAATTTTTCCATCCAGTCCTTCCGCATTTAAGAAACTTAAAATTTCTAAAGCAGCAGGAAGAGAATTATGCAGTTCAGTCGCTAAGAGATAGGCAGGCTGCGGCAGATATTCCACATTTTCTGCAAAAATATTTTCGGATCCCCCTGATTTAATAAAATTAATTGTCAGATCAAATTCATTAAAATCAGTATAAGGAATCTCATCAGCTGCAATTTCCTCCAGCTCAAAATTATCCTCCAAAATTTGATACTTATCTTCTAAAGTTTCATTAATTTCTTTTTGATCATGAATCTCAGATACAATAGACACTAATGCTATTTTCATTATTAAACCTCCAGCTATTATTTAAAATATTATTTAAACCCAACTCAACTTATATTTCTCTACTTCTATTATATTTAATCTAAAAGCTATAAGCAAACAAAAGTGAGATTTTTATTAAATTGTGATATTTTTATCAACATTTAACAAGAAAAAGACCGCCAGTGAAGACGGCCCAGACATTTATTTTAGTTATTCAAGCAGTTAGATAGTTAACAAATTAGATATCTTCTGGTATTTTTTCTGACCAATCCCTTTAACTTTAGTCAGTTCTGATCTCTTTTTAAACTCACCATTTTTTTCTCTAAAGGCTGCTATTCTTTCTGCATAGGCATTTCCAATTCCAGGAAGTTCAGCCAGTTCAGACACTGAAGCCTGATTAATATTTACTAAATCTTGCTTTTTACTTTTAACTTTTTGACTCTGCTTTTTACTTTTTTCTTTAGCAGCAGCTTTTTCTGGATCAGGTTGATAAATCTTTATCTTAACTGCTGATTGAACTCCCTGCTGCAGCAGATTCTCTTTTTCCTCAGCGGTCAATTTATGATAAAGCTCAGAATATTTTTTAGCCGAGTGGTGCCAGCTGTAATCAAGATTCATAACTCGATTGACTAGCTTATTCCAGACTCCCTTCTGATCATAAAAAGAAACTGCTCTCTCAATTGTATGCAGCATATCATGGGCATTATAGTCACTGAAACTGAAACCTGTACCTTCACCTGTCTCTTCATTATAGGGAACTACCGTATCATTTAAGCCTCCGGTTTCTCTAACTACAGGAATGGTGCCATAGCGAAAACTAATCAGCTGACTTAAACCACAGGGCTCATATCGGGAAGGCATTAAGAACATATCAACACCGGCATAAATTTGATCTGCCAGCTGAGCATCATATTTAATATTAACCGACAGGTTATCCGGATATTGATGCTGTTTGGCCTTAAAGAACTCTTCGTATTCCCTCTGGCCTGTACCCAGAATTAACAGCTGAGCTCCGGCTGCCATTATTTCGTCAAAGACAGCCTGGATCAGATCAAGACCTTTCTGCTCAACCATTCTCGAAATAAAACCAATCAGTGGTTTATCTCCCCTGACTTCCAGACCGAGTTTCTGCTGAATATAAACCTTATTGGCTAATTTTTTGTCAGTTTCCCCTTTAGAAAAATTAACTGCCAGATTTTTATTGGTCTCAGGATCAAACTTATCATAGCTAATCCCATTTAGAATACCAGTTAAATCATCGCCCCTCATTCTTAAGGAATAATCCAGACCCTCACCAAAATAGGAAGTCTGAATTTCGTTAGCATAACTTTTACTCACTGTTGTTACATGATCAGCATAGACAATTCCCGACTTCATATAATTAAGCAGCCCATTATGTCTAATATTACCACTTTCCCAGTGATGTGGAGCTACCCCTAAAACATCTCCGGCTGCATGGCCTGCAAACTGGCCCTGATAACGCAGATTGTGGATTGTAAACACTGTTTTAATATCCTGATAATAACTCTGCTGTCGATAACGATCGGCAAAAAGCAGAGGCAGAGGACCGGTCTGCCAGTCATTTGCATGAATAATATCCGGCTTAAAACCAATTACCGGCAGCATATCTAAAACTGCCTGTGAGAAAAATGCAAACTGCTCGTGTTTATCTTCATTTTCGTAAATTGAATCACGATCAAAATAATAATTATTGTCAATAAAATAAACTGGAACTCCATCTTCTTCTAATCTGTTTACACCTAGATATGTATCTCTCCAGCCCAGATTTGTTCTAAAATGGCAGACCGCTTCCATTCTATCCTTGTATTTCTGGGGAATCTGTCGGTACTGTGGAATCACCAGTCGAACATCATGCCCTTCATCTCTCAGTGCCTGTGGTAAAGATCCAGCAACATCAGCCAGTCCCCCGGTTTTAATAAATGGATCCGCCTCTGAAGCTACAAATAAAATTTTCTTCTTTTCGTTATTCATGGAGCCACCTCCTGTAAGTATCCAACTCAATTCTATCTACTGTCTGTTAAATTTACAAAATCAACTAAATTTTATATCTTACATCTTTAGTTTAATAAAAGTAAAGTCCAATGTCAACTAAATCGATTTTTATAAAAAGACTTGTAAATTAAGAACCTAGACACTGATTAATTAAAGGAAATTTAAAATAAATAGAGAATAAATACAATACAACAGAAGATTTAGATTTTTTAAAATAAATTTATTTAAGATTCTAGGGGGGAAGCTTTATGCCAAAAAATAATTTTCCTGGTGATTACGATCGCTATCTTTTTCATCAGGGCAGACATTATGAAAGTTATAATTTTTTAGGAGCACATATCACAGAAGAGAACGGTAAAAAAGGAGTACGCTTTACACTCTGGGCACCAAATGCTGAAGAAATTAGTGTGATTGGTGATTTTAATGACTGGGATAAACTTCAAAATCCAATGCAGAAGATTAAAGATTCCGGAATCTGGACCACTTTTGTCGCAGGTGCAGAAAATAAAATGTATTATAAATACTGGATTCGAGGCTATAGAGGGGTAGTTCGAGTTAAAGCAGATCCCTATGCCAGAAGACAGGAACCAGCTCCCAAAACAGCTTCTCAAATTTATGAGGCAGAAAAACACAGCTGGAGTGATCAAAAATGGGTCAAGAAACGGAAAAAGGCTAACTATCATAAAGAACCGCTCAGTATTTACGAAATGCATCTGGGGTCCTGGAAACAAAAAGATGGGGAGTTAATGAATTACAGAGAAATTGCCGATGAACTGGTACCCTATATTAATGAAATGGGTTTTACACATGTAGAGCTGATGCCCTTAACGGAATATCCTTTTCCCGGTTCCTGGGGCTATCAAACTACAGGTTATTTCGCCTTAACATCCCGGTATGGTACTCCCGAAGATTTTATGTATTTTGTAGATCAGCTGCATCAGAATGATATAGGAGTTATTATGGACTGGGTTCCAAGCCATTTTTGTAAAGATGATCACGGCTTAAGATTATTTGACGGCTCTCACCTTTATGAAAGTTCTGATCCCCGCCGAGCCGAAAATATCCAGTGGGATACTCTAAATTTTGACTTCGCCCAGAATGAAATCTGGAGTTTTTTAATTTCCAGTGCTGATTACTGGCTGGATAAGTTTCATATTGACGGATTAAGAGTTGATGCAGTCAGCAATATGCTTTATTTAAACTACGAAAAAGAAGATGGCCAGTGGGCTGCCAACGAATATGGTGGTTTTGAAAATTTAGAGGCCATAGAATTTATTAAAGAACTAAACAGTGAAATGTTTGAACGTTATCCTGGAATTTTAATGATCGCTGAGGAATCAAGTGCCTGGCCTTTAGTTACAGCTCCTGTTGATGAAGGAGGTCTCGGTTTTAACTTCAAGTGGAATATGGGCTGGATGAACGATACTCTTGCTTATATGGAACATGATCCAGTTTATCGAAAATGGGAACACAACAAATTAACTTTTTCCAGTATGTACAGTCAGAGCGAAAATTATGTGCTTCCTCTTTCCCATGATGAAGTTGTCCACGGCAAAAAGTCATTACTCGACAAAATGCCGGGAGATTACTGGCAAAAATTTGCCAACCTGAGGCTTCTTTTTACCTATATGTATGCTCACCCCGGCAAAAACCTTCTCTTTATGGGAGGAGAATTTGGACAATTTATTGAATGGGATTTTAAACAGGATCTGGACTGGCTTTTGCTGGATTATGAAAAACATCAATTAACTCAGGACTTTATGCAGGAATTAAATCAGGTTTATCTTAAGGAAAAAGCACTCTGGGAACTGGATCATGAACATGCCGGTTTTCGCTGGATTGAAGCAGATGATTATGAGCAGAGTGTTCTCAGCTTTATCAGAAGTTCTGAAAATGAAGCGCAGCAGCTAATAATTGTTTTAAACTTTACTCCTGTACCAAGAGATGACTACCGAATTGGAGTTCCCGGACCTGGAGAATACGAACTTCTTTTAAACAGTGACCAAAAAGTTTATGGAGGCTCTGACTATGAAACAGCAGCCAGAGTCAAAGCTGAAGCAAAGCCTTTCCATGGTTTTGATTACTCAATTAGTATTAATCTGCCGCCGCTGGCCGGTATCTACTTGAAATACAAAGGAGGTAATAGATATGCCTAAAGAAGAAATGGTAGCTATGTTACTTGCCGGTGGAAAAGGAACAAGATTGGGAGTTTTAACTAATAATATCGCAAAACCAGCTGTTCCCTTTGGGGCAGAATATAGATTGATTGATTTTCCCCTCAGCAACTGTACTAATTCCGGGATCACTACTGTTGGAGTTTTAACTCAGTATAAACCCCTGGTTTTAAACAGCTACATTGGCAGCGGCAGTTCCTGGGATCTTGACCGCCACAATGGAGGAGTAACTGTACTTCCCCCTTATGTTAGAGAAGGGGGAGGTTCCTGGTATAAAGGAACTGCAGATGCAATCTACCAGAATATAGAATTTTTAGATATTCATGATCCGGAGTATGTGCTGGTCCTCTCAGGAGACCATATTTATAAAATGGATTATGCAGAAATGTTAAATTATCATAAAGAAAAAAATGCTGACATTTCTATTGGGGTAGTGGAGGTTCCCTGGAAGGAAACTCACCGTTTTGGCATTATGAATACCAATCAGGATCAAAAAATTATTGAGTTCCAGGAAAAACCAGAAAACGCCAAAAACAATCTCGCCTCAATGGGAATTTATATCTTTAACTGGGAATATCTAAGAAAATATTTAATTGAAGAAGCAGAAGAAAATGAAGATTCAGCCGGAGATTTTGGGCACAATATTATTCCAAAAATGATGGCTGATGAATTAAACTTTTATGCCTATACCTTTGATGGGTACTGGAAAGATGTAGGAACCATCGAGAGTTACTGGCAGGCACATATGGATCTGCTGGGAGAAGAGCCAGATCTGGAACTCCAGGACAGAAACTGGATTATTTATAGTGTTAACCCCAATCGACCGCCCCAGTATTTATCCGAAGATGCAGTGGTCGATAATTCGATGATCAATAAGGGAACTCAAATTATGGGAACAGTCAAAAATTCAGTTCTCTTCTTTGGGGTTAAAGTGGCCCAGGATGCTGTTGTGGAAGATTCAGTTATCCTGCCCAATACCAGGGTCAATACTGGTGCCAAAATTAAAAACTCCATTGTGGGTAGAAATGTAATTGTAGAAAAAGATTCTAAAATTGGAATTGAAAAAGAAAAAGAAGCTAGTGATGAACTAAAAATTACAGTTATCGGTGATGATGAGGTCATCCCTGAAGCCTCAAATATTAAAGCAGGAATGGTGGTGGGATAAAATGATGATGACACCTGTTTATAAAAAAGGCGGAGCAAATATGAATAATGTAATGGCTATTATCAACAATGCCCTTGATGAATCATTCCTGGATAAATTAACCGGCCACCGTTCTTTAGCTTCTGTTCCTTTTGGAGCTCGCTACCGACTAATTGATTTTCCTTTATCCAATCTGGTTAACTCAGGAGTAACTAATGTTGGTCTGCTCTTACAAACTAAGTACCGCTCACTAATGGACCACATAGGTTTTGGCAAAGCCTGGGATTTAGACCGCAAACGCAATGGTCTCTTTATTCTGCCTCCAGCCCATATTTATCAGGCAAATAGAGCCTACAAAGGAGATCTTCAGAACTTCGCCAGTAATATTGACTATATTAAACGAAGCAATCAGGAATATGTAATTATCGGCAGTCCCAATGTTGTTGCCAATATTGACTACCGAGATGCCTTTAAATATCATGTAGAACATGAAAATGATATTACAATAATTTACCGGGAGCTGGATGTCTTTCGCAGAGACACAACTTATACAGTAATTAATACTGATGATAATGATCGAATTATTGACATGAAAGTTGACCCCAAAAAGAATTTTTACAAAAAGATTTCTCTCCAGCGTTATATAATGAAAAAAGAACTGCTATTAGATATTATTGATGACTGCATTTCTAAAGGAGAATGGGATTTTGTTAAAAATGCAATCATTGGTAATCTTGATCATCTAAAAGTCTATGGTTATCCCTTCCATTCCTATGCAGCTGTTATTAATTCTATCAATGGTTATTACAAGAGTAATCTGGAACTATTAAAACCGAATGTCTGGCAGGACCTCTTTTTAAAAAACGGTCCAATTTTTACCAAACCCAAAGATGAAGCTCCAACTGCCTATAAAAATGGTGTAAATGCCAGAAACATTCTGGCTGCAAATGGCTGTTCCATCAAAGGGGAGGTTAAAAATAGTGTTTTATTCAGGGGAGTTAAAGTCCACCCTGGAGCAGTTATTAAAAACTCAATTATTATGCAGAAATCAGAGATAGGGGCCAATGCTTATCTGGAAAATGTGATTTTAGATAAGGGAGTTCAGATAACTTCTAATAAATCACTTAAAGGTGATACTAATTTACCAATGATTATTGCCAAAAATGCTATAGTTTAAATTAAAACCTGAATCACTTTTAAAAAATAAGGAGATTAAAGTTAACTAAGGCAGGGGAAGTCTAAACCCTGCCTTTTTATTATTTAAGCTAGGTCTGCCATTAAACCATTTTAAAATTTCTACTAAAAGCCAGATTATTAATTATTTAGGCCGATTCCCGGACAATTAATTCGACATCTAAAATATTCTTCTTATTAATTTCTTCTCCCTTTACTGCCTTCAGCAGCTGCCCCACAGCTTTCCGGGCTATCTCTGCTGTCGGCTGTCTAATTGTTGTGATTTCCGGATTATAGAGGCGGGCCAGCTCAAGATCATCATAACCAATAACTTTTAAGTCCTCAGGCACCTTAATCCCATTTTTTTGAGCTTGCTTAATCACTGCAGCAGCAATCAGGTCACTGCCGGCAAATATACCATCAAGCTCTCTATTTTCAGAAAAGATTTTGGCTGCCAGCTGCTGATATTCTCGACGGTCAAAGCTGTCCAACTGACATTGATAATTCTCAACCTTAAAGCCAGCTGCTTCCGCTTTTTCCTTAAAACTCTGATAACGCTGATTGGAGAGTAAATCCAGTTCCAGACTTCCCCCAATATAGGCCAGTTTTTTTGCTCCCCGGGCCAGCAGATGTTCTGCTGCCAGTTTACCCCCTTTTTTGTTATCAGCACAGATATAAGGGAGACCTTCAATTTCGCGATCAAAAGTTATAACTGGCAGATCAATCTTCGTTTCAGCAGCAATATCAATAGTATGGCTGGCCAGAAAAATTCCGTCTACCTGCTGGGCCCGCAGCATATTAAAATAGTCTTTTTCCTTTTCTGCCTCCAGCCGGGAATTACAGAGCATAATCTTATAGTCCTGCTGGTAGGCAAATTCTTCTAAATAGGATAACAGGCTGCTAAAAAAGGGATGATTAACTGCTGGTAAAATAACTCCCAGAACATTCGATTGCTGTTTAGTTAGTGACCTGGCAACAGCATTAGGACGGTAATTCAGCTCTTCCATTACCGTAAAAACTTTATTTCTAGTCTCATCAGCTATATAACCCCGATTATTAATCACCCGGGAGACTGTAGTTACCGTCACACCTGCCTTTTCGGCTACATCTTTTTGTGTAGTCATCTTAAACTCTACCTCCTGAATAATTAATGCCCTTAAAATAGTAAATCAACTGCTATAATTTAGAGTCCTGATAATTTTGCACCTCTAATTTAATTATTTACTTTAGAGATTTAAAGTTTTTAGCTCTGCATTTTCCCGATCAAAATACTTGATTTCAAAACTGCAGCTGCTAAAATCAGCATTTAAGTGTGCTTCTGTTTCTCCCTTCTGCCAGCTTATCTTTAGATTTTCCTCACTCTCCGAATCATGAATTGTATAATCTCCATCAAAGGCGGGATAATAATTGCGGAATTCCATTAATTTTATCAGCTTCTGAACCACAGGTCGTTTTACTTCCTTATCTATTTCTGCTTTAGAATAATAATGGCGGTTAATATTACGCCCTACCTTTGTCGCTTCTAAAAGTTCAATATCATTTTTCCCAGCCAGCATTCCTACATAATAAACCTGTGGGATACCGGGAGCAAAAAACTGGACAGCTCTTGCCAGCAGATAAGAATCATTGTCATTACCTAAAGCTGAATAATAACTGCAGTTAATCTGATAAATATCAAGGTTATCATAAGCCTCACTGCTGTAGACTTTTTTAACATTAGAACCCTGTTTGTAAAGCGTTTCTCTGGCTGCCTCTATTTCCTGGTCTGTCATTAAATCTTTGACATCAACGACTCCAATCCCATCATGAGTATCTAGAGTTGTATATTGATGCTCAGGACACTTTTTTAGCCAGTCTCTAAGCCTTTTCGAGTTTGAACTGTAAATTGAGTGCAGTAACAGCATCGGCAGAGAAAAATCATAAACAGGATGACCCTTTTCGGCAATTTTGAGCTGAATTGAATAATGCTCGTGAATCTCGGATAATATTTCTACACCTTTTTCTGCTAAAATATCTTTACAGTAATCTAACAGTTCCCAGATCTCAGGTTCAATAAAGAAACAGCTGGTCCCCGCCTTTTTGATCGCATAGGCAAAAGCATCCAGTCTAATAATGGAAGCACCTTTATCCGCCAAAAATTCCAGATTTTCCTGAATAAATTTTCGTACAACCTCAGATTCCATATTTAAATCAAGCTGTTCTTGATCAAAGGTGCACCAAATTTTCTCAGCTGTACCATCTTCAAATTCTACCTCAATCGAAGGCGCTCGGGGTTTTCTCTTATAAATTAAATCTACTTCCTCTTCTGTTGGCTCACCATCTTCCCAGAAATCCTGATAGCGAATAAAAAAGTCAGAGAACTGTGAATCATCTTTATGCTGCTGAAAATCCTTAAAGTACTCAGACCGTTTTGAAATGTGATTAACCATAAAATCAAACATTAAATAATAATTTTCTTTTAAGGCTTCAAGATCACTCCAGTCCCCAAATTTAGGATCAACTTCTCTGTAAGTTAGAGGTGCAAACCCCCGATCTGCAGAAGAAGGATAAAAAGGAAGAATATGAACTCCACCAACTGCTTTTTTAAAATGAGTGTCTAATACTTCTTTTAAATCTTTGAGGTTCTGGCCCAGACTATCGGCATATGTAATTAACATTATTTTATTTTCTACTGACAACTTAACCCCTCCCTAATTAATATCTTTTAATTTCTAAAACAATTTAAGACTATTATCCAATTAAGCACTAATTCAACTTTAATTATATTCTTATTTTAATATCTAACATTTTATATGTCAAGCGCATAACATATTTTTTAAAAAAAGAAGAGCTGCTAACTCTCCTTTTCTTTTTATATGATTTTGATCAGAAACTTCATTCTTTTCAGTAAAACAAATCACTGTCTGCTATCTGGAGTCTGCTTTAGATCTGCCTGATTATCGGTTGTCCTTCTATCAAATCACAGTAATCATCTACACCACCATCATTAAGGGCAGTCTCAATAATTTTTCTACCAACAGGATCAAGTCCCGGTTCTAAATACTGTTTAATACACTTTTTGAAGAAATCCGAAAGAATCTTTCCACCTAAATCATAATCTTTTTCGCCAACTTCGGGCTGACGGTGGACCTGTAAGAATTCTTTTTCTATATGCTGTCCCTCAACCAGCAGCTCCTGCAGTGAATATCCAAGCAGAGGCATTCTGGCCGGTCTCAACTGATCTTCAGTAAACCAGGCTCCTCCCCGGCGAGCTAAATATTCTCTGGTAATCCACTCCGGCATAAATCCTACCTTCCAGGCTCCAATATGCTGATTGGGAATTAAAATATATTTAACCTCTGGTGTATCCATGATTTGTTCCAGTAATAAATTTGCCTGATCTACCTTTTTACCGGTTGCAAAAGGCCAGTAAGATCCAACACCTTCAGAACTCATTCCTTCTCCTGTAATAATACTTGGATTACCGTGGCCTCTTGGTGCAACCAGGCGCCACAACCAGGCTAAAGCTGGAGGCAGAACATGGAAAAGCCCCATAATTCCATAAGTCGGATTTTCTTTAGTACAGGGAGGTACTCTAACTCCAAAACTGCGGACATCAATAGAAAGCGGTTCTTTTAAAACATCCGGTATAATATCTCTGGGGATGGTAACCCGGGGATTAGGACAGGGCTTGCCCGGTTCATCCTCAATATGTTCCCAGATTAAGGCAGTACTATTTGGTGCTGCATCAATATTTAAAAATAATAATGGTTTATCAGGATCAGCTGTAATCGCTTCCAGGTTGGGCTCAGTTCCATATTTGTCAATATGATCAACTCGTACAAACCAGGAATTTTCAGCATCCATTAAAGTTAACTTGCCATTATCCTTCTGCAGTGAATTATGACAGATTGCCATATCATCAGTCATCGGTCTTAAACCACAACCCTGTGGTAAAGTAATATGGAACTTCTCATCTGTCATTAAATTTTTACCAAAGAGCAGGCGTCCACTTCTTTCTCGATGCATATCCTCTAACATCTCACTTTTTCCACCACCACTGGCACCTTCGTGAGATATGTTGACCGTATTCCCATAAGGAGTTACTACCTGAACAGCTGAACAGTGCAGGGTTACCCACTCTTCTTTTTCTCCCTGATTGATTAACATACCATAAACACCCTTTTTGGCACTGGGTCCAGGATAAAGATTATAGGCAAACATCTCGTATTTACTGGTCATTCGGCGGTGAACAACTACCTGTTTCCCGTCAAAATGAGTATGACGGAATGGGGGGGCTATATAAATATGAGAGCTGGGCTTAAATACTTCTTCCCGCTCCCTTGTATCTACTATTCCCTGCAGCAGGGAAAGACCAAATGCAAAAAAAGCAGCATTGGCCGGTACTACAGCTAAAGCTTTAACTCCCAGTCCACTGGGACCTGTTTCAAAAAAGAATAAAGCAAGTTCCTGGGACTTCAGCCAGTCAAATGTTTCACCTCTCATATTTTCTTCAAATTTTTCTCCAAATCTCTCTTCATATCTTTCTTTGTCAGTAGGTTTCTCATCAGCAATTAACATACAGTCAGGATCACGACGGCGCATATAGGTTTCAGGATAATTGGCAGAAATACCATTTCGCACTTTACAGACTACTGCTTCTACCACCTGCCCCTTATCAGGTATCTCATATTTAACTTCCTGACAGCCGTTTTTAGCATCTCTAACTGAAAGTTCAACCAGCTGCTGTTCATTATGAGCCACAGTATATTCAGGACAGGCCTCCAGTAATTCCTCAACCTCTTCTGGCAGCTCAACATTCTTCAAATTTTCATCTTTAATCATATTTTACTCTACTACTCCCTTCTTTGTGTTAAATTCTAAAAAATAGTGAAGATTGTTACAATTTAAAAACAAAAGCTTTCAGTATTTTCAAATACTTAGTATTAATTTTATCACAAAAGCAGAAAAGCTACAAGCTTTTAATAGCCTGTAACCAGATCTGCTGCATAAATTACCATCCCGGAGATTGGTGGAACCCTTACTTCATTAGAATGAAAAAATCGAATCGGTTCAGTGCCCGCTTTTTTATCATCAACTACTATAGCCCAGGTTCGGTAATCGGGTAAATAAAACTGCTTCCACTCCTGAGAAGGGTTTAAGAGCACTATAATTTTACTCCAGGCATCTTCATTAGCATTATTAAAAAGACCATAACCTACAGTTCCAAAAGGCGAATCTATAAAATGTATATTTTCTTTAATTGCTAACCGATTTCGCATCCTGAAAGCAGGATGGTGGCTGCGTAAATTAATCAATCCTTTAATATAGTTAAAATGTTCCCGGTAAGTAGTTTTCCTTTCCCATTTCAACTCATTTACTTCAATCCCGGAATCAAAGCTGTTTTTATCACCAAATTTTGTCCTTAAAAACTCAGTCCCGGCTGGAATAAAGGGAACTCCCTGAGAGGTAAATAAAATCATCTGACCCAGTTTATGTATTTTCTGGCGCTGCTGCTCATTAGCTCCCGGGCAGGAGCGGGCTAACTTATCCCAGAGAGTTAAATTATCATGTGATTCTAAATAATTAATGCTTTCTCCAGGATGCAGAGCAAAACCATATAATCGTCTTTCTTCTAAACCAATTGCTCCAATAACTCCCTCATCTATTTCTCTTTCCAGCCCAATTTTACCCTGAATAAATCCTTTATCTGTACCATCACTGTCACCTTTGAGAGCATTGCGGAAATTATCATTAAAAACTGAAATTCCTGTTCCCCGCTGATCACCCTTGCGAATCTGCTGGTATCTCTCAAGCTGAGGCTCCAGTGCGGTCCATGGTTCTCCATAAATTAATACTGAAGGGTTTTCTTCCCGTAATTTATTCTCGGCCAGAAGCATAGTTTCTCGATCAATCGAAGACATCAAATCAAAACGAAAACCATCAATATGATATTCCCGACTCCAGTATAAAAGTGAATCAACAATAAATTTCCGCATCATTTCGCGCTCACTTGCAATCTCATTGCCACAACCAGAAGCATTGGCAAAATTACCATCTTCGGTAAATCGATAAAAATAGTTGGGGAAAATCTTCTGGAAGGGAGAGTTTTGAGTGTGATAGGTGTGATTATAAACTACATCCATGATCACTCCAATTCCATAAGAATGAAGGGTTTTGACCATCTTTTTAAATTCATAAATTCTACTCTCATTTGCAGGATTAGAGGCATAAGAACCTTCAGGTACCATATAATAAAGTGGATCATAGCCCCAGTTATAGTCATCTGGATCTGTATCATCAACAGAAGCAAAGTCATAAACAGGCAGTAAATGGACATGGGTAACTCCCAGTTCCTGAAGGTGGGCAATCCCGGTCAGCATTCCCTCACTATTTACACTGTGCCGCTCGGTAAAAGCCGTATATTTTCCCCGGTGCCTGATTCCACTTTCTTTAGAAATAGAAAAATCTTTAACATGCAGTTCATAAATTACTGCATCAACCGGATCTTCTAATTCAACCCTTTGATCATGAGTCCAGGTTGGAGGATATATCTGAGAGGGATCAACGATCAACCCATACTCACTATTTGTACCCACTGCTTTAGTCCAGGGATCCACGAAATTAAATTCCTGCCGGGGAAGTCGCAGATTCAAACGATAATAATTTCCATAATGTTTTTGCGGCAGCTTAACTTCCCAGGTATCACTGAAAGCAGACTGCAGAGCAAACTCATCCACTTTCCTGGTTCCCTGGTCATCAGCATAAATCTCAATCACGGCTGCCTGAGCAGGCGGTGACCAGATTTTATATGTTATCTCTGATTCAGAAAATGTTAACCCTAAATCATCACCTGGATAATATAGTCTTGCCGGCTTATTACTAATATTTTGATTAAACATAAAATCATCTCCACTACTACAATTTATAGATTGTACTCTGACAGCATTGAATTTCAGAAGTATTTTGCTGTCATTTACTACAATTGTCTGTATTACTTATTATTCTTTATCTTTATTACTATTCCTGCCCTCAGCCGAGATTAATTCATTAAAAAAACAGGTTATTTGTAATCTATGTAGAAATAATATTTAAGAGTGGTTTTAAAATCTAAATGTGAGGTGAGGCGATTGTTAACAATTCATGACAGTTTTACTTTCGAAGAAAATGACTTCGATATAACTGCTTATGGAGAAGTTCTGCTGGATATGATATCCCGGGAAGAGGTTCCACTCAAACAGTGTGCTAATTTTACCCGCTATTTTGGTGGGGCTCCTGCCAATGTATTAGTAAATATGCAGCGTCTCGAAAATAAAACAGCATTAATCAGTAGAATTGGCAGAGATGAGTTTGGCGAATATTTGAGAGAAATTCTGGAAAATGAAGGTGTTAATCTTGATTGTTTACAGTCTGATCCGGAAGAGGGAACTCCAATCATATTCGTTAACAAAAGTAAGAAAACCCCTTCCTGGCTGGCTTATCGGGGGGCAGATATTAAGCTGCAGATAAGCAAACAAATATATGATAAAATTGACAATTCTTCAATCTTTTTTACCGGCAGTTTTATTCTCTCAAAAAACCCCGCCCGGGCAACTGCAATTAAGGCTCTAGAATATGCAGTAAAAAAAGATAAATTTTTTGCTTTTGATCCAAGTTTTAGAGCTCAGCTCTGGCCGGAAGGTAAAAAAGGCGCTCAAATTATCAAAGAGCTTATAGCTCAAGCTGATATTATCAAACCATCTTTAGATGATGCTTATCACCTCTATGGACAGGATCATCCCGAAAATTATTTAAAAAAATATCACAGTGATGGTGCAAAAATTGTTATTTTAAGTCTGGGAAAAGATGGAGTTCTTCTCTCTGACGGCAGCACTGATCCCCTGCATATACCTGTTTTTACGGAGAAGGTAGTAGATGTCACAGGTGCAGGTGATTCATTCTGGTCGGGATTACTAACCGGTATTTTAAAAGGCCTGTCACTCAAAGAGTCTGCTCGCCTGGGAAATGCTGTAGCTGCTTTTAAAATTCAGGGAGTAGGAGCCCTATCTTCAGTTCCACCGTTAAGTGAAATTATATCTTATTATGATATACAGCCAATTGAAGGAGGTAATTTTAATGAGCGAAATTAAACATGTAGCATTTTTAAACCCTCAGGGGAATTTTGACCAAAATGACAGCTACTGGACAGAACATCCTGATTTTGGAGGCCAGCTGGTTTATGTTAAGGAACTAAGTATGGCCCTGGCTGAAATGGGGATTAAAGTAGATATTATTACCCGACAGATAAATGATCCCGAATGGCCTGAGTTTAGTGAACTCTATGACAGTTATCCCGGCTATGATAATTTAAGAATTATCCGTCTTCCCTTTGGCGGTGACAAATTTTTAGCCAAAGAAAAATTATGGCCTCATTTAAAAAAATATGTAGATACAGTTGCTGAATTTTATGATGAAGAAGGTGTTTTCCCGGACTTCTTTACCACTCACTATGGAGATGGAGGAATGGCTGGGGTACTGCTTAAAGAAAAAATGGAAACTCCATTTTCATTTACCGGTCACTCACTGGGTGCCCAAAAAATGGACAAACTTAATTTTTCTCAGGGAAATTTTGAGCAGCTGATTGACCGCTTCAAATTTCACAGCCGGATAATTGCCGAAAGATTAACCATGAAATTTGCCAATCAAATTATTGTCAGTACTTCTCAGGAAAGAATGGAGCAGTATTCTCATCCTTACTACAAAGGTGCAGTTGATGTAAATAATAATGATAAATTCTCTGTTATACCACCTGGAGTAAATACTGATGTTTTTGACGGCAGTTATTCTAAAGCTACTGCAGAAATGATAAATCAATATCTTAAACGTGATTTAAAAGCTGACCGAGTAGATAAACCAGCAATTATCTGTGCCAGCCGCCTTGATCAGAAGAAAAATCACCTGGCTTTAGTTAAAGCCTTTGCCGGTGATCAGGAACTTCAGCAGAAGGCAAACCTGATTATTACTTTAAGAGGAATTGAAAACCCATTTGAAGATTATAGTTCAGCTGCAGGAGAAGAAAAAGAGATTTTAGATCAAATCATGGAAGTAATTGAAAATAATGAGCTGCAGGGTAAGGTCTCAATGTTTCCCATAAGCAGCCAGCAGGAATTAGCTGAATGCTATGGTTATCTGTCAGAACGAGAATCAGTTTTTTCTCTAACCTCATTTTATGAGCCTTTTGGCCTGGCTCCGGTAGAAGCAATGGCCGCTGGTTTACCTGCAGTAGTAACCAAAAATGGTGGTCAAAGCGAAATTATGGGTAATGATGAGTTTGGGATTTTAATTGACCCGGAAGATCCCGAAGATATAGCTCACGGCCTCAAAAGAATAGTTGCTAATAATTCGGTCTGGAAGGATTATCAGCTAAAAGCAAAAGAAAGAGTAGAAACTACTTATACCTGGAAACAGACTGCAAAACGATATCTTAAAGCAATGGAAAAAGGTCTAAGCTTTGAAATACCAGTGATTCACAGCGAAATACCGGCCTACTATTTCCTGCCAGATAGTGATAATGAACATAAGTTATTAGAAGCATTTAAAGAAAAAGTTTTCAAAAAATAGACATTTGCTGAGAATTTGATATAATAAATAATTAGGAATAGATATTATTACAAGATTTATGCAATCGTTTGAATAAACATTAATTTTAACAGGGAGTGATTTATTAATGAACAATAGTAAGCCGCACACAGCTTATTTTTGTATGGAATACGGTTTAAATGAAAATATGCGTATCTATGCAGGTGGGCTTGGAATTTTAGCAGGAGATATTCTTAAAGGAGCAAAAGAATTTTCTTATCCTGTAACTGGAATTGGACTTTTATGGCGCAAAGGATATTCAAAACAGGTAATCAACAAAGAAGGCAGACCTGAAAACCAGCATCCCGTAAATGATGAGATTTATGAACATGCTGAAGATACAGGTGAAACTGTATCTGTAACAATTAGAGATCAGGAAGTAACTCTAAAAATCTGGAAGCTGGATAAGTTTGATAATGCAACCTTATATCTGCTTGATGCCAACTTTCCAGAAAACAGAAAATACCAGACAATTACTGACGGGCTTTATGACGGCTTTAATGAGAGAAGAATCGCCCAGGAAATTGTACTTGGTATTGGTGGAGTCAGAGCAATTCGCAAACTTGGCCTCAACATTGATATTTATCATTTTAATGAAGGTCATGCTGCTTTAGCAGGAACAGAATTAATTAAAGAAAAAATGGAAAGCGGAATGGACTTCCATGCTGCCTGGGACAGGGTTAAAGAAGATATTGTCTTCACAACCCATACCCCGGTCAAAGAAGGAAACGAATCTCACAGTTTAGACAGCCTCAAAAAAATGAGTGCTTTCAATACCTTAACTAGAGAACAGATGAAAGAAATTGGTGACAGTCCATTTGGAATGACTGTAGCAGGATTGCGATTATCAAGAATTTCTAATGGTGTTGCTAAACTGCACGGACAGACTTCCCGCGAAATGTGGAAAGATGTTAGCGGTAAATCACCTATTATCTCAATTACCAATGGTGTCCACAGAGGTACCTGGGTTGATGATAGAATTGTGAAAAATATGGGTGATACAGAAGCTATCTATAATACTCACAAAACAATGAAACAGGAATTAGTAGACTTTATTAAAGAAAGAAATGGTGCCCAATTAGATCCTGATAAATTAATAATTGGATTTGCCCGGAGAGCAACTGCTTATAAAAGACCTAATTTAATCTTTAAAAAGTCGGATATTATCGATCCATATCTAGAATCTGGTGAGATCCAGTTAGTATTTTCCGGTAAAGCTCATCCAACAGATGATAACGGCAAAGAAATTGTAGCCAACCTGGTTAAAAAGGCAAAAGAGTTTCCAGACAGTGTGGTTTTCTTAGAAGATTACAATATGGAAATTGCACGCTATATGACCCGCGGTGTTGATATCTGGTTAAATAATCCCCGTAAACCACTGGAAGCAAGTGGTACTTCCGGTATGAAAGCTGCTATGAATGGCGGCTTAAACTTAAGTATCCTTGATGGCTGGTGGGTTGAAGGTTGTGAACATGGAATCAACGGCTGGCAGTTTGGAGACGGCTATGTAGGTGAAGGTCAGGACGAAAGTGATCTTTACGCACTCTACAGGGTCTTATTTAACGAAGTTGTCCCTGCTTTTTATGGTAACAAAGACCGCTGGAAAGATATGATGATGGAAAGTATTGATACTACTTATGAAAGATTCTCCGCTAAAAGAATGCTGGAAAGATATTATGCGGAAATGTATAATAAATAAATAATAAAAAGAATTGGCCATAACCTACACGACGACTTTCATTGATAAATAATAAGCTGCAGTTTCTAACTTCTTTCAGTCAGACAGGGAAACTGCGATCGCTTATTATTTATATTCAAGTCTGTTCCGGTTAAAGTGCCAATTCTTTTTTTATTTTCAGAATAACTCTTAACCTAAATAATTAGTTTGTTCTACTAAATCTTCTAACATAGCTAAAACTTCTTCTGTCCCTCCAGCCTGTTCTTCTGCTCCAGCTGCAAAGTCTTTACTTAACTCTTCAATCTCATCAAGCGTTCTGTCTAATCTATTACTTTCTTTAATATTTATATCAAATTTATCTGAAGCAATTTCAAAACTATTTAAAACTTCTTCATTTTGAGCAGATACTTCTTCTGAATTTGCTGATACTTCCTGAATTGAAGCACCTGCTTCTTCAGTTTCAGCTGCCTGATTTTCTGACAATTCATACATTGAATCCATTGATTGATATACTTCGGCAGCATTTTCCGTTATTTCATTAAAAATAAATTCTACAGTTTTCCCTTTATTTTTAGCCCCTTTATTTTCTCTTAAAAAATTCTTAACCTGATTAGCATTAACAGTTATTTCATCTAATATGTTTTGAACTTCAATAGTTGCCCCATTGCTTTTTTCAGCTAACTCTCTAATTTCTTCTGCCACCACTGAAAATCCTCTACCTGCTTCTCCTGCTCTTGCTGCTTCAATTGCAGCATTTAAAGCTAAAAGATTTGTCTGATCAGAAATTTCTAAAATAGTATCAGAAATAGAATCTATATCGTCAATCTTTTCCTGAAGTTTTTCAGTTGCTTTTAATGTTTTCTTTAAAATTAAATTACCTTTATGTATTAGCTGATTGGTTTCTTTCATCTCTTTTCTACTGGTCTTAGCTTCATTTCTGATTTCGAGAGAGTTTTCTGCCAGGTTTTCAATAACTTCAGTTAATTCCTCATTTGCTTTAGCTATTTCTTCTACTGCTGTTGTTGTTTCACTTAAGTTATTATATATATCTTTAAATTCTGAACTAGTCTGGTTATTAGCTTTGTTCACTTTTTTTACAGACTTTATACTTTTAGTTAATTCTTCATCTAAATCTTCATTACTGGCAGCTATTTCCTCAGAAGCTGCTGCAATATCTTCTAAAGCCGATTTACTATTTTTAGTAGCTTCTTTAATTTCTTCTAATCTATAATTTATTTGATTGTTAATTAATTTAATAATTAACAGAGAAAATATAACTGCAATTATTGAAATTGTTATTGGCACAGACAAGGAAGCAGCATCCAGAGAAGTCCTATAAATGTTATAAATCGAATAAATACTGATCAGTAACACCAGTGTAAGCATTATAAAATATGAAAGTTTGATCTGTTTTTTTAATGATAATTTATCTAATTTAAACGTCTTTTTCTTCGTCAATATTTTTGCACCCCTTTTTTAAGTTAAATTAATATACACAATTAGAGTATATTATATTTAGGATTTTAAATCATTAATTTATTACAAAAAAATGTTACAATAATTACATATTATACTATTAAAATAAAATATAATGATATTTGTTACAAATTTTGTTCGATTTATTTTAAGTGTTGAATTAATTTTCTTTTTTTAATAAAATGATAAAAGTGTAATTGAAATGAGGTATATAAATGAGTAATTTTAAAGACCGTTTGAGGACATTAAGAAAAAATATGGATTTAACTCAAGATAAATTGGCAGATAAACTAAATTATTCCAGATCCACTATTGCTCAATATGAAAGAGGTATTAGAATCCCCTCCAATAACTTCTTAATTGAAGTTGCTAATTTTTTTGAAGTCTCACTGGATTATTTAATGGGGTTAAAAAATGTTGAAACAAGAAAAAAAAATAATAAATTAAATGAATCCTTAATTTATGCTTTGAGTAAAATGCATTCCACAAAGATTTTCTATAAAAATTTTTTTTCACAGAATGTAGCAGCTCTTGCCCTTGAAATTGGAAAATTTTTGTCTTTATCCTCTAAGAATTTAGAATTATTAAACATTGCTGCTTTGCTGCATGATATTGGTGAAATATATTTACCTTCAGAAATTATTAATAAAAATAGAAAATTAACAGAGGCAGAATTTAAATTAATTGAAACACATCCTAAACTCAGTTATGATCTTTTAAAAGATGTTAAATTTGATCCAAAAATAAAAAATATTATTTTGCAGCATCACGAAAAAGTTGATGGCTCAGGTTATCCAGAGGGATTAAAAGGAAAAATGATATTAAAAGAGGCTAAAATTATTACAGCTGCTGATTCAATTATTGCAATGCTTTCTGAAAGACCATATCGAAAAGCATACAGTAAAAAAGAAGCTCTAAGAATTTTAGCTAAAAATAAAAATATAAAATATGATCCAGAAATTGTTGAAATCTGTATTGAAGTTTTTAAAAATAATATTTTTTCATTAATTAATGATTAAAAGCCACCCCCAATTTATTTTAATTGAGTGTGGCTTCATAAAATTTTTATTTTTTAACCAGCATTGCTTCTTCCAGATCAGATCTTTTCTCAGCATCAAGTAAATATTCAACAATTGTTAAAGCAAATTCCATGGCAACCCCTGGTCCTCTACTGGTTATTATATTACCATCAATTACAACTCGTTCTTCCCGATAATTACAGGAAGGCATTTCTTCATCAAAACCAGGATAACTGGTTGCATTTTTTCCTTTTAAGATCCCGGCAGCTTCCAGAACTATCGGACCTGCACAGACTGCTGCACAGAGTTTGTCTTCCTCATAAACTTCTTTAATAATCTTAAGCAGTTGATCACTGTCCCGTAAATTAGCTGCTCCCGGCATTCCACCAGGCAAAACTACAGCCAGTAAATCAGCAGCTTCTACTTTTGAAATCTCAGTATCTGTTTCAACCTTTATTCCATGATCTCCTTCAATTTTATTACTTCCAATTCCAGCCGTCAGTACATCAAGTCCGGCTCGACGAAGAACATCAATATTTGTGACCGCTTCAATTTCTTCAAAACCAGGTGCTAAGGGAATTAATATCTTAGCCATAAATTAGCCTCCTTAAATTTTTTTGTGCTTATTTAAAGACTTCTCTATAATTATTTTAACAAAACCTAATTATTATTCCTTTCTTTATCTTCTGAGTTAAGTTCTTTATTTTGATTTAAAAAATTACTTAAATCATCAGGCAGAGATTTTAAGTGATAATCTCGCTGTGGAAATGGAATTTCAACATTATTTTCTTTAAAACTATCCCAGATAGAAAGCAGTACCTGACTGCGGACATTCTGAATCCCATTTCGGGGATCACTGATCCAGAAACGGAGCTCAAAATTAACAGAGCTGTCGCCAAACTCAATCAAAAGCACATTTGGGGCCGGATCTGTTAAAATTCTTTCCTTTTCTGTAATAGACTGCATCATTAGTTCCTGCACCAATCTTAAATCACTACTATAAGAAACTCCTACTTTTGCCTCAACTCGGACCAGTTCATCACTATAGGACCAGTTAATTACTTGTTTTGTTATAAAGTCTTCATTCGGAATTAAGAATTCTTTACCGGAACGAGTTACTACCGAAACAAAACGAGTATCCAGTTTTCGAACCCAGCCATAGACATCTCCTATTTCTACCACATCACCAGGTTTAATTGATTTATCTGCCAGAATAATAATTCCACTGATAAAATTAGAGACGATTTTCTGCAGTCCAAAACCTAACCCAACACCAATAGCACCACCGAGAAACGCAAAGGCGCTTAAATCAACACCAACTCCACTTAAAGTAAATAAGATTGCAGAAGTAAAAATTAAAAATTTAGCTATCTTATTTAGTAAAACTTTTATAGAAGGTGTCAAATCATCACTACTATCAATTCTCTTTGTCACCAACCGACTTAATTTTCCAGCCAGCCAGAATAAAATGCTAAAGATCATTACTGTCTTTATAATTAATAATAACGAAATTCTCAGGTTGCCGCTGTTAAAAGCTAAACTATCTAACAAATTAAGTGTCTCCTGATAAATATTAAGTATCCTTAAGGCTGCAATTATCCAGATAAAAGCGGAAAGAAAACGAAACATCCTATTGCGTGGAAAAAATAGGGTTAGAGCCTTAACTATCAGCCAGGCCGATACTAAATTACCAGCAATACTGATAATTACACTTGGCAGATTAAAAGAAGCAGCAATAACATAATAAATACCAACCAGAATCATTAAAATTAAAGGATATAACAATTGATCAATTATTCTAAACCTTTTTCTCTCATTTAAGGCCTCAATTTTATCAAGCAGTTGATCAACATGTTTATATAATAATTTAGTTAAAAAATAAGTAGCTACTAATAAAAATAAAAAAAGCAGCAGTTCAAATAAATTAGACCAGACTAAAAAACTATTTTCAATTTTGTCTATTAAAATAGCTATATAATTTTCAATTTGAATTCCTTCAAACATTTAACCACCTCTTTAAATCCTGATTTTCTTGTTCAGACTTTAATTATTAAATTTAAGTTAATATTAAAATCAGCATTCTATTTCTATGATTTTTAAACCACTGATCTGATAAAAACATTCTGCATAAAAAATAATAAAATAAAGGAAATAACTGCCGCTGTAATTGGGGTTAATATCCAGCCAACTCCAATTTTACCGAGCAGTTTAAAATTAATATTTCTTCCTCCTTTAGCAATTCCCAGACCCAGAACAGCACCGACCACCGCCTGTGAACTCGAAACCGGAACCAGTGGTAAAGAAGGCAAACCCAGCATTATCAAAAAGTTTTTCAGGGCAGCAGAAGCAAAAATAAAGAGAGTGGTAGAACTGGCAAGCACAACTATAAAAGCACCAATAGGAGAAATATCCATTATATTGGTACCGACAGTAAGCATCACCTTTTTAGAATAGCTCACAACTCCTACAGATATTGCAATACCACCAAGTAAAAACAGCTGCTGGGCACCACTAAATGTTAGAAAACCAATATTATAAGCAGGGATCTCCATAATTCCGATAAAAACTCCCATCACATTGGCTATGTTATTGGCTCCCAGAGAATAAGCTCCAAAAGCGCCTACAATTAATAATCCCCACCTTGTATAAAAATCAAGATGCAGCAGATGTATTTTTGCATTATTTAACCACTTTTTAAAGATGAAATATAAAACTACTGCAAAAAAAGCTGATAAAACAGGTGAAAATATCCAGGCACCTACAATTTCTCGTAATACTCCTAAATCTGTAGCCAGACCTGAATAAAGATTCCAGCCGATAATTCCCCCAACAATTGAATGAGAGGTTGAAACTGGCAGACCTAATTTAGTCATCCAGTAAACTGCAACTGCTGCTGCAAAGGCCACAACAAAGGCTGCAGGTAGTGTTCCCACCTGGCCTAAAGCTCCCAGAGTATGAGAAGCTCCAGCTCCACTAACTACTGAACCTAGAATCACAAAAATCGTCATAATTAAAGCTGCAGTTGAAAATTTAACCATTTTACTGCCAACTGCTGTTCCAAAAATATTGGCTGCATCATTGGCTCCCAGGGACCAGCCTAAAAAGAGACCGCTGGATAGGTAAATAATAACTTCAATCATTTTTTACACCACCATTTACTGATTTAGATTTTCCTTTTGACAGCTGCCACTAATACTTCTTCACTTATCATTTCGGCCTGATCAGATAAGGCGGCGATTTCTTCAATAAAATATCTTAACTGCAGCTTATAAGCTATCTCAACTTCCTGGCATTCCTCCGAAAAAATTCTTCTCTTCAATCTCTCCTCATTTTTGTCTGCCTCATGTTCAAAAAAATGAACTTTATTTACATAATCATTAACCTGGGCAATTTCTTCAAAGAAAGATCTAACTGCTTTGACCAGCATATCAACTGCTTCCGCACTGTTTTCCACCAGCTCTAAAAAATCACTTTCCAGTTTAGCAGGAATTATCGGTTTCTCTATAGAAATTTCATAAATCACTTCCTTTGCCAGATCAGTAATAGTATCAATTTCTTCAATAATATTTAAGACATCAGCTCTGGAGTCAGGAATCAGCATATACTTATAAAGCTTGTACTTAATATCTTTTTGATGTTCATCAGCATCATTTTCAATTTCTTTAATATCTGTCAGTGCTTCTTCAAAAATCTCAAAATCTTTTTTGATATATCTTTTTAAATCTCTTTTAAAAGTTAAAGCCCCCTGATTAACCAGGTCTAAATATTCAGTGATTTCAATTTCCAGCTCTCTGGAACGGCCAAATAAAATATGAGGCATTTTTGTCACTCCCTGAGGTATAATTTTAACTCTTCTTCTAAACTAGCTGCATCTTTAAAATGAATGACTCTGATCCCCTTTTTAAGGGCTGCTTTAATGTTTGCTTTAGAATCATCAATAAAGAGTGTTTCTTCTGCTTTTAAATTAAATTTATCTAAAAGATGTTCATAGATTTCAAGCTCAGGTTTAATCATCCCAATATCTGCTGAAATTACCTGACCATCAAAATAATTGAAAAACTCATATTTGCTGCTGACATATTCAAATGCTTTCTGATGAAAATTAGATAAAATATATAAATTAAAATCTCTGTCAGCTAATTTTTTTAAAATTTCTAAGCTATCTTCCTTTAAAGTAAGCATTTTTTCCCACTCTGCCATCACAGCTGCAATTTCGTCTTTTAATTCAGGATTGCGCTGCTGCCATTTTTTAACTGCCTGCTCCTGAGTGATAGTTCCCCGATCAAGCAGCAGCCATTCTTCTGTCTCAAAAATTTCTGCCCTTAATTGGGCTTCTATTTCCCCATTGTAGCCCAATTTATTTAAATAACTCTCAGGTTCAAAATTGAGCAGTACATTACCGAGATCAAATATTATATTCCTAATCATTATCTTGCCTCCATCTTGATGGTACCGGGTACTTGTAAATTTTTACCAAAATATATTCAGCTCAATATGGCAAAAATTTACAAGTACCCGGTACCTAAATATCTTCTTAATATAATATTCTAGCTTAATTAAAGTTCTCCTGTTTATTAGCAGATAATTAAGTATATCTTTTAATATTTAAAATAAATTAAAACCCTGCCGGACTTATTATCAAGTCAGAGCAGGGTTTAATTATCTTTAGTGATTTTATTTATGCTAGATTTTATATTACTAATTCTATCTAAGTAATAATAATTAAAAAAAGCTTTAATTACTTTACTCTATTTCTGCTTTCATTTTTTCTATTAGTTTATTGAAACGTTTATTAAAACTTTCCTGAAATTCTGATACCTTTTGAGCCAGCTGCTGTCTCATCTGAGCATTCATTCCATTCTGGCCCTGCTCATTCCCAGCTTGAGCAGCCAGAGGATTCTGGCCCTGGCCCTGAGCCTGCTCCAGATGCTGTTTTACCTGCTCATCCAGCTGCTGCTTCTGAGTTTGATACTGCTGCTGCAGGCTCTGAGCCTGAGTAAACTGTTTTTCAAAAAAGGTAGTATTTCCCCCCTCTTTAAGTGATTCAACAGCAACAACAGCTTCTTTGCGCCTTTTTATCTGCTCAGAAGAATTACGAAGTCCAATTGACTCAATTAACATCAGCTGGGCTTCTTTTAAATATTCTTGCTCTTTATCTTCCAGCTGGTGCCATAAACCTTCAGCATCCATTTCTTCTTTAAAAAATGGAGCCATAATTTCTTTTAGCTCTTCTCTGATTTCTAAAGAATTGACATCCTCATCTCCTGCACCATAAACTTCATCTGCTCTTTCCATTGCAATTTCATAAGCACTTTTCATCATTATCAGTCCTCCCTAAACAGATCAAAAAATCTATCCTGATATGCATTAAAAACTCCCCAGCGATCAAGTTCCCTTTTCAATTTTGAAGGATCCTCATCACCATTTTTAACCATCTCAAACATTTTTTCGATCTCTTCACTGGCTGCGATTGGCAGTCCTTCGAGATTTCTGGTAACTACAGAGTAGCCCTTATCATCTGTGCTCAAAAATCCTTTTTCCTCATAATCAGGAAGCTGAGATTTATAGGCACTTTTGAGCATTAGAGTCTGAATAAACTTCATCAGCGAAACATCCCAGAGCTCATCTACTCCCTTGATAATTACAGTTAAACTACTGTCATCTTCATCTATATCTTCTCTTATTTCTGCTTCGGCAGCTTCAATTTCTCTAGCAATAGTAAATGTACTAATCGATTGTTTTTTATAATTCATCTTATAAAGCAATCCAGCAAGATCGGGATTTTCCTGAGCTATGATCTGCATGGCATCCTTTGCTTCACCACTAAAACCGCTCATATTTATCATATAATCCGGTGTTAAAAGCTTTGGTTTCTCCCAGGTGATTTTTCCTTCTCTCACCTTTGTTTCTGGACCTTCCTCCGGAAATTCATCCAGATAATATGGCTTGCTGAGTACATAATAGTGAAGAGTTGTATCATGTTCGGTAGAAATTAAATCGTCTGGCTCAAGCAATATCTCGGTATTCTCCAGTACTTCTTTAATTCTTTGCTTATCTTTCATTTTTAACTCCTCCTCTCAAGCCTCAATGGAGTTGATTACAACTCCTAATCTATATATTATATTATACATTAAATGGAGTAATGAAGTCAAAAAAGTTGCTTATTGTGAATTATTTCTTTGGTACCAATATATTATCTTACTGACAAAAAAGACTGGAGTTAAGCCCTCCAGCCTTTTTATTGTTAACTATTTTTTTGAAAGTTAATTAAAGCTTTACCGATGATTAAAGAAAATACCGCCGCTACTATAATTTCGGGAATCCCATTTGTAAATGCTACTGCCCAGGCAGCACTCGAAGGTAAATAGCCCCGATAAACAGCTAAAGACAAAACTCCAACTGTATTGACAATAGTACCAACTGCTCCCGCCAGAATCAGAGAAGTACTCTGATTGAAGTTCTTTGTCGAACGATAAGCATAATAGGCAGCAACTCCGATAAAAAGCCGCGGCAAAACAGCAATAACCGGATCAGCAAAAATTGGATTAGTTGCTCTGATAAAACTGAAAACCCCAAAGATTAACCCAATCAAAAGTCCAACTATTGGTCCCTCAATAATACCTCCTAAAATGGCCGGTAAATGCATTATAGTTGCATGACCGGCTGCACTGGGCCAGGGAATTAACCCCAGTCCTGTAGCACCTAAAATAATAGAAATAGCTCCCAACATACCAGCAATTACAATCTGTCTTGTTTTGAGTTTTATTTTCTTTTCCTCCCATCCCAGTCCATTGATCCAGGTGGACTAAACTTATTGTATTTAACAGCTTTTACTGGGTGCAGCTCTTAATTTTAAGATTCCGCCCCTGCTGTTATAGCTATATTATAATAATAATCGACTTGAATAACAAGTGTTTTTAGGGATTTTTTTAAACTCTATTTATTTTAACTTATCTTTTTTCTGTCAGCTTTTTTAAATAATTGATAATTACCTGATCAACTTCCATTGCTTTAAAGTGTTCTATCAGTTTATCTTCCTTAAAGTAGCGGAACAGTCGAACCAGATAGCTCATTACCTTATTACGCTTGCTTTCCCGCATCAATTGACGGTGGAAAAGTTCTGTTCCCATTTCATAATAGTTGAGCTTTAAAGCTGCAATTAGTCTGTAAAAATCCAGATACTCATCATCTAAGAATTTTCCGTGTGGAATCTCTGTTAAAATTGGAGCTGGATCCGCAAATCTAAGGATAGTCTCATAATAAGCAACTGTATCAAAATAACTTTCTACAGCTGCATTCTTAACTGCCTTAATCAACTCTTCTTTTTGCTCCTGCTCGAGTTCCGACTTATATTTTAAGAGTCTTAATTTAGCATAACTTAAGGCTGGAGTATCAACACCTGCAGCTTCAACTTCTGCTATAACTTCTTTTAACTCCTGAGTGGTCATTTCTCTACCCTGATCATAGATTGTTTCCTCTCCATCCAGAGCAGCCAGACTGATAAATAAACGGTTATTATAGACATCTTTTTTCTTAATTTGATCAATTAAACCTGCATCAATTAACTCCAGCAGTTGATTGAGAAGCAGTTTTTGATAATTTCTGGCCTCTTCACTTTCAATTAACATCATTAAACTTGCCAGCAGATTATCCTCTTCTTCTAGTAGTGCACCGAAATCCCGGACAAATCCAGCTAAATCCTGATCATCTCCGTGTTCAACTAAAAATCTTAAATAATCAGAAGCTACCTGCCAGTTATGGAAGTGGCCATCTTTTCTACTTTTTTCAAGGGTGAAAGCAGTTTTGATCTTTTCTTCCGCCGCTTTTAGCTTACCCTGCTGAGAATCAGCCAGGAATAGAAGCCTTAAGAAATCAGGGTTTTTCATATGCTCCGCTGCCAGTTCATCTGCAAATTCGGAAAAATTATTATATAATTCTGCCGCCAGATAGCGAGCCAAAATATCAAGGGCTATCTGAGAATTTTTAGGAGGCAGGTCTTTAATTTCGTTTAATAATTCTCTACCTTCACCCTCAGCTGCACTCATTTTGAGATTATCCAGCTGCTGAAAAACATTAAATATTTCTGCTGCTTGAGATAAGGCTTCTTTTTTCTTCAGTTCTTTATTTTCAGCCAGATTAAATCTCTCTTCAATAAAATTATCTAAAAATGAAATTACCCGCATCTGTCTGTATTCTTTAAGTTCTTCATAATATTTTTCAAAAAGGCTTAATGCACTGACTACATCATCTAAATCCATTAAAGTCTCCAGCCGGAAAACAATCAGCTGTAAATTTTCAGCATCAATCTGCATTGCTCGATTAATGATGTCATTAACCCGCTGAAAGTTCTGTCCCTTTTTATAAACCTCAGCTAAAGCAATCAATAGAGGAATGCTTTCTCCCTTTTCCTCTAAAGCCTGACGCACAACTGACTCCGCTTCATCAATTTCTTCCTGGTCAAGCATGATATTTACCAGTGGTGAAATAAATGCTTGATCCAGATCAGTTCCCATCAGCTGCCAGGCATGTCTTAAATATTTCCCTGCCTGCTGATAATTGTTGCTCTGTAAGGTATAAACAATCAAGGGGAGCAGAAATCTATGTTCCAGAGGATAATTTTCTACAGCTTCTTTGAGTAAGCTTAATACTTCTTCCTCGTTTTCTGCCTCTTTAACTGCCTCAAAATATTCTTCGACACTTTGATCCGGATTGCTGCGGGCACAGCATTTTTTGAACTTTTTGCCACTGCCGCAGGGACATGGTTCATTGCGGCCAATACTATAAGAGCGAACCGTATCTTTTTCCCGTCTTTTCGCTATACTTTCTTTTAGACCTTTTAATCTTTTATCCATCTTTTTCCCAACCTTTCTTCACCTGAGCTAATATTTTTTACAATAATAAAGCTCCATCAAGCTAAAAAGCTTCTGGAGCTCAATCAATTTTTTATTTAAATTTTCATCTCTTTTAATTATAGCAGAACAGCAGCTTTATTTAAAGTTATTATTAACATAACGGAACTTATATTTTCTAAAACAAAATTCCAGAAAGGTAAATAACTGCTGTTAAAGTTACAGCACTCAATAAGGTAGTTGTTAACACAACCTGGGAAGCAAAATCAGGTTCATTATTAAATTCAACTGCGATTAAAGCAGTATTAACTGCAGAAGGAACTGCCGAAGAAATAAATAAAACCCGGGCCATTACTCCCTCAATTCCCAGTAAGTGAATCAAAATAAATGCAACCAGTGGGCCCCCAATTAAGCGGCTGAAACTGGCAAGGTAAACATCCAGATCCTCCAGCTCCAGTTTTGCCAGCGAAAGCTGAATACCTAAAGTCAAAAGAGCTACCGAAATCAGGCCATCATGCATATATTCAAAAGCAGGCCAGAGAAAAAATTCAGTTAAATCAAAGGGAACCAGCTTTAATAAGAGAGCAGTGATAACAGCATATAAACTGGGCATTTTAGCTGTGGCGATAATTGTGTTTTTGACATCCATCTGGCCTCGGCCGGCATTATAAAAGCCGATAGAATTTGTAGTCAAATTTTGAACCATCAAGACCATAATTTGAATTGAGACTGCATAGACTGCATATTCAGTTCCGGCAAAGACAAGAGTAATCAGAGGTATCCCAAAATTCCCTGAATTATAAAACATAACCGAATTTTTAAAGGCACTTGCTCTTGCCATTTTATAGCCTCTAAATTTTGCCATTAAAACAGCCAGCAGAGTCATTGCTGCTAAAAAAGTAAAGGCATAGACTATTGCTCTCATTAATTCAAATTGAATTTCGGTCTGGTAAACTTTGACCAGGACCAGGGCCGGCACGAAAACATAAAAATTCACTTTTGAGAATGAATAAATATCAAGTTCAAATGTTTTTTCCAGCACATAGCCCAGACCAATTATAAAAAAGATAGGTGCTATATTATTAATTAAAATGAAGAAAAAGACATCCATTAAAAAACTACTCCTTATATATTTAGCCTGTAATTTTATTAGCCTGTAATTTTAGATAAGACCTTTTAGCTTGTCATTCTATTTTTCTGCAATTATCTCTTTAATATTTTTTATTAATAAATCAATATCTTCTTTTTCTACAACTAAGGGCGGCAGCAGCCGCAGAGTATGTTCTTTAACTCCATTTACCAGAAAACCGCGCTCAAAAAGTTGATTTGTCATCTTTTTAGCTGACAGACTTTGGTCAAACTCTAAAGCCAGCATTAAACCGATACCTCGGGTTTCAAGAAGATTATCATTTTCAGCCACCAGCTTATCCAGTTCTGCTCTTAAATAAATCCCTTTTTCTTTAACAGATTCCAGAAATCCAGCTTCCAGCATGATGTCCATTACCTCTGAGGCGGCTCTGGTTGCCAGAGGATTACCGCCAAAGGTTGTCCCATGGTCACCAGGTTCAAAGGCTGAAGCGACCTCCTCTCTGGCCATAAAAGCTCCAATGGGAACTCCACCACCTAAGGCCTTGGCGAGAGTTATAATATCTGCTTCCACACCATAATTCTGATAGGCAAAAAGTTCACCGGTTCTGCCCATTCCACACTGAACTTCATCAAAAATTAAGAGAATATCCTTTTGGTCACAGAGCTGGCGCACCCCTTCTAAATATTCTTTTTCTGCCGGATAAATTCCACCTTCTCCCTGGATTGGCTCCAGCATAATTGCTGCAGTTTTATCAGTTACCGCCTTTTTCAAAGCTTCCAGATCATTAAAAGGCACTGTATAAAATCCTTCTGGCAGCGGAGTAAAAGGTTTTTTGTATTTATCCTGACCCGTTGCAGTTACAGTTGACATTGTCCGACCGTGAAAAGATTTATCTGCCGTGATAGTCTCGAATTTATTGGTCCCTTTTTTCTTAAAATACTTGCGGGCCAGCTTTAAGGCTCCTTCGTTTGCTTCCGAGCCGCTGTTGGCAAAAAAGACCCGGTCATAACAGGAGTTCTGGCATAATTTCTTTTCCAGCTCCGACTGAGGCTCTATGTAATAGAGGTTAGAACAGTGAATAATTTTATCTATCTGATCCTTTAAAGCAGCTTTAAAGCGCTGGCTGCTGTAACCCAGGGCATTAACTCCAATCCCCGCTAAAAAATCCCGATATACCTTACCATCCTTGCTGTAGATTTTTATTCCCTCAGCTTTCTCAACATAGAGTGGATATCTGCCGCTGTAAACATTCATAAAGTGCTTCTCGTCCATTTCAACAATCTCTTCTATTTCCATCTTATCAATTCTCCCTTCTAATAATAGAAATAATTTTTCCTAAAATGAGATAAAATTAACTACTAAAATTTTCAGTTTCCTTTTTCTAATTTAAACCACCGGGCACTAATCCTGAACAATCATTGTTCCTACTCCCTGATCAGTAAAGATTTCTAAAAGCAGTGGATGAGCTACCAGACCATTCAAAATATGAGTTCTAATAACTCCGCTTTCTACAGCCTGCATACAGCCTTCAACTTTGGGCAGCATCCCCCCCTGAATCTTGCCCTCTGCAATCCATTTTTTTATCTCACTAAATGTCAGCTGAGAGACTCTGCTCTCTGCATCTTCTGCATCATAGCGGATTCCATTAACATCAGTCAAATAGATTAGTTTTTCTGCTTTTAAGGAAGCAGCCAGTTCTCCTGCCACACTATCAGCATTGATATTTAAACCTTCTCCCTCATCATTAACCCCTACCGGTGCAATTACCGGGATATAGCCATCTTCAATCAATTTTTCTATTAGCTCCGGGTTAATCTGTTCGACTTCACCGACAAATCCTAAATCTTTTGCCGGGTCAGTAAACTCCTTCTTTTTCGCCCTGATCAAATTTCCATCTTTACCGGAAACCCCAACTGCCTTGGCCTGCATTTTATTAATCAGAGCCACGATTTCCTTATTAATCTGAGCCGAAAGCACCATCTCAACAATCTCCATTGTCTCTTTGTCAGTTACCCGCAGACCGTCAATAAAATTCGCCTTAATATTTAAACGGTCCAGAGTTTTATTGATTGCCGGACCACCACCGTGAACAATAACCGGATTGATTCCTACATATTTAAGCAGAGTAATATCCTCAATTAATTTTTCCTTTAGTTCATCATCTGCCATAATACTGCCGCCATATTTAATGACAAAAGTCTTGCCGAAAAAGTCCTTAAAGTATGGTAAAGCTTCAATTAAAACATTTGCCTTTTCTATTAGTTCTTCTATTGTACTCTCCTCCTTGCTGCTAAATACTATTTTAAGGAAATAATGCTGTTGCTTTAAGACCGGTGTTTTCAGGAAACCCAAAAATAAGATTCAGATTCTGTACTGCCTGTCCGGCTGCTCCCTTGAGCATATTATCAATAGCAGAAACAATTATTATTCTATCTGTGCGCTGATCATATTTAAAACCAATCTGAGCAAAATTCGAACCGGCCACATTTTTTATTTCCGGCAGCTCATCTACCAGCACCTCTACAAATCCTTCCTGATTGTAGGCCTGCTGATAAAGTTCTAAAATTTCTGTCTTAGAACTGCTTTCCTTTAGATTAAGATAAATAGTTGCCAGAATCCCTCTTTTTATTGGAACCAGATGCGGTGTAAATAAAACCTGAGCTCTTCTTTTTGCTGCTAATTTATCAAAATTTAATTTCCCTGGCTCCAGCTCATATTCTCCTGCTAAAAACTGATTTGAAATATATTCAATTTCCGAACTGTGTCTGTGGACCCCCGGACTGTAGGCTTTAATTGTGTTATGAGTCTCTGTAAAAAGTAAATTTTGTTTTAAACTGCGGCCGGCTCCACTGACCCCGGATTTAGCATCAATAATAATCGAACTGAGATCAGCCTTTGAAAACTGCAGCAGTGGTAAAATTCCAAGCAGAGATGCTGTAACATAACAGCCGGGATTGGCCACTAAATCAGCCTCTTTAATCTTTTCTCGATTTAATTCCACCAGCCCGTAGACAGCTTTTTTTGCCAGCTCAGGATGCTGATGCTCAACTCCATACCATTCCTGATAAATATCTACATCATGGTAGCGAAAATCACCACTTAAATCTATAATTTTTGGACCTTTACCGTAAAGTTCTCCCACAACATTCTGCGAAACTCCATGGGGTAGAGCTGTAAAAATCAGATCACTTGCTGCCGGCTCAAAATCTTCCATTGCTCTTAGCTGATAATCATTTAAACTCGAACCCCTGAACTGAGGATAAAGATCAACCAGTCTCTGTCCGGCACTACTTTTGGAAACTAAATCTTTGATTTCAACTTCTGGATGCTGATGTAAAAGCCGCATTAACTCGATTCCAACATAGCCAGTGGCTCCAACTATAGAAACATTAATCATCTGCTCAACTCCTTTAATCCTGAAATACCTGCAAAAAACTGGGGCTTTTAAATTATATCTTTGGCTTATTTTATCGCATTAAAGTAGTTGAATCAAGCTATTTGGCTAATTTGCTCAAATAAAGCAAAAAAAGTGTTAAACGGTTAATATAAATTACCTGTTAAATGGCTTAATATTATTTATAGAATATTTAGAACAGTATATGATAAATTTGTAAATGTAAAGAGCGCAAACTTAATTTAAATCAGGAGGGAAAAATAATGATTAAAAAGGGTTTGTATTTTAGTTTAGTTGTATTAATAATTCTTTCAAGCTCATCACTAATTTTAGCTCAGAATACTGACAATAATCAGGTTCCAGCGCAAGACGTTTTCACTTTAGCTTTAGAAGATTATAATCAGGAAAATTACAATTCAGCAGCTGAAAAATTCCAATCTTTACTGGCAAGAAATAATTTGAGTGAAGACCTTAGATTTAGTGTCTTATATTACTCTACTATGACCGCTATTAAAAGATATCAGACTGCTCAGGCGATTGACTATCTGGAACAATTTAATCAGGCTGGATTTCAGGATTCCAATTTAAACTGGAAAATCGGAGAATTATTTTTAAACAAAGATGGCCAATTTGATAGTGCTAATTTTGAAAAAGCACTAGAATATCTCAAAAAAGCAGAAGAACTCGGACTTGATAAACTACCATTTAAGAGAGATCTTGCTTTTGCCTATCTAGAAACCCAGAAACTTGAGAAATCAGAAAAAATATATAAAGCAGTAATCAAAGAAAATGCAACAAGTTCTGACTATTCCAATCTGGCAAGAATTAAAGAAAAACAGAATCAGCTAAATGAAGCTGTTGAGTATTACAAAAAGGCCATAGAGATGAATGGAAATCGAGCTGGCTTATATTTAAATTTAGGTAATTTATATCAAAAATTAGAAAATTACGATTCTGCCATTGCTGTTTATAAAGAAGGAATTGAAAAAAGAAGTAACTTTGCAGCTTTATATATAGGCCTGGGCGAAAGTTATCTTAATCTGGAAAACTATACTGAAGCCAGAAAAGCCCTGGAAAAAGCAGTAGAAATCAATGAAAATTCATATTATGGATACTTCTTACTGGGTAATATTGAAAAAAAGAGAGGAAATGATAGGCAGGCTTTCATTTATTATAAGCAGTCTCTCAAATATAATCCTGATTATGTAGAAGCCTATCTGGGGGAAGGACAGCTTTACTTAGAAAGAGAGGAATATCAGAATGCCATTTCTAGTTTCTCTACAGCGGTAGAAAAAAATCCGGATTATGCAGAAAGTCATTATTATTTAGGTAGAGCCTATTATCAGGCTGGTATGCTAAAAGAAGCTGCGGCTGAGTTTAGAAAAACACTGCATATTAATGATAGATTTCCGGAAGCAAGAGACTTATTAGAAAAAATCGAAAGAAAGTTAAGCAGCAATTAGAAACTTCTAAAAGGAGGTGTGATTAAAATGAGAATTTTAATTACAGTCATTGTTGTTCTTGCAATTTTAGTAACTGCAACAATTAGCAAACCTAATCAAGAAGAATTTATCAACTGGGGAGTTGCAGAAATTAGAGGTCAATCTGCAAGTGATATAGAACGAATATTCGGTGGTACAGTTTCAGAACCAGTGGAAGAAGTACAGACAGAAATCAGTGATTATGTTTTCTTTACAGTTTTCACTATCCAGGAAAATGGGGAAGAATATAAATTTCTGGGAGTATTCGGTACTTTCTTTGGTCTTAATTAATTAATTATTCAAAACAGTAGAATCTAGTACTATCAAACTTCAACTGCGCAGTTAAAACTACAATATTACTGCTTTTGGAAAGGATGATTTTTATGAAAGAAATTGAGCTTAAAAATGAAAATAAAATACCGGCCCTGGGCCTTGGCACTTCCGGTTTAAAAGGAAAAGAATGTACTGAGGTTGTTAAACAGGCCCTTGAGCTTGGTTATCGTCATCTTGACACTGCTGATATGTATGGAAACCATCAGGCAATTGCTAGAGCCTTAAACGAAACTGATATTGATAGAGACCAGCTTTTTATTACCTCTAAAATCCAGAGTCAAGATTTAGAATATAAGCAGCTATTTAAATCTGCTGCCCGACTTTTAACTGAACTGGATCTTAAATATTTTGATCTGCTCTTAATTCACTGGCCGAATCCGGATATCCCGGTTGAAGAATCGCTAAAAGCAATGCAGGAATTAAAAGCAGACGGCAGGGCCATAAATATTGGGGTCAGCAATTTTACAATTCCACTTCTAAAAGAGGCCCTGGATGCTTATCCTGATTTAATTACTGTTAATCAGGTAGAATTTCATCCAACACTTTATCAAAAAGAACTTCTGGATTTTGCTTTTAAAAATGATGTTATTTTAACTGCCTATAGTCCCCTGGCTCAGGGAGAAGTCTTCAATAACAGTGTCTTAAAAGTTCTGGGAGAAAAATATGATAAAACACCAGCACAGCTTGCTTTAAGATGGCTAATTGAAAAAAATATTGCTGCTATTCCCAGAGCAAGCTCTAAAGAACATCTAAAAAACAATTTAGATGTTTTTGACTGGAATTTTCCGGTTGAAGCAGCCCGAGAAATGGAACTTCTTGATCAAAATAATCGATTGATAGATCCCGGTTATCCTGATTTTGATTAAAATATAGTAAAATAATTCCCCACTATTAACTCAAAAATAATTATTTTGAGAAATAGTGGGGATTTTTTTCTCTGTACTTCCTATTTAGATGGATTGAGTAATATATAACTAACAACTAATTAAATATCTTTATTAATCTGTTTTTTTCTTTTCTATTTAATTCTACGCTACAGCAATCCACTTCTTTTAAAAAACATTCTCCACTTTTCTCATAATAAAATTTTAAAACCTCATAATAATCAAATTTTTTTAGTACTTTTAATTTCTTATTTAATTTTTCCTGAAAAAAAACTGCTTTTATATTATTTTCATTTTTATAGCTATTCCATATTTTATTAAATTCTTCTATAAAAATAAATGAATAACTACTAATAATAGAATTATTATTTCTTAATGCTGTTAAAAATAAATCATCTGATTTATAAATTATTTCAAGATTTTTATTGTTTTTCTTATAAATCTCTATTTTTGTTATATCGAAATCAGTGTCATAATCAGTTAGTAAAATAATTCCTTTAATATTGGTTTTTCTAATTAAATTATTCACTTCTATATGTTTAAGAGCTTGAGGTGCCATTTCTAAATATAAAGTTATATTTTTATTTAAATACTTGGAAATATAATTTTTATTTTTTTTATAATCTTCAACAAATTTAGCTGATATATTTAAAGAAAAAACTAAATTATTATGGTTTTCTATTTTCTTTATAATTTCATCTAAATCAAAATATTGGTTTAACACCAAGTCAATAATTACATTTGAATTTTCAGGTAAAATTTTAAATATCTTATTATAATAATTTAAACAGTTAAGATTAGATGTATTATAATTATCACTTTCAATAAAAAAATTTTTAATACCCATATTTTTATATTTAGATATCATTTCAGAAGTTCTTTCATATTTTATTTTATTATCTGCATTAAGAAATATAATTATTGGCACATAAATATTATTCATTTCTTCACCCCCGAGCAAAATCAAATATTTTTAAATAAAAGTTTTTACTGCGGAAAAATCATAAAAAACTAAACTTTTCCGCAGTAAATATAATTTAATTATTATAAATTTTTTCTTTTAAATCTTCAAACAAACTATAAACTACAGGAACAAATATCAGCAGCAGCATGGTGGAAGAAAATAGGCCTCCCATAACTACCTTTGCCAGCGGCGAATACTGTTCTGTACCCACAGCTAATTCTAAGGCCAGTGGTGTCATACCGGCAAGTGTAGAAAAGGTAGTCATTAAAATTGGTCTGAACCTCAAACGTGCTCCTTCTAAAATTGCCTCTTTAGTACTTTTTCCTTCTTTTTCTGCTTCGATAACAAAATCAATTAGATGAATAGCATCATTAACCGCAATACCGGAAAGTAATATTAGTCCCATCATAGCAGGCATCGAAAGATAGGTGTTGGTAAGCAGGAGAGCTGCTACTACCCCTACCAATTCTAAAGGAATAGAGATCATAATTGTAATCGGATGCAGCAGTGATTTGAACTGCGATACTAAAAGCAGATAAATAAAGGCCACTGCAAAAACAAGGGCAACTCCTAACCTGCTAAGAGCTTCATTCATATCATCCTGCTGACCGGTAACCTCTGCATTATAGCCAGCCGGCAGCTGATAATCAGCAATAACTGCCTTGATATCCTGATTAATTTTACTTAAAGCTCTATCCTTACTGAAGCCTAGAATATCAAGGGTATACTGCATATCTTCTCTGCTAATCAAATTAGGTCCTTTTTCCGTTTTGATTGTTGCAATTTCCCGAAGAGGCAGATTTTTACCCCCAGGACTGATAATTATTAAATTTTTTAAATCATTTTTATAAACCATCTGCTTATCTTTATATTTAACTAAAATATTTAGATCATCCTGCTCAGGAAGAGAAAAATCTTGAGAAGCATCAATACCACTAACTGCAGCTGAAATTTGCTGAGAAATTTCTCTGGTGCTTAAATTTAGTTCAGCCGCTCTTTTTTCATTTATATTAATGTGATACTCAGGACTATTGAGAGCCCATCTCAAATTGATGTTAACTGCTCCTGGAACTTTCTTGATTTTTTCTGCCAGTCCCTGAGCAAAATTATATAAAATCTCTGGATCTTTTCCACTCAATCGAATTACTAAAGGTGCCTGGGTTGTAGAAACAGAGGTTGCCCCTGCTTCTTCAACTACATAGGCTCTAATACCGGGTACTTTAGCTATTTTATTTCTCAATTCCTCCTGTATTTCCCAGATTGATCTTTCTCTATTATTTCTATTTTTATAAGTCAGAGACATAAAGGCCTGCTGTACCCCATTGGCTCCTGTGGTTGCCTGAGTACTTGCTCCCGGTTCAAAACCAAGCTGAGTTGAATAAATTAACAGTTCGGGAACAGATTCTACTATTTTTTCAACTTTCTTAGCCACTTCTTCAGTTTTAGCAAGTGAGGAGCCAGCTTCTGTTTCTATAGAAATATAACTCTGGCCGCTGTCCATAACCGGTGTCATCTCTGCTCCAATTAAAGGAATTAAACTTAAAGTTACCAATAATAATACTACCGCTGTTGTAATAACAATTGCCCTATTGTTTAAAGATTTCTCCAGCAATTTTAAATAATATTTCCTGGAACTTTCCAGAAGTTTAGTAAATAAAGCTACTATATTTTTAAAAAAGGCTAATACCTTAAAAGATTTCTTTTTTTCTTCTGCCTTTAATACCATTGATAAAACAAGGGGTACAATTGTAAAAGAACTAATAACCGAACCCGTCCAGGCAAATAAAAGTGTCATTGAAAGTGGTCTAAACATCTGCTGCACAAAACCACCAATAAACATAACTGGAACTAACACTATCATTGAAGTAGTAGTTCCTGCAATAACAGCTAAAATCATCTCATTTGTTCCTTCTACTGCTGCTTTAAATGCAGATTTACCTAAGTCTTCAAAATGACGGGTCACATTTTCAATCACAACTATCGAATTATCAACCAGCATTCCAATTGAAAGAATAAGACCAGTCATAGTTACTGTATTTAAACTCAAATTAAATGCCTTTAGCAGTGCCAGAGTTAAAACAAAGGTCACCGGTATAGAGATTGAAACAGCCAGAGTACTCCGCCAGTTCTCCAGAAACAAGAAAATTACTATAATGGTCAAAATAATTCCTATAAACAGGGTGTTTGCCATGTTGTAAATTGCCAGTTTAACAAATTCTGACTGATCTTCTGTAATCTGAAAATTAAGTTCCGGGTATTCTGCCTTCATTTCATTTACAGCTTTTTTGACATTATCAACTACCTGAACAGTATTTGCATCCTGCTGTTTTAAAATATTTAAAGCTACAGTTTCTTCACCTTCAACCCTGAATTTACTTCTGACTTCTGCAAAGCTATCATTAACTTCTGCCAGATCTTCTAAATATATTTTGCCCTCAGGAGTAGAAGTTATTATTAAATTTCTAATTTCTTCTAAATTTTCATATTCCCCAACAATACGCAGCAGATATTCCTGATCTTTTGTTGTCAGTCGCCCTCCTGGAAAGTTGATATTTTCCTGGTCCAGTCTTCTGGTGATCTGAGATATAGAAATATCATAAGCCGCCATCGCCTCGCGGTCAACATTGATCTGTATTTCTCTTTTCTTTCCCCCATAAACATCCACATTTGCAACTCCATTAACTAACTGCAGTCTATTTTTTAACTGGTTATCTGCAAGGGTTCTAAGCTGTGTATCACTGCGTGGACCACTAATTGCAAGAGTTAAAATCGGACGATCAGATTTAGAAAATTTCTGAACCTTAGGCTCTTCAATATCTGATGGTAGTTCATTTCTTATTCTACTAACTACATTCTGAACATCCACAGCTGCCGTATTTATGTTTTTATCATAACCAAATTCAACACTAACTAAGGACACACCCTCCATAGCATCAGAGCTAATACTTTCTACTCCTTCAATGCTTCCCAGCTCTTCTTCTAAAGGCTCATTTATCTTTTCAGCAATATCTGAGGCACTAACACCTTTATATTGAGTTTGAATACTTACTACAACCGGCTCAGTATCCGGATTAAGCTGGATGTTTAAAGTTAAAAGAGCTGCAGCACCTAAAAGAATAACTGCCAGAACTGCTGCAGTTGTTGTATATTTTTTCTTAACTGCAAAATCTACTAAACTCATAATTAATCATCTCCATTTTCCTGCTCGGATAAATAAACCTTTACATTATCCTGTAGATCATTGAGATTGCTTACTGCTATTTTATCTCCTGCTGCCAGAGAGGATTTCACAATAGTGTAATAACCGTTGCTGGCACCTCTCTTAATCTTTTTACGAACAGCTTTACCTTCTTCAATTAAATACACATAAGATTTGTTTTGATAATTAAAAATTGCTTTTTCAGGTATAATTAATACATCCTTATAACTTTCAGCAACTAGGGCAGCCGATACAAAGTCCCCATCTTTTAAAGATAAATTATTTACTTTTAAACTAATTGTCACTTCTGTAGTTCTGCTTCTAGGATCAGCTGCAGAAGCAATCTCCGAAATTTCTGCTTTCAAATTTTCATTTTCAAGCACAGGTGAGGAAATTAAAGCTTTAGTACCTATTTTTAGTTTGTTGAGATCCTGCATTCCCACCTGAACCTTAACTTCAAACCGGTCAGGCTGAGCTATCTCAAAAAGAGGCTGCCCCACACCGGTAAATTCTCCTTCTTCTGCAAATTCTCTAACAACTTTAGCTGTAATTGGCGATTTGACCTCTGTATCCTTTAATTTAAGTCTGGCATTTTCAAACTCATTCTCTGCTTTTTTAAGCTTTTCTCTGCTGTTTTTAATATTTAATTCTGCAATTTCTACTGACTTTTCAGCACTGGCAGCTGCTGCCTTCATTCTTTCTACCTGAGCGGCTGCCTTTTTGAATTGGGTTTTGGTCTGCTCAAATTTAGCTTCTGCTATAGCATTTTTTTGATAAAGTTTTTTATCACGCTCATAATCACTTTTCCACTGTGAGTAATTACTCTGAGCTTCATTTAAAGCTGCCCTGCTTTCAATCAAATTATTTTCTGAAATTTCTTTTGATAATTTGGTCTTTTTCAAAGCGATTTTTGCTTCCTTAACAGCTGCCTGAGCAGAATTTAAATTGTTTTTTAACTCCTCATCATCTATTTTTGCTAAAAGCTCTCCTTTTTTTATTTCATCTCCTTCTTCAACATAAATATCTGTTATCTCTCCGCCAATTTGGGCAGATATTTTCCTTTTTCCTGCATATTCTACAGTACCGCTGTAATTATATATAATTTGAAAATCATCTTTTTTTACTTCAGTTGTTTCCACAGGAACTCCCAAATTTTGTTCTTCATCCATTTGCGCCTCTCTATTCTTGAGCTGTCTGATAAAAATTAAAGCAGCAGCACCAATTATAATGATTAGTAAAATTGTTAAACCCATTTTTGCTTTTTTATTCACTGCTATCTCCTCCCAGTTTTCCTGTAGTAAAGCTTTTATGGATGTTCTCCACTGCAGCCAAAATCTCGGTCCTTTTTAACTGGACTGCATATTCTGCTGCAGCCAGATTAGCTTCAGCCTCAGCCACCAGCTTTTGAGCAGAAATTAATTCACTTTCAATAACTGCACCTTTTTGATATCTGCTTTTTGTGCTCTGATATTCTAATTTGGCTCTCTTTAAATTTTGAGCAGCAGTATCCACTCTATTTTTTGCTAAGTTCAATTCTCTTAAGAGGTTTGACACTTCAATTTTTATTTGTGCTTCAAGATTTTTTAAGCCGAATTCACTTTCCTTTAATCTGGCTTCTGCTGCTTTAATTTCTGCATTATTTTTACCTCCATCAGAAAACTGATAACTCAAAGCAGCTGTTACCTTCCATTCACTTTCTTCTAATAGCTCCAAGTTTTTAACTGAAATATATTTTTCATTCTGCTCCCGAGTATCAGCACTGGCGCTTAAATTAAACTGATACTTACTATTTAAAGAACTTTTAACTCTACCATCTTCAAAAAGATATTCTCCGCCAAGAAAAAATACTGGATCATCTTTCGAATTAAGGTATTTAATGTCCGCCCGAATAAGATCTGCATTTAACTTTTTTATCTGATAATCACTTCTATTTTTATAGGCCTTTTTTAAAAGTAATTCTTTTTTAAATTCAAAATTACTCTCTAAACTGGTGACTTTTCTATCCACCAATTTCAATTCTGCTGCATTAATACCCGTTAATAAAATCAGCTCTTCTTTAGCCTTAATTCTGTCACTTTTAAGACTTTTTAGTTCCTCTCTGACTTTTTCCAAGTTTATTTTTGTTCTCAATAAATCAGCATCCGTAATCAAATTATCTGCATGTCTTTTTTTAGCATTTTGATATAATGCTTCCGCTTCAGCAACTGCTGATTTCTGGCTCTTAATTAAATTTTCTATTTTTAAAAAGTTATAGTACTGTTTAATTACAGCTGCTAAAACTTCTTCTCTTGTTTTTTTGTATTCTAATTCAGCTATATAATATTTAAGATCTGCTTTATCAAGTTGAGCTTCTGTACCCGAAGATTCAGCCAGGAACTTGCTGTAATTGATTGTACTGAAAATACTCCCATCCTCAGTTAATTCTTCATCCTGCCAGGAAAGTTCACCACTTAATTTTGAATTCATTATACTGTCAGATGCTTTCTTCTGCATTTCAGCTGCTTTCAATCTTTCTCTGGCAGATTTTAGCGTATTATTATTTTCTAAAGCTGACTTTAACACTGCATCTAAATTTATCTCAGCTGCCACCATAGAGACCGGTATAAAGCCGCTGATAACTATCAATATAATACTAAATAAAATTATTTTATTTAGTTTCATAATCTACCATCTCCTTAAAATTTCCAGTACTTAGATACAGTTCAGCCAGACTTAAATAATAATTAATTTTAGCATGAGAATAATTTATTTCACTCTGATAGAGGTCAACCTGAGTCTCCAAAAGCTCTGTCCCTGTAATATAATCTTCTTCAAAATATAATTTTTTTACCCTGAGTGCTTCCTTTAAACTTTCAATAACTTTTTTATAGCGCTCAATTTCTGCTATGCTATTCTGATGATCAAGATACTTATTATTAACATCAAGCTTAATCCTATCTTTAACTAGTTTCAGCTGATTTTCTGCTTTTTTTAATTCATTTTTTGCCTGCTCTGCTTCTAATTTTGAACTATAATCTGCTGAAGCAATCTGATAGTTAATTTTTTGAAGTGCTATATTGGTCTCTGCTTCTTGGATTTCAATCCTTTTATTTAAAGCTATATTAAAAAGCTCATTCAAACTTTTATTAAGTTCCCAATTTTTCAGTTCTTTTACATTAAAATTAATTTTCAGCTGTTCATTAAAATTCAAATTTAAATTCTGTTTTAATTTAAAAGCTGCTCTTTTTTTAGTGTTGATCGCTGTTTTTAAATTACTTTCTGTACTTTTTAGTTCTACCTCCGCCTGCATCACATCACTTTTTATTATACTCCCCTGCTTATACTTTTCTTTAATATTTTCTAATTCTTTTTCTAAAATTTTTCTATATTTTTTGTGAATAGCAATAGAATTCTCTGCCTTGTAATAACTGAAAAAATCACTGATTAGTTTTTCCGTTACCTGATCCCTTGTAATTTCTAAATTTCTCTCTGCAATATCCATCTCAGCTTCAGCTTTTTTTAAAAACAGTGGTGAAGGTCTTAACTCCTGCTCTGCTTTTTCTCTAACCAGAGCAATTTTTTTTGCCTCCAAATTAATCTTTGCTTCTTTAACTTCTCTGTTCTCAGATAGGGATTTTTCTAGATACTGCTTAAGATTAAAGCTGTATTCAGCTGCTGCAGGTACTGTAAATACAATCAGAAGAGTAACAGTCAAAAATATAAATAATTTTTTCTTAGTCATTTAAATTAAACCTCCTTTTAATTTCATAAATCCAAACTCTTCATGAATGAATATTCATTCATGAATTTAGATAAAAATCCAGCTGCTCTCACAGCCGGCATTATTTTCTATCTTTATTTTTAAAGTGATGGAGTCTTAACATTTAATACTTCAAATTTTTCTCCCTGGTCAGCATTTAATTCCATTTCAGTATTGGGAGGACAGGTTACGATTGTACCTGCTTCTACAACATTGGATTCTTCTCCGATTCTTAATGTACCCTTCCCTTCTTTGATATAAAAGAAAACATCAACCGGCACCTGATGTCCAGGAACTCTATCTCCTGGACTTAAAACAAGGTTCATTACCTGAGCATTCTCATGTTTAAAAACTGACTTAGCAATAACTCCTCTTTTGTTTTTCTTTGCTTCTAACTCACTTAGTTTAATAATTTCCATCTAAATCATCCCTTTCAATTGATAATTATTTATTGTCTATATTAAAAAACAAGAATATGAATGAGCGCTCATTCATTGATATAAGTATAATACTTTGATCTATTTAGTTCAGTGATCCAGCTCACACTAAATCATTTACCTACCAGCTGATCAGAGTCAAAATTAAAAATTCAAAGAGTTTTCTCATCTACAAGTCTCTCTATTATCAATCCCATTAAAACTACCGAAATTAAAGTAAAAATAAAACGCAGAAAAGCAAATACCAGACCGATGGCAGTAATTATAATCAGCATCTGGGGAGCCAGTCCTAATGCTTTGATTAGAGCTTTTTTGATCCCCTGTTTTGTTTTAGTTTGACTGCAAAAAATAGAAATTAGAAGAGCAGCTAAAGCGATTAAATTAATAAATACTGCCACTGGTGTCCCCTCCTTTTTTCTCGGTACTTTTATTCAATAAAAATATGTTCAATTCTTTGCCAGACAAAATCAGGTGCCTTTTCTAAAAGGTTCATTTCTGGCTGAGTTAGAGCATGTTCAATAATCCCCTGAATAGAGCCCAAAAAGTATACGGCCAGCAAGTGAGTATCCACTTCCTTAATTTCACCTTCTTTGACACCTCTCTCAAAAAGATTCTCCAGCATTTTGATCAAGAAATTTCTGTGTGCCTTTATTTCCCCATCTTTTTTAGCCCTGGAAAAGTCCTTTTCTCTAACCAAAACTCTGCCCAGTTCTGGGTTTTCTCTTAAAACTGAAAAATGTCGATTTAAAAAGTGGACTAATAACTCCTTCAGTGACAGATCCCTCTTTTTTAACTCAGACATTATTTCTCTTCTTCTTTCCACTTCATATTTAAAGATATAAGCCAGAACCTCATCTTTGCTGGAAAAATAATTATATATTGTGCCGACTGCCAGTCCGGCCTGATCAGCTATATCCTGCATTCTAGTATTAAAAAATCCTTCTCGAGAAATTACTTTTACTGCAGCTTTTCTAATTCTATTTCTAGTTTCCTGAGCCATTTAAATCATCTCCTTGAATGAATATTCATTCATATTATAACAGTATAATAGTTATCTGTCAATTTTTAAATATATAAAATTTGAAGGTGTAATTTTTACTGATCTCTTAACCTCTTTTTAAGCTCATAGATATCAATTCGCTCAGGCACATAATCTTCATCCCGATTTTCTACTTCTTCCACTGGAATATTTAATTCTCGGCTTAAGATCTTTTTAATTCTGCTCTCACAAAAGTTTGCCTGGCATTCTCCGGTTTTAGCCCAGGTTCTTCTTTTAATTGCATCAGTAGTTTTTATTGGTATTGATCGGCTTAAAGCATCCAGGATTTCAGCTTCAGTAACATCTTCACAGCGGCAGATAATATGCTTTTCAGGATCCTGATGCTCTATCTCACCAGCAAAGCCTTCATCTTTTTCAACAATTATTGCTGGTCTGTAAGGATTAAAATCCTCTTTTTTCTTTAGCTCCAGTCCTGACTCATTTAAAATCTTTACTACTTTTTCGGCTATCGCGGGAGACGAGGTAAGACCTGGTGAGTCAATTCCGGCTGCCTGGACAAAACCCTTGACCTCTGTCTCTTCAATTATAAAATCTTCTCTGGTACTTTTAGGTCGTAAGCCAGCAAAAGTTGTAAGCATTCTATTAGTATCAAAATCCGGGATTGATCTGCGAGCCTGATCTATGACATATTTAATTTCTTTAAAACTTGTACTCACATCATTTTTCTTATCTATTTCTTCGGCATTGGGGCCAATCATAAAATTACCATGGGTAGTTGTAGTTGCTACTACTCCCTTGGTCTCTGGATTTGGAGCCTGAAAAATTACTGAATTAACCAGATGACTCTGACTTTTACTGAAAACTACATATTCTCCCCGCATTGGATAGATTTTAAAATCAGCAGCATCCAGCATATTAGAAACTTTATCTGCATAAATTCCGGCTGCATTGACAAGATAACGGCTTTCAACTTTTTCTTTAACCGTTTCTATTTCAAAATAATCATTATCTTTCTCAATATTTATTACTTCTGACTCTAATTTTAAGTCAACACCATTATCGACAGCATTTTCTGCCAGGGCAATGGTAAATTCATAAGGAGAGGTAACTCCTATAGTTTTACAGTAAAAAGCCGACTCTACCTGATCACTGACATGAGGCTCAATTTCTTTAATCTGCTCAGCATCAATAATTTCTATTTCCTCTTCTGATTGACCAACTTCTAAGGCATTTTGATATATTTTTTTCAAAGCTTTTTGGTCCTGATCATCAAAGGCAAGTACCAGTCCACCAGTTTTCTTATAACCAAAATTAAGCTCTTCATTTAATTTTTCATACATTTCATTTCCCCGAATACAGAGCTCGCCTTTTAAGGTTCCTGCTTTTGCGACATAACCACCGTGAACAATTCCGGTATTAGCTTTGGAAGCACCGGTAGAAACATCTGACTCTTTTTCAATTAGAGCCACCGAAAGATTATATTTAGAAAGTTCTCTGGCAATTGCCGAACCAACAACACCTGCTCCTATGATACTGACATCATACATCAAAGGACCTCCTTTAATATTTACCAATATTTGTAATAGTTAGAATCATTTAGAATAATAGTCAATATTCAATTTAAATTTTATTTTCTATGAGAAGATTTATCTTTATACATAACTTTATCTGCCTGTTTTAGAATTTTTGTAATATCCTGCTCCTTTGTATTTTTAATAGCCGAACCAATTCCTAAAGAAACAGTTAATTGGTCTCCTTTAGTTTCTGAAGTTTTCTCATGTATCCTCTTTATAACTTTTTTTGTTTCCTCATTACTTGTTTTTGGAAGCACAATAACATATTCATCTCCACCCCAACGAGCTAATATATCTTCGTCCCTGATAACTTTTTTTAAAATATTAGCTGTCTTAACTAGTAACTCATCACCCTTTTTGTGTCCTAATGTGTCATTAATTTTTTTCAATCCATTAATATCAGCCATAATTATACTTAATGGTAATTGGCGGTTAGTATCCAGCCTTTCCAATTCTTCCTCAAAAAATCTTCTATTATATAAACCGGTTAGTTTATCATGAAAAGTTTTATATTTTATCTCTTCTTCTGCATAAATTCTTTCCAGGGATGAAGCAGTATGAGAAATAAGAAGTTCTGCCAATTTTAGATCCTCGCTACTAAAAGCTGCTTTCTCTTTAGAAATTGCCTGAAAAACTCCTAAATTTTTTATAGGAATACTCATACCAGATTTATAATTTTTATTTTCTGATTCAAGATTAGGAAAATCGTCAAAATTATCAATAATTATACTTTTGCCTTCCCTAAAAGCTTTTCCTGCTATTCCTTCATTTTTAGAAATAGGTTTGAGGACTTCAGAAGATGATACTTTACCTACCAGTTTATCATTCTTTAAAAATCTAATATTACAAAATTCAAAATCCAATAAGTCATGTGCAGCTTCTATAGTCATTTCTAATACTTCTGTCTCGCTTTCAAGTTCCATGAATTTTAAGGCTGTAGAATGCAGTTGTTCGATAATATTTCGCTGCTGTTTTATAATCTCTTCCTGTTTTTTTCTTTCCGTGATATCTATTTGCATAGACAATATTCCTTGCTCTCCCCCAGGCAATATAATAGGTGATTCTTTTATATGAGTATAAATTTTTTCATTATTTTTTGTGATACTTATGGTATCAAATTCTAACTCCTTCCCCTCTAAAACTTCTTTTATGTGTTGTTTTGAAATTTCAAACTGGTCAGAAGCTACAAGGTTATCAGTTATTTTAGCTCCCTCTAATTCTTTTTTATTATAACCTGAAATTTCGCATAAAGTTTTATTTACCTCTAAGATAGTTCCTTCTTTATCTTCAAGTAATATACCAAAAGGGGCAGTATTAAAAATTGTTCTATATCTTTGTTCACTAGCCTGTAGAACTTGAGCTGTTTTGTAATTTTGATTACTAATATAATATGTCAAACCTGCAATAACTAAGTAACCCACAAAAAAGCTAAAAAGAGAGTGCTGAGGATTATCTGTAAAGTACAGGGCAACTCCTAACAGTAAAGCAAGTATTATATTAGTATATAGAGCTAATCGGTCTCCTTTAAAAATTAAATTTATAATTGCTAAAATAAGTAGGATATTAATAGAAACTTCAAATTCAAATCCTTGTACATAACTAAGATAAATCAGTTGAACTATTACAAATATTGCCGAGAAATAAGCAATTCGATCTATTCGTTCTTCAAAGCAGTGGCTTAACTGGGTTAATATATATAATCCGAAAAATATAAAACCGGTCAAAAGTCGTTGTTCTATAGGCATTGGATCTTGAATTGTTCTTGAATAATAAAAAATCATAGCAAAGAAAAAATAAACCATTGCTGAAATTAATAAAAAATATCTGTAAAATTTTATAGACCTATATTTTTTGTTTTTCATCTTATTTTTATAGAGCAATAAAGATAACTCTATAAGACCCTCCTTTCCCAACTTTAAAAATTTCATAAACAAAATTATAAATATTTTTAAAAACCCTTATTATAAATATTCTAGATGTTTTAATTTAAACCTTCATAAATAGATTATAAGTATTATAATTTAGTCCATAGATAGTTAATTTATTAAAAAAAGACTTTCCTAACTTGAATGAGGAAAGTCTTTTAATAGATCAATCTCTGCTGTATATTTTTTTATATTCTTTTTTCCTGTTTTCTTTTTTAAATTCATAAACAGCTTTAACCAAAATATTATTTTTCTCAAACAGATCTTTTAACTCATCCAGAGCAGCCGGTACAGTTATTGCTGAACCACAGTCAGTAGAAATTTCGGGTGGCACAGCTGCCATCCTGTAATCTAAATCATTATCAAAAAGCACTCTCTCGGCTTTAATTGAATGATGAGTTGACTCAAATAAGATTAATTTTTCTTTATGTTCTTTATTTACTCCCATTCTATCTTTACTCCTTTTTTTCCCTGCCTGGCTTTTGCGATTACAGCCACATCCAGTCCTTCAGCATAAAGATCAATTAATAACTCAGCTGCATCTGCTTCGGCAACAGAAATCAAAAGTCCACCTGAAGTCTGAGGATCATACATTAAATCATAAAGTGTCTGATCTCGCTCTCCCTTTTCGCTGACAAATTCCTGATAATTATCTCTATTTTTATAAGCACCGGCCGGTAAAAGACCTGATTCTGCAAAGTCTCTTACACCCTCAAAAACTGGAATCTCCGGAGCTTCAACTTCAATCTGCAGACTGCTGTTTTCCGACATTTCTAATAAATGGCCAATTAAACCAAATCCTGTCACATCTGTACAGGCATTAATCTGATACTGGTCAAAATATTTTAAAGCAGTATTATTTAAAGTTAACATTGATTTTACTGCCGGATTGCTCTCATCACTTTTGGAAAATCCACCTTTAATTGCCGCAACCATGACACCTGTTCCCAGAGGTTTGGTTAATAAAATTAAATCACCCTCTTTGATCCCGGAATTACTGAGTAAATTGTCGGGATGAACAGTTCCCGTCACAGAAAGACCGTACTTGGGTTCTTCGTCTACTACAGTATGACCACCACATAGGCTGGCTCCGGCTTCTTTTACTTTATCGGCACCTCCCTGCAGAATTTGAGACAGAATTTCAGCTTCCAGACAGGAGGGAAAACCGACAATATTCATTGCCAGAATCGGCTGTCCTCCCATTGCATAAACATCACTCAAGGCATTGGCAGCGGCAATCTGTCCAAATAAATAGGGATCATCCACTATGGGAGTAAAAAAATCAAGAGTCTGAATTAAAGCAAGTTCTTCAGACAGGCTATATACAGCAGCATCATCTGCCTTGTCCAGGCCGATCAATAACTTTTCTGGATCAGCAGGAAAATTAACGCGACGCAGAACCTGCGCCAGAGCCCCAGGGCCCATCTTAGATGCTCAACCAGAAGTTTTGCTGTAATCAGTTAATTTGATTTGAGACATAAAATCACCAACTTTCTATTTTTATTACTTTGTACCTTTTTACTACTTTATGTGTTTATCGATAATATTTGTTTCTCTATCTAATAATATAATAATTGAATTCAAACAGCAAATTAAACTCTTACATAATCACTGCTGTTAATGCTGTTTACGATTTCATACATGTTGCTAACTTCTCCCACCTCTAATTGATCACTTAAATCATAATAGTCAAGACAGGTACCACAGACTAAAATTTCAACTCCTGCAGTTTCCAATTTTTCTAAAGTCGCTGTTACATCCTTTTCTAAAACAGCCATTTTAACACCTGAGTTTAGAAAGATCACTTTTTCAGGCAGGGGCTTAATTTCCAGCAGAGTTGAAAGAAAACCTTTAATTAAAATTTTACCTAAATCTTCTTCGCCCTCACCTAATTTATCAGAAGCAATTAAATAAACTTTCCCCTCCTCATAATTTTTAGCTGCTGCTTTATTATTTTCACTTTCTACTTTAGCTTCTCCAGTATTTTTTATTATAATCTTAAAATAGTCAGCTGCCTCTTCTACAATACTGACTTCTGCTTTCATTTTCTGAGCTAACTTAGCTACATTTTCGGAAGCTATTTTATTGTCAACAATCACTAAAATTTCATCATTATCTGCCATTGCTTTTTTGGTCAGCACAACCGGTTTGGGGCAGTCCAGACCTCTAGCATCAATCTCCTTCATTTTTAATTCCTCCTTAGATCAAGTTATATTTTCCAGTATATTTAAAAATTCATTTACTTCAGCTTCTGTATTAAAATAACCGGGGCTAATTCGCAGCAGCCCCAGATCAGCTGTGCCTAAAAATTTATGTAATAATGGTGCACAGTGAAGCCCACCCCGCAGCTGAATATCATAGTCATGCTGCAGTTTAAAAGCGAGCTGATTGGAACTGTATCCTTCCAGATTGAAAGCTGTAACAGCCGTTCTGTTTTTTATATCTTTTTTGCCGTAAACTCTAAGCTCCGGCAGAGCGGTTAAACCAGCAATTAAAATTTTTAATAACTTCATTTCCTTTTGATGAATATTTTTTAATCCCTGTTTTTGAATAAACTCAACACCTGCCCCCAGACCAATAATACCGGGAGTATTAAGAGTACCTGCTTCCAGATAATCGGGCATTATCTCCGGTTGAGTGATACTTAAAGAATTTGTACCGGTTCCACCTTCTTTTAGAGGCAGCAGCAACTCCGGGTCTCTGACATATAAAGCACCGATTCCCGGTGGTCCAAAAAGTGATTTATGCCCGGGAACTGCCAGAAAATCGATTTTCATTTCCTCGACATCAATCGGAATTACACCCGCAGTCTGCGCAGCATCAACTAAAAATAGTATATCTTCTGCAGCAGCAATTTCACCAATCTGCCGCAGATCATTGACTGTCCCCAGTACATTAGAAGCATGAGAGACTACAATCAGTTTGGTATTCTCTCTAACAGCATTTTTTAATGACTGATAATCGACTTCTGCACTTTCTAAATCCAGATTTATATAGTCTACCTCTATTTCTCTTTCTGTTTTTAAACGTTCCAGAGGTCTAAGTATCGAGTTATGTTCCATTTTAGAAGTAATTACATGGTCTCCGCTTTTTAAAACTCCCTTGAGAACAGTATTTAGAGATTCAGTGGCCCCGGAATTAAAAACTAAATGGGCAGAATCCTTAATTGAAAAGAAATCAGCTATATTTTCTCTAACTCTAAATATCATCCGGGCCGGAGCTAAAGTTTCTGCAGAACCAGAACGACCTGGATTCATACCTGAGTTACGAATAAATTGATCTGCTGCCTGATAAACCGACTCCGGTTTGGGCCAGCTGGTAGCAGCATTATTAAAATATATCATAAAATTAACCTCCGTTTATTAAAATCTGTTCTTAATAATTAATTCTTTTTCTGAGTTAAAAAACCTTTATTTAAAACCAAAAATCTTAGATTTAATTATATTGAATGCTTGTTTATGTTCACGTACCGGGTACGCGAACATAAATGAACATAAATAAATATAAAAAACCCCTGCTTTTACACAGGAGTTCTAATTGGAGGCAATTTGGGACAAACTTATTAAATTAAATTCTTATACCTTTGTTTTATAGATTATCTAAATCTGCTTTGATTTCTGCTACCAGTCTGTCAATTTCCTGATAGTCTTCCTCTGCCCCATGACCCTTAGCAATTACTGGATCATAGAGATCAACTTTTAGATTTGGCATTAAATCAAGCAGTTTATCGGTCATTCTGCCGGCCCAACCGTAAGAACCAATAATTGAAGCATAACGAGTCTTTGGCTTTAAGACATTTGCCAGGTAGGCTGCATAAACCGCAGATGGATGAGGACCTGTTAATACAGTTGGTGAACCAAAGATTACAGTTGAAGCATCAACCAGCGAAATTGCTAAATCACCCAGATCAACATCAGTCAAGTCAAAAGGTTTAACCTTAATTCCTTCGTCAATTAAGGAGCTGATAAAGTAATTAATTAAGTCTTTAGTACTACCATGCATTGAAACATAGGGAACTACAACCTCAGGTTTTACTTCATCACTTACCCAACCCTGATAAGCATCTAAAATCATATCTGGATTATCATAGACAGGACCATGACTGGGAGCAATCATCTCAATCTCATAATCTTCTAATTTAGCCAGATTCTTTTTAATTATCATTCTAAAAGGCATCATAATTTCTGCATAATATCTTTTAGCCGCCTTGTATACTTCTGCTTCATCTTCCACAAATAAATCACTTGTAGCTAAATGAGAACCAAAAAAGTCACAGGGAAATAAAATGTTTTCTTCCTGCAGATAGGTAGACATAGTCTCCGGCCAGTGGACCCAGGGAGTATCAATAAACTCTAAGGTTCTACCACCAAGATCAATAGTTTCACCATCTTCAACAGCTCTAATTTGGTCTTCCTCAAGCTCAAGTAAATCTAAAAGCATTGGTTTTGCCTTTTGGGAACTTAAAACCTCAGCTTCAGGAAACTTCTTTAACAGATATGGAATTGAACCGGAATGATCCTGTTCAGCGTGGTTAGAAATAATGTAATCGATTTTCTCCACACCCAGATCATCCAGATTATCGAAAAAATCTTCCACAAAATCAGGCTCTACTGTGTCAATTATTGCATTTTTTTCTTGACCTTTAACAAAATATGAATTATAACTTGTTCCATCAGGTAAAGGAATCAACTCATCAAATAATTTGCGGTGCCAGTCAATAACCCCTACACTATAAATATCATCTTTAACCTTTCTAAACATATAAAACTCCTCCTTATATTCTTATACTTCTAAAAGTTATTATAGATTTTAATATGTACAGACAAAATCTTCTATCTGTACATTATTATATTAATCCTTAGTTGTTTTGTCAAGTTTATTATATAATCATATTTTTTATACTTCAGTGACCTATATCACAGAAAAAAGCGTGCCCTAAATTAACCGAGCACACTTTTTATTCTAAATTTAAGCTTAAGAAGATAGTTGTCTGTTAACTGCCTTTAAACAGGCTTTAGCAATTGCCAGAGCTATATTGTTATCTAAATAAACAGCACCAACCAATTTTTCCTTTAGTCGATTACTCTGACTGTCAAAATTATATACCTGAGCAATTACAAGCTCTTCCTTGCCCTTAATGGTAAAAACATCCTCCACTACAAGGTGACCATTAAAATCTAAATATTTATTGATAACTTCAACTACTGATCTGGCAATTAGTTTTTCCAGGTTTTCACCCATTTGCGCCTCAAATGATTCAAAAATTTCTTCTTCGTTAATCAACATCTTAACATTGCAGCGGCAGCTATTATTTTCGGTATAAATGGAAACTAACTCTATTCGATTACTGGAAAAGTCGTTAACAGCCTTTTTAAAACTGCTATCAATTCTGGCAATACTTATTTTTTTGTGGTCAATTTTAAAATCATTATGTACCATGCAGACTGTTTCTACATCTCTCACAATTCGCTTGGGATCTCTCTTTTTATCAGCAATAATATGTATTTCATCTATCTCATCTGCCCCGGTTAAATTACAGGAAACAACACCGTCAAGTTCTTGAATTAATTTTTTAATCTCTGTATTCATCCTCAACTCTCCCCTTTTTGAATCAAAATAAAAACTAGTAATCAAACGCTAATTCTAATTCTTTTATTTTCTCTTCACTTTTAAATTTATCATCAAAATAACCGTCTTTAATTAATTCAATTATTTTTTGAGCAATTTCGGGATCAAACTGACCTCCAGCGCATTTTTCGAATTCTTCTATTACTTCTTCTTTAGTCATCGGCGGCTTATAGCTTCTCCCGGTGATCATTACATCCAGAGAATCACAGGCAGTTAAAATTCTGGCTCCTACCGGTATTGCTTCTCCTTTTAAGCCTTCTGGATAACCTTTACCATCCCAGCGCTCGTGGTGGTATAATATAATATCTAATTCATCGTTAATTAAATCTATATCTTTTAAAAGTTGATAACCATATTCAGTATGTCGTTTGATTTCCTCGTATTCCTGATCATTTAAATTATCAGAAGTTCTCAAAATATGATCATCAACATAGATTTTTCCTATATCATGAATTTTAGCAATGCTGATAATTTTTTCTGATTTAGCCCGTGATAAGTTCATCTCATTACAGAGATGGTAGGTGTATTTTGCTACCCGCTCACAGTGGCCTTCAGTATAGTGATCTTTAGAATCAATTACCTTTAGAAAACTTTCAATTATTTGAGTATAGGAATTCATCTGCTGTAAGCGTGAATAAAAGAAATCTTTGATAATAAATAATAATATAATAATAAGAACAAAAAGCACTTTACTGAAGTAAATGTAGGAAGCTAGAAGAATCAATCCTAAAAAGTAGGAAGTTATTAAGTTTTTGGAAAGCTCTCTAAAATAACTTACAAGTGTCATTTTATTCACATCATTATCAGCTAAATTGATTACGGTGTAAACAAAGAAATTATTAATTATAAAATAAGCTAAACTTGCTAACAAAATAGATAAAAAAGGAAATGAATTACCATCAAGTACCGGCCTCGTAATATTAAAAATTAAAGCTCCAGAAATTGAAGCTAAAAAAATAGAACTTCTATTAAACAAAAATTTATACCAAACAAAATATTTAATCTCTTCTTTATATGTTATAGTTCCTATAGCTGTAATAATTCCCACCCAAAAAGGGTTAATAAAATAAAAGGAACTTATTAAAACTGGTAAAGTCATAGATGTTTTAATTTCAGTTATATAATTAAAAAAGATGCTATAATTATTCAGCACAAGAGTTACAGATAATAAAAATAAAATATGCGAATAATTATTTGGAAAACCATATTCATAAAATAAATAAATGAATACGATCAAAAAAGATAAATATATTGTTGATAAATAAAATTTTAATTTTTTAGTCACTTTTTAGTCACCTCTTAGTTGGTAAATCTGACAGCAGAATAGTCAAAAATTTACCACTTACTGGTGTCAGCTAATACAGTAATAGCAGTACCAAATGTAATTAAAGCAGTTGTAATAGCAATATAAAGCTTCTTCATTAAAGATTCAGCTCCCTTCGTTTTTTGTATTTCTAAGCTCATTTACGAAGGTAAGCTAGGCTCATTTTTTTAAGCTAGTCTCTTTCTGCTGTCAGATTACTATTTAATATAATTCAATGTTTTTGACAAAAGTCCTCTTTTTTTGATAAAAAAAGTACTATTAGACCTTAATTCATTAGTTTTGCCGGTGGTTTTTAGAAGAATCTAATAATTGCCAGAAAAAATAACAAAAATCGACAGGTAGACGGTACTTGTCAGGTTTTGACCGTTTCTGTCGATTTATGGAAATAATTATTCTATATTTGCTTTTGTCATTTTTTTAGGATCTACGTGTTTTTCAAATTCCTCAGCACTCAAATATCCAAGACTTACTGCCGCTTCTTTTAGACTGAGTTCTTCTTTAAATGCTTTTTGAGCAATCTCTGCAGCTTTATCATAACCAATAACTGGATTGAGGGCTGTAACCAGCATTAAACACTGTTCCAGATAATTATCTATCTGTTCCTCATTTGGCTCAATTCCACTTAGACAGCGCTGATTATAAGAACTGGCAGCATCTCCCAGCAGTCTAATTGACTGCAGTATATTATAAATAATCAGTGGTTTAGTTACATTAAGCTGAAAATTACCGCTGCCCCCACCAATATTGACAGCAGTATCATTTGCCATCACCTGAGCTGCAGCCTGAAATAAGGCTTCAGCCTGAGTTGGATTAACCTTCCCCGGCATAATTGAACTTCCAGGTTCATTTTTAGGAACTTTAAGTTCTCCAATTCCACAGCGGGGACCGGAAGCAAGCCAGCGGGTATCATTGGCCAGCTTCATTAAAAACGAAGCTGCTGTTTTCAAAACCCCACTTAAATTAACAAAACTATCATGAGCTGCAATTCCGGCAGATTTATTGGCTGCAGCCCTAAAATTTTTATCTGTTTCTAGATTTATGTATTTAACTGCCAGCTCGTCAAAACCCGCTTTAGTATTTAAACCTGTTCCCACAGCAGTTCCACCCAGAGGCAGCTTTTTTAAGTACTTAAGGCTGTCCTTAAGCATTTCAATTATATCTTCCAGCTGAGCTGCAAAGGCGGCAAATTCCTGCCCAAGAGTAATTGGGGTAGCATCCATCAGATGAGTTCTTCCCACCTTGACAAGTTCTTTATATTCTTCTGCTTTCGCTTCCAATTCACTCTTTAAATCAGCAAAAATCGGCAGCAGAAAGTCTTCTACTTTAATTACAGCCGCCAGAGCCATTGCAGTTGGAAATGTATCATTTGATGACTGAGACATATTAACATCATCATTGGGATGGACTGGTTTTTTGCTCCCCAATTCTTCTCCCGCCAGCTGCGAAATCCTATTTACCAGAACTTCATTTACATTCATATTTGTCTGAGTTCCAGAACCAGTCTGCCAGAGAGAAATAGGAAAATGCTGATCAAGCTCTCCTGCAGTTAGTTCTTCAGCTGCTCTCAAAATATAATCTCTTCTGGCTCTATTAATTAATCCCTGTTCATGATTTGCCAGCACAGCCGCTTTTTTGACAATTCCATAAGCTCTAATTATTTCAATCGGCATTTTCTCTTCCCCGATTGGAAAATTTTCTACAGCCCTTGCAGTCTGGGGCCCATATAGTTTATCAGCAGGGACCTTAACTTCTCCAAGACTGTCTTTTTCTAAACGATAATCCATCTGACACCTCCAATAAATAAAATATTTTAAGACTATAAATTCAAATTGCTCTCAATAAAATATAAAATTAAAAGTTAAACATAAACATTATCTTCTTTATCATCTGTATCGGAATCTTCCAGCTCTTCTTCCTGCTCCTCAAGCTCTTCTAATTCCTTCATTACCTGTTTTTCTTTTTCCGGATCTATTTTATAGAGATCAACTTCCAGCTCTTCGGCCGTTTTATTAAAATCTTTATTTTCTTCTTCTGCAGTTCTGGCAGCAGTATTTTCTTTATTTCTGGATCTGCTCTCAGCAGCAGCACTATCTCCAATTAGAGAAGCCGACCACTTACCACAGCGGTCACCGGTAACAGCTATTATTTTACCATCAGCTATGACCTTGATTACCTCACAGTTGTTGGCACAGTCCTCACATTCAAAACTTGTTGTTTCAAACTCCTGCCTTGTTAAATCAAAACCTCTAAAACTGCTTTCCTGACCACTTCTTTTAACATCTCTTTTGGCCAGCATGGCAATTCCAATTGCTCCCATTACATCGTGATGCTCAGGTACAATTACTTCAGCTCCAATCTCCTCTTCAAAGGCTGCTTTAATCCCAATATTGGCTGCCACACCACCCTGAAAAATATATTCTCCTTCTAAAACTCGGTTCCGGACCAGGTTGTTCATATAATTTCTGACCAGAGCTTCTGAGAGACCATTGATAATTTCAGGTTTAGTAAAACCATACTGCTGCTTTGAAATCATGTCAGATTCAGCAAAAACCGTACAGCGGCCGGCTATCCTGACATCTCGATCAGCTTCTAAGGCCAGTTCTCCGAATTCTTCAATTGGAACTCCCAGTCTTTCTGCCTGGTGGTCCAGAAAAGAACCTGTACCGGCTGCACAGACAGTGTTCATCGCAAAATCAACTGCAATTCCATCTTCCACAATTATTAGTTTGGAGTCCTGGCCCCCGATTTCAAAGATAGTACCAGCTTCGGGATGATAGTAAGTTGAAGCACGGGCATGAGCGGTAATCTCATTTTTAACTGTATCTGCACCCAGCACATAGGCAATTAACTGGCGGCCGCTACCTGTAACCCCAACTCCTCTAATCTTATACTCCTCCAGTTCAATTTCTTCTTTAAATTTAGTTAAACCTTCTTTAACCAGCTCTATTGGATTACCTGAGTTGCGGGTATAAAGTTTAAAAGCAAGTTCATTTTCTTCATCGATAGCAACAATATTTATACTAACTGAACCGATATCTACACCCAGATAAAGATTTGTCATCTACATAACCTCCCTGTAGTCTTTTTCTTTGATCATATCCAGAAAAGCTTCCACTCTGGTCAGTACATTTGCATCAGCAGTCTGCTCATCGATAGTAATACTTAAAACTGGTATCTCATATTTTTCTGATAGATCATCTGCTACACTTTGAGATACAAGCTCCGGCAGACAGCCAAAAGGTTTAAGATGAATTATCCCATCAAATCCTTTTTCTTTAAAATCAATGGCATGCCCCATATTGCTCCGGGCATGGCCCCCAATATCAGCTTCTATAAATTCTTCTCCTTTTTTTTCGATTTCCTCTAAATCTTTGCCGGTAAAAGGGAAGATATTTTCTCTAATCCAGTCTGTCAGATACTGAGAACGTTCAACTTCAAAACCAAAACGATTTACTTTTTCTTCAATCTGGTTGTTAATTGACTGTTCCAACACAACATAAATTTCACCGATAATGCCAATTCTATAGCGTTCAGCTTCGGCTGGAATAGACTTGTCAAATTTGGCCAGTTTATTTAGATATTTATTTTTAATTCTCTTTATATCTGCAGTATTTTTAATCTGATAAAACTCTTCCTGAGCATCCATCCAGATTCTATTGATTGTTCCTTTGTCATTATAGGCTCTTAAAATTTCTACTTTTTTTTCAATCTCATCCAGAACTTTTGTCAATTGATAAACAGTTTTGATCACTCGACCAACCTGCAGCCAGGAGCTGTCCCCTTTTAATCGTTTAATAACCTCATAAAAGTATTTATAATCATCATGAGGAGAATCGATAACGATAATTTCCACATCATAACCTAAATCCTGAAGAATCTTTTTATGAACTTCACCAAAATATCCGGCCCGACAGGGTCCATGACCACCACTGGTGACCAGGGTATCTACCCATTTTTCCATCAACTTTAAATAGATACCAGTAATCACTTTAAAAGGAAAACAGGCAAATTCAGGGCTGTATTTCACCCCCAGATCAATGATTTCTTTATTGGGCTTCGGCGGCATTACAACATCATGACCCAAAAGTTCTAAAAGTTTTTTATATACTATTGTTGGTCCCATATAAGGAAAAGATAATCTCATCTTAGTTATTCTCCTTTTTTAGTCGCAGCAGATCAATAAAGGCTTCAATTCGGGTTATGATATGGCTTTCTCCTGTCTGTTCATCAATTCTTAAAGTCATAAAGGCTTTATCATATTCTTTGGCATCAACCTCTAAAATCTGGCCCAGAATTGAATCAGGACCACAGCCAAAAGCAGTCAGATAAATAACTCCATCTACCTGCTCATTTTTCAAATAATGTTCTGCTGCTCCATAAAGTTTATTTGTAAATTCCCAGAACATGGGTTTGCGCAGCTTAGCTAACTCTTTTTCTATAATTTCCGCTGCTGCCATCGAAAATGTGTGGACTCTAACCCCCATCTCCTTTAGCTTGTTCAGAATATCCATGTTTAGATACTGATCAGAAAGATTATAACCATAACCAATTAAAGCAATATCAACGATTTTTTCATTACCAGGTGTTTCTATATCTTTTCTCTGACTCTGAGGTAGTTTTTTTTCATTTTCAAATTTAGAAATCAATTTCTCCAGCACTTCCAAATCTTCAATTCTGGAAAAATCATTAATTAAATATCCCTGATAGAGTAAATTTCTATACCGCTGCCAGAAATTAGACGCTTCTTTTAAAGCTTTTTTCATTTTGTGTTTCGGAATAGATAAAATTTCTGCCAGCTGCTGATGATTGGAAAGTTGGGCAATATTATCACTTTTTGAATCAATCTGATCAGAAATTATTTCTGCCTGCAGCCGGGGTAAAGAATGTCTGACCATATCCGGTAAACCAATAATTTTCGGGCAGAAAACTACTCCTTTTCGAATTGAGTGAAATCGCGGCAGAAAAATATAATCAACATCTTTTTGATCAAGGTTTAAAACATGGCCAATCATGACTTTAATGGGAACACAGATTTCTGATAATGAATTTTTTACTCCCTTATCCAGAAGTTCTCTGGAAGTATTATCAGAAATAACAGGCTCTAAATTCAGTTCGTCAAAAAGCTTGATCCAGAACGGAAAGTAGTAGTAATACAGCAGAGCTCTGGGGATCCCAATTTTCATTTTACTCATATTTCAATGCCTCCAAAACTTATCAGAATTTATTTTCAATTTATAAACATTTTATAGTAAATTAATAAAAAATGCAAAAAATTTTAACTGCTGTGGCCCAGGGATCTGGACATTTTTTGAGAATATTCTACTACCAGTTCAGCCAGCTCGTTCATTCTGGACTCAGTCATTCTGGTCATTGGTGCAGAAATACTGAAAGCAGCTACTACCTTCCCCTGATGATTAAAAATTGGACCGGCAATACAGCGAATATCTTCTTCCTGTTCCTCATCATCTACTGCATAACCCTGCTTTCTTACTTTTTCTAAGTGATCTAAAAACTTATCTACTTCAGTTATTGTATTTTCAGTATTTTTTTCCATACCCTTTTCTTTCAGAATTTCTTTGACCCGCTCTTCCGGCAGATGAGCCATAATTGCCTTTCCCAGACTGGTTGAATGAGCGGGAACTCTTTTGCCAACCTGAGAGTACATGCGAATAGTAGCATTGCTTTCTACCTTATCTAAATAAATAACCTCTCCTGCATCCAGAATACCAAGATGGATTGTTTCTTCTGTTTTCTGCATTAATTCTTCTAAATAAGGGCGGACTCTAACTCTGCTGTCAATTTCATTTAAGACCTTTGAGCTTAATTCAAAGAGCTTAATTCCTGCAATATATTTATGATTATCCTCATTTTTTTCTAAAAAGCCTCTGAATTTCAGGGTGTCCAGCAGGCGATAAACAGTGCTTTTATGGATCTCAAGCTCTCTGCTTATTTCGGTAACTCCCATCCCATTTTCTCGATCCACTATTAATTCTAAGATGTCAAGTGCTCTATCTAAAGATTTTATCAATTGATTTGGTTTTTTAGAAGCCATTATTCAGTCCTTCCTTTTTTTAAGATAATAATTTTATTTCTTTAGAATTTTTCTGTTTTTCTCTAAAAGCTCCCTTATATATCTCTGAAAACGGGAAGGTCTTTTGGTTTTGATATAAAAATAACCGATAGTTGAAGTAATAAACGCACCAACACAGTCTTCCATTAGATCAAACATTGTATCTACCAGACCCGATTTCTGCATATTAAGTCCAAATATAGTATCCATCCAGAACTCAAAAATCTCCCAGAAAACTCCAATGGTGACTGCAAATGAAAAAGCAAATACCGCTACAAAAAGCGGACTTAAAACTACATCAATATTCTCATTTTTATTTAAAACATAAATCATTACAAAACCAATAAATCCCATACCCATTCCGTAAATTAAATGGAGCATGCTGTCCCACCACCAGAAGAGGTAGTAAAATTCCTGCTGCTCACCAAGATACATTGAGGCAAAAATAAAGATAATAATTATCAACTGCAGCCCATTTGGAATGTGCAGATAATTCTTATCAGTTAAATAGGCAGGTAAATAAATTAAAATAATTGCCAGCACGGAAGTAAAAAGGTTGAGCCAGTTTTCTGCTAAAAGATTACCAACAACAGCTGCCAGCAGCAGAATTAGAAAAAATCGAGTAATATAAAGCTGTAATTTTTCCTGATCCATAATAAATCCTTTCCGCTTTAATTCTCCCAGATTTTATTAAATAAGCATTTACTCAATAACAGATAATATCTGCTGTCGATTTTCTTCGATATCAGGAACATAACTTTTCATTAATTTTAATTCACCTTTGATTTCAAACTCTTCCGAATAGGCAGGAATTAATACACTTTCTGTTTCCTTTAATTCAACTTCCTGATCATCCCACCTTAATTTCCCTGCCCCTTCTACAGCGGTTAAAATATTAAATCTCTGCTGATCTCCCTGAGACCGATAACTTTCCTTGATATTAATAATATCAAGAGCAAATTTATCATTCAAACAGAAATAGCTGTAATCATATTCATCTCCACAGACTCTAAGTCCCTTTCTTTTTTTTGACTGCAGCTTAAAATCAATAACATCCAGGGCTTTTGATAAATGCAGTTCTCTACCCCGTCCGTAATCATAAACTCTGTAGGTTGTATCACTGCTCTGCTGTACTTCAGCCAGCATAATTCCGGCTCCAATTGCATGGAGCAGACCAGCTTTGATAAAAAAGACATCTCCTCTTTCGACCCTCACTTTTTTGACATACTGATTAATTTGATCATTCTTAACCGCTTTTTTAAATTCACTTTCTGAACAGTCTTCAGTTCCAATAATTAAATGCGAATCTTCATCTGCATCAATTACATACCAGGCTTCTGTTTTACCAGCTTCACCTGGGTTTTTTGCTGCATATTGATCATCAGGATGAACCTGAATCGAAAGCTGCGATTGCGCATCAATTATTTTTAAAAGCAGAGGAAATTCATCTGCCTCAATATCCTTACCCAGAATCTGCTGGGGATACATCTCTGTCAACTCTTTCAGACTTTTACCGGCCAGTTTTCCGTTTTGAGCCACACTCATTCCTGATTCCTGAGCTGAAATATCCCAGCTTTCCCCAATCGGGCCATCAGGCAGGTCCTCGCGGAAATTTTCGAATTTGCGGCCTCCCCAGATTTTTTCTACATATTTATGGTCAAATTTTAGTGGATAAAACATTTTATTCCTCCTATATATTTAGCTAAATTTTAGCGTTTAATTATTAAAATTTGGTAAAATTAGTCCAAATTAATTTAAGGCTTTATCATACCTCTAATTAAGCTTAATTAAAAGCAGATTAAGCATTTAACCTGACTTTTAATTTATCACCTTGATTAATCTTTGCTGAGAGATTAACAGGTTCTCCATTCAGGATCAGCTGCATTTTCTGCTGCAGATTATCGGAAATTCCATAGTTAATGTAATCAAATACACCTGCTGCAGTTAAAGTTCGCGAAAAAGCTTTGATTTGATCTCCAGCCTGAATTGTGTAATCCAGATCAACTTTTTCTTCATTAACCTCTACTTCCCAGATCTGATCGGGAACAGTTAATTCACTGCCGTTAAAATAAAAGTCGATCTCCTGATTACCTTTTTTCTGCAGCAAATCTCTAATAGTTAAACTGTTTTCCTGCTGTTCCTCAATCTGCAGTTCCAGACCCTCTTCTAAAGGCTGATTTAAATCAATTTTCTGCCCTTCAGCTGTAATTAAATAATTTGAGCTGACAGTTTCTTCTTCCCGGCCATTAAAAGTATATTTAATACTTTCATTTTTAAAGCTAGCTGCCGGAACTTCCATAATTTGAGCCAGAGCATCTCTAAGAGTTCTGGGTACAGTATATTTAATCTCGGCCCCATCAACTAAATCTGCCTCCAGGTTTACCAGTTTCCCGTTCTGAAAAACTCTGGTTCCAACTCTATTTTCACTGCCATTTAAATATATCTGATAAGAACATAAATCCTCTTCCGGAATAATATCCTTTATTTGAGCTTCTGCATTACGCCCCGGTCTTCCTGCTTTAAAAGTAATGTTATCACCATTATTAACTCTTGCTTTAAGTTTTGCTGCTTCTTGATTGAGTAAAATTTTAGCAGCACTGCCCATCTCACCTTTTACGGTTTTAAGTTCACCATTGACCGTGGCGGTAATTCCCATTCCCGGACGTGGAGTCAGCTGTTCCATTTCGATATCTGCAGCCAGCAGCGAATCAGCAACTGTCGGCTGGGAGAGGGTCAGTAAATTTATCCGGTCTCCATTTACACCAACTTCAATAAAAACTGCCTTACTCTGGGTTTCTCTGGTTGTAACTGCAATTCCCAGAGGAGTCAGAGTTTGAGTTGTATTAACTCCCTCAACCTCACCTTCAATATTCTCTAAATCTTCACGTTTGCGAATCCCTATTCTGCTTTCAATTATATCAATCTTCTCTGCAAATTTTTCTTTCAAACCAGGAGTTAAACTTCCGCCTCCAATAAATATAACAGCCTGAGGTGGATTAGAATTGATTTCTAAAATACTTTCTGCAATAGAACTGCTTAATAACTCAAGCTGGTCTTCGATTGCAGCCAGCACCTCATCCTTATTGATTTCAATGTTTTCTCCTAAAATAGTTTTGACCTCAAGTACATTATCTTCAGAGAGATTACATTTTACCCGCTCTGCATTATTATAGTCAATTAAAAACTTTTCGGAGATAACTTCAGTTATTTCATCACCTGCAATTGGCACCATTGCATAACCGGATATCGATCCACTTTTGGTAATTGCAATATCAGAGGTTCCAGCACCAATATCAACTAAGGCCAGGTTAAAATTACTCATAGCTTCGGGTATAACCACATGGGAGGCAGCAATCGGCTCTAAAGTTAAATGTTCTACTTCCAGCCCCACTCTATTAATCACCGAGAGCAGAGAATCAATTACAATTCTTGGTAAGAAAGTAGCCACCAGCTCAACTTCCATGTTTTTTCCCCGCTGACCTAAAAGATGACCGAGTTCCATTCCATCCAGCTTATATTTACGAACTGTATATCCTACAAAATGATAGTCTACAGTATTTTTTTGCTTTTTCTTGGACTCAAGCCCCTGATAATCAACTGAACTTCCCTGCTGATTATTATTCAGCTGTCCCTGAGCCTTTTGAATAGTTTTTAATTCCAGTGTTTTTAAATCATCTTCTTCAATATATCTGCTTCTTTCCAGCTCAATGTTATGACTCTGAGTTACAGTTTTTAAAGCTCTACCGGCAGCTGCAATTGCAACATTTTTTAGAGTTAAGCCAGATTTTTCTTCCAGCTCTCTTTTTACTTCTGCAACAGCTTCTGCTACTCGAGCAACATTATGTATTTGACCATCTAGCATTGCTCTGGTCTGATGTTCACGTACAGCTGAATGAATAATTTGATATCCATTTCCCTTTTCCTTGATTAAAATTCCAACAATTGTTCTGGTGCCAATATCCAGAGCAAAGGTTATCTCCTCAGTCATAATAGTATTCCTCCCATAAACATTTATTAGAAAAATATTTAAAAAATCTCTTCAATTTAATCTTCCTACCTGCTAATTATATTCTATATTCAGGCTCATATCCCTTTAAAAAAATCAAAGAAAAAAGTTATAAAGCTTATCAAATCAAGAAAACTACCTTCCTAATTTACTTAGAAAGATAGTTTAAAATACAAAGGAGCTAAAAGAAGATTATGTTTAACTTTCTAAATTGGTTATGTAAAAATTAAACAATCACCTTGGTAATTACAATATTCATATGTTTTAAAAGATCTAATTCCTTATCAAGCTCATTACCTTCATCATCTTCAATTAATCTAAGCACAGGCCGGGTAGGAAAACCCACATTCTGATCTTTGACCACTGCCCGATGTCCACTGCTTAAAATAACTTCGGAACCATTGGGATAAAAAGATACCTGGGGTAAAAACTTTTTAACCAGCTGATAATCAAACAGTTCTTCTGTATGATTCATGATGTATTCTGCAGCCTTATAAGTAGGCCATCTGTCTCGATAAACACGATCACTGGTCAGGGCATCAAAAACATCTGCAATTGCAGCTACTCTGGCAAATTCGTGGATTTTGTCTTCTTTTAACCCCCGGGGATAACCGGATCCATCTACCCGCTCATGGTGAGAATAAACAACAATTCGCGAGAGAGGACTGATCGACTCAATCTGCTGCAGATAATTAAAACCCAGTTCCGGATGATTTTTCATTACCTGATATTCATAATCGGTCAGGCTGCCGGGCTTATTTAAGATTTCCTCAGGAATTAAAGTTTTTCCAACATCATGCAGCATTCCCCCCATTCCCAGTTTAAAAAGTTCATTTTTGCTGTAGCCCAGCATCTTACCCAGAGCAATACAGACAACACTGACATTTACTGAATGCTCATAAGTATAATTGCTGGTGCTCTTTAAACTGACCAGATTTAATAATACATCCTCATTTAAAACCAGTTCATCCGTGATGTCTTCAACCACACCTTTTAAATCCTGAGTGTTTAAATCTAAAAATCCATTCTTAATTCTGTCAAAGGTATTGGTCACAATTTTTTTGCCATTACGTCTGGTGCTGTCTTTAATTGCTTCATTAATTTCAATATTATATGAATACTTATCCTCAATATAAAGATGTTTAATTCCCATTTCCAGAAGTTTCTTTTTATATTTATATAGGTTTTTTACACCTTTATTTAAAAGGATATTCCCATTTTCATAAATTGGCTTAGCCAGTTCCATATCCTCTTTTAAATTCTCTGTTAAAACTAAACGCATAGTATAAAATCCTTCCTCCAATAAATAGCTAAATTTTACCCGTGGACATTATTATAAATTTTTACTTCCTCTTCTCTGGGCTCAAAAACACCCAGTGCACCCCTTACTTTACAGTATTTAGCTGCAGTTTTCAACCCTTCGGCCAGAGCTTTTTGATAATTTTTTTCTTCTTTAGTTAAATAAGTTAAAAACCCGGCTATCAGTGCATCTCCCGCACCTAAAGTATCGACAGCATCTACTGGTAAAGCCTCTTCTTTAATTAATTGATCTCCAATTTTCATTAAGACTCCCTCTGCTCCCAGACTTAAAACAGCAGCTTCAACTCCCTGTTTTGAAATCCATTCTAAAAATTCTTCCGGATTTTCTGCTTTTTTACTTTCAGAGAAAAAGGCAATATCCACTTTAGGAATAATATCCTCAATATAACTTTTATTTCTGAAATAAGAAAAATCGAAAGATAGTCTGGTTTTATAATGAAGTTTTGGCAGATAGTCCTCAAAATAAGCATAAATATTGCTGTGCACTATTTTTGAATTTTTAATTATCGCAAGTACATTTTTGTTAATCGATAAATTTTTATAAACACCCTTATCAACTGCCTCAACCTGAGCTTCTGAACCTTCTTTTTTTATAATAGAAACAGCATTCCGCCCTTTGCGAATATCATTAGCTGGATAGGCAACCTTTTCCTTTTTTAAAGTATCATATAAAAATTTAGCATTTTCATCTGTACCAAAAACCCCATAATAAGCAGCCTTAGCTCCCAGCCTTTTTGCTATCACAGCTGTATTATAGGCGCCTCCACCGGCATAAACTTTTTTGTCTTCAGGATAATAATCAGCTATATTATCTCCTACAGAAAATATATCATATTCCATAAATTTTCCCCCTCCAATAACTATCAACTTTATTTGAGTTTAGTGTAAATAATTTTTATCTAGATTATACCAATTTTTTTACACCGCTAATAGAAGCTATTTAACCTTTCTATTAAACTCTGTAAATTCTTTGATCGGCTTGATTTTTTCGACAATCGGTGGAATAATAACCAGCTGGATTACCATGCCGGGAATCCCAGTCAAAAAGGCTCCCTGCATAAAAGGAATAAAGGGAGGATTAAAATTAAAAAGTGGACCCACAGCAATTAAGGCCAGTCCATAAACTAAACGTCCCAGAATCATTGCTGCAATTAAACTAAAATATATATTTTTAAACTTGTTTGAATATAGATAACCCGAAATCAATCCAAATGCTGCCAGTTCAAAAGCCATCAAAACCGCAATTGGGGGCATCATTGGAGGCATCGCAAAAAGCAGGGTACTAAATAAAGGTGTGATAAAACCGACAAGAGTTCCATAAAAAGGTCCTAAAATCAACCCTGTCAAAAACACCGGAATATGCATTGGAGAAATTAAATTCCCCAGTGTCATACTGCCTGTCAGATTAACCAATCTTGGTAAAATAATTCCTAAAACCAGTAAAAAACTTGCCCAGACTAACTTTCGTGTTTGGTTTTTCAAAATACTCACTCCATATTATTTTTGTATTTTTTATTATTTGAATTTGATACTGTTAATCAACTGTTCTATTAATTTACGCTGCTGAAGCTTACTGCTGCCTGTAATCTCAAAACTTAATTTTAGCATCTGCTGTTCATTTTTTTGATTAATAAAGTACTTCAGGCTTAATTCTTCTTTCCGCTGCAGCTGCAGCTGATAAATATCAAGCTGCTCAGTGCTTAGATTTCTTCTTTCTACTTCAAATCCATTTTCTGCAGCCGTAATTGCAGCATAATTGAAATATTTTCTGCTGGTCTCCATAAAAGTTTTGCCGCTTAAATCCTGCAAAAATATTTCGCCCTTAACTTTTTCCGCCTCAAGTTGATATCTAAATTTAATTTCTTCTTTTACAGCCTTTTCCTGACTAAATTCCCAGCCTTCCGGATAGGTAAATACAAGCAGATCATTCTCAAACTTCTGCCTCTTAACCATTATCGGCTGCTTCTGAGTGTTATTTTGCCCTGCAGAATTGCTATTTTCCGAACCGGTTTTTGCCTTTTTCTGAGCAATATAAGCTTCTAAATATTCAATTCTGCTCTCAGGTATGGGGTGAGTCTGAGTAAACTCTAAAAGCTTAAAACTGTTGGTGTTTTCTTTAAAAATTTTCATTAACTCTATCAAACCCTGAGGATCATAACCACTGCGCATCATTAAATCAACTGCATAAATATCAGATTCCTGTTCCTGTTCTCTGGAATAACCATTGGCAATTAAATTCTGAGCTACATTTGTCATTGTCTGATATTCATTATCTGTAAATTGATTAAATAACAGATTCAAAATTGAAAGTTCCAAATTTCTTTTTAGGTCTTCAGTTAAATGTTTATTAACAGCATGGCCCATCTCATGGGCAACTAAACCTGCCAGCTGATCTTCTGTCTTTAATTTCTCCAGCAGACCTTCAAAAAGCATAATATTACCATTACCGATGTAATAAGCATTGATTAGCTGATCGTGAATATGATGCAACTTAAATTCTTCATCTTTAAAACCAGATTTAATTATATTTGCTTCCAGTCTCTGTAAAGTTTTATATTCCAGACTGCCGGCTTTAAATTCTGTAATCCTGTATTTTTGATCTAAATCCTCATATAATCTTGCAGCAACATCCTCCTCATATTCAGAAAAAGCTGAAGCTGTAAAAGCAGCTGTAGTGACTAAAAATACTGTCAAAACTACTATCAAAAATTTATTTGATGATAAATTAATTCTTTTCATTTTAAAACCTCCAATCTTAAGCAGCTTAGTTATATAATTATTGTATTACTTTTTTAATAAAAATAAAACCCCTAATTTAGAATTATTTTCAAAACTAAATCAGGGGTTAGTTGTTAAAGCTTATTCTTTTTGAGCTAAAAATTCTTTTTCTTTTATAATAACTCTTCTGCTTTCCTCAAATGCAGGTCCACCTTTAGTTGCATGAGAGTTAACTGCAGCATTAACAGAAAGTTTCTCTTTTAATTCTCCGGCATCAACTTTTAGATACTGTCCGAGAATTTTTTCCCATTCTTTTTGCTGCAGCTGGTCAAGCTCTTTTTCTTTTTTAGAAGCAAATAATACGGCCTCGCCCACAATCTGATGGGCCTGACGGAAGGGGATTCCCTTATCTGCCAGAAAATCTGCCAGTTCAGTCGCATTTAAAAATCCTGTAGCAGCGGCTTTTTCCATTGTCTCTTTTTTAACAGTCATAGTTTTCAGCATCTCAGGATATAATTCTAAAATAATCTTAACTGTATTTACACTGTCAAACAGGCCTTCTTTATCCTCCTGCAGATCTTTATTATAAGCCAGAGGCAGTCCCTTAATGGTCAGCATTAATTGATTTAAACTGCCGATTACTCTACCGGTTTTACCCCGCACCAGTTCAGCCAGATCAGGATTTTTCTTCTGCGGCATTATCGAACTGCCGGTTGTGTACTGATCAGCAAGCTCGATAAATGAAAATTCTTTAGAATTCCATAAAATCACTTCTTCACTTAAGCGGCTTAAATGCAGCATCAAATTTGAAGCAACCGAAAGAAATTCTAAAACAAAATCCCGATCACTGACTCCATCCATCGAATTTTCGCAGGCTCTCTCAAAACCAAGTTCCTGGGCTGTAAAATCACGATCTAAGTTAAAAGAGCTGCCTGCCAGGGCACCCGAACCCAGAGGTGAAACATTGATCCGTTTTAAGGCATCTCCAAAACGCTCATAATCCCGTTTTAACTTAAAGTAATAGGCCAGCAGGTGATGACCAAAGGTTAAGGCCTGGGCCCGCTGCAGATGAGTATAACCGGGCATTACAGTTTCCGTATGTTCTTCTGCCAGATCAAGCAGCACCTGCATAAATTTAAGGATCATTTCTCTTATCAGTTCGGTTTGATCCTTAAGATATAAACGCAGATCAACAGCAACCTGGTCATTACGACTGCGGCCGGTATGCAGCTTACCTCCCAGTTCACCAATTTTAGCAGTCAACCTGGCTTCCACCAGGCTGTGAATATCTTCAGCTTCATTAAAATCAAAATCTCCTGCCTCTAATTCAGCCTGCAGATCTTTTTTAACAGCTTTTAAACCTGCAGTAATTTCTTCTACTTCAGCTGCGGTTAAAATATCCTGTCTGCCCAGCATTTTAACATGGGCCAGACTGCCTTCTATATCATATTCCATTAAGTTAATATCAAAGGGAAGAGAGGCATTAAACCGGTCCATCAGCTCCGAAGTGCCGGCCTCAAATCTACCTCCCCATAATTTGCTTTTGCTCATCTATTGATCTTCTCTCTTTTTCTGATTTGCTACCTGCAGAGGTAGAGCCCAGAGATTAATGAATCCTGGAGCTGATTTATGATCAAAATTATCACTTTCATCATAGGTTGCCAGTCCGTGTTCATATAATGAATACTCAGATTTTCTACCGGCAAGAGTACATTTAGCTTTATATAATTTTACTTTAACTGTACCAGTAACAGTCTCCTGAGATTTGTCAACAAAGGCATCCAGCGCATCTCTTAAAGGAGAGAACCAGAGACCATTATAGGTCAACTCGGCATATTTAGCAGCCATTTCAGCTTTGTAATTTTTAGTATCCCGATCTAGAGTCAAATCTTCCAGTGCTTTATGAGCGGTAATTAAAATTTCACCGGCTGGTGCTTCATAAATCTCTCTCGATTTAATTCCAACCAGTCTGTCTTCTACCATATCAATTCTGCCGACTCCATATTCAGAACCCAGCTCATTTAATTTTTCAACCAGAGCAATCGGCTCCATTTTTTCGCCGTCAAGAGCTGCTGGAACCCCTTTTTCAAAGTCAATTGTAATATATTTAGCTTCATCTGGAGTATCATCTACATCTCTGGTCCACTGATAGGCATCTGCAGGTGGCTCATTCCAGGGATCTTCTAAAACACCACATTCAATACTGATTCCCCACAGATTCTGATCAATACTGTAAGGACTGTCTTTAGTTGCTTTAACCGGAATTCCATTTGCTTCAGCATACTCAATTTCTGCATCTCTAGAAACAAACTCCCAGTCTCTTAAAGGTGCAATGATTTCCATCTCCGGAGCCAGAGCTTTAAAAGAAACTTCAAAACGAACCTGGTCATTTCCCTTACCTGTACAGCCGTGAGCTAAAGCATCTACACCTTCTTTTTTTGCAACCTCGACCATTCTTTTAGCAATTAAAGGACGGGCCAGTGCTGTTGCCAGGGGATACTTTTCCTGATACATTGCATTAACTTTTAAAGCAGGATATACATAATCGGTAATAAATTCTTCTCTAATGTCATCAATATAAGCTTTTGCAGCACCTGTTGCCATTGCCTTTTCTTCCACTGCATCCCAATCCTGAGGCTGTCCTAAATGAGCGGTATAAGTAATGATTTCCGCATCATATTTATCCTGCAGCCACTTAATCGCCACTGAAGTATCAAGTCCACCTGAATACGCCAACAAAATTTTCTTAATTTCTTTTTCTGCCATTTTAAAATTCCTCCTTAGATTTTCTGCTCTCTTTTCAATCCTCATCAAATCAGCACTAACAATCTTTATTTAAATATATTTTCAGCAAAAAAACTGCTAAAAAACTACAAAAACCCGCCTCCATATAATAGAGACAGGTTAAGATCCGTGGTACCACTCTGCTTGATAAAATAATTTATCCACTTTCAGCTAATTTAACGCAGTTCTACGTTTTTTCCTACTGAGTTCAGAAAAAAACCTCACAGATGCGGTTCAGAATTAAGTTTTGCTCGAGCTCTCACTATCCTCGATTCGCTGATTCCACTCAATTTCCTACTCTTCTGTTCACAGGTTTAGTTTTGTTTATTTTTTTGTATTATATAGTATTTGTTTGCTGATTGCAAGAGATTTTAAAATTTAATTAAGAACTAATCATTTCTCTCATCTTTAAAAATTCAAAAATACTGAAATCAACTGAGAAAAAGTAATCAGAAACTTCTCTGGTTGTTTTTGCTTCCGAAAATTCTTTTAGATCTCTGCGAAAAGCATAAACTTCATCTAAATGCTCCAGTAAAATATCCAGAATCTCCCCCTGAAAATGCTGATTTCTTTGACTGCTTACAATCTCTACACATTTTTCGCGAGAAAAAGCATCTTTATAAACTCTTTTGGAAGAAAGAGCATCAAAAACATCTGCCAGGCCAACGATTCTGGCTTCGACTGGAATTTCTTTTCCCTTGAGTCCCTGGGGGTAGCCGCTGCCGTCCCATTTTTCATGATGAGAATAGGCAATATTGTAGGCCATGTTTAATACTTCTGAATGAGAACCGGCCAGTATTTTGGCTCCGATCTCCGGATGGTTCTGCATTACCTCATATTCCTCAGCAGTCAGTTTGCCGGGCTTCTGCAGTATTGAATCCGGAATTCCAATTTTACCAAGATCATGCAGCAGAGAAGCAAAAAAAATATTTTCGATTTCCTTCTCAAATGCTCCTAATTCTCTAAAAATCAAAGCTGAAGTAAAACCAATTCTTAAAATATGGAAAAGACTGTCCTCGTCTCTAAATTCTCCCGCCTCACAGAGTTTCTGCATAATCTCCCGACTGAGTTCCTTATTATCGGCTACCATTGCATCTAAACGCATTTCCTTTTCTTCCAGACTCCTCAGTTTATCTTCAAGTTCAAAAAGAGAATCATTAATAAATAGGGAAATTAATTTCTTCAGCTCAGGCTTTTTATTATTTAATTCTTCCGGCTGCCAGTCTTCCTTCTGATAAGAAACCCTCTGCTGCTCCAGTAAGTTATGATAATATTTAGCCAAATCTTCGGCAACTTCTGCCTCTAAACTTAAAAAGCCTTTAAAAATACGGTAATCATCTTTATTAATTTTCTGCAGTTCAGGTTTTTCTTTTGTGGCCAGCACTGCCGAATAATCTGGATGAACTACAATCACTGACCATTCTTTGAGCAGTGGTGAATCATCGCTGAGATTAATAAAAGTTGTGTTTTCAAAGTCCTGTGCAGCATTATCTGGAATGTCTTTTGCAAATACAAAAATCTGGCGGCAGAGATTATCCAGCTCTAAGTAACGTTCTCTTTCGTATAAAAAGAATTTATATTCTTGAAATAGAACATAAATATCAGCATATAAGTCATATTCTTTTACCACTTTTTCTACAGAATGAGACATCGCTATCATCGAAGCCTTTGTATAAACCTCTGCATCTAGAGTAGAACTACTGCCCTCTAAATATTTATATAAGCCCTGCACAATTTATCACCATCCCTGTTTATAATTCTAATTCCTGAACCTCTGCCAGAGTTGGCAGTGCTGCCATTGCTCCGGTAGCTGAAGCAGCAAGAGAACCGGAATAGTTTGCAAATTTAAGCGTTTTTTCTAAAAATTTGTTATCAATTTCTGCCAGGGTTAAATCAACCTGATTAAAATTATATAATACTCCTGACATAAAAGCATCACCAGCTCCAGTTGTATCAACTGCATCTACCTCAAAAGCATCGACAAAACCTAAATCATTTAAAAAATAATAAGAGCCTTTACTGCCGCAGGTGATAAATAAAATAGGTATTTTATACTCTGCCTTTAGTTTTTCGGCACCCTTTTTGATATCTTCTTCTCCAGTTAAAAACTCTAACTCTTCTTCAGAAACTTTAACGATATCCACCTCATCCATTACAGATAAGATCATTTCTTTTGCTTCAGCCAGAGAATCCCAGAGCATTTCTCTTAAATTAGGATCATATGAGATCAGCATTTCATTCTGACGTGCCAGCTCTATCCCTCTTTTCGTTGCTGATCTTGCCGGCTCATCAATCAAGGAAATTGAACCGAAATGATAAATTTTATTCTGCTCAAAAAGCTCAGTGTCAATCTCATCTGCCCGCAAAAATCTATCAGCACTGGGATCTATGTAAAAATCAAAGCTGCGGTCTCCATCCTGATCTAAAGTGACAAAAGTAATTGCAGTTTTTGCCTCATTAGTTAAAATTAAATTATCAATATTAACTTTTTCTGACTCTAACTTTTTAGCCAAAAATTTACCTAAAACATCATCTCCCACTTTACCAATAAAGCTTGTATTTACTCCCAGTCTGCTTAAAGCAACAGCAACATTGGCGGGTGCTCCACCTGGATTTTTACGAAAGTCCCTATTTTGATCATCTAATGGTGTAAAGTCAATTAAGGCTTCACCTAAAGTTATTACTCCCTGCATTAAAAAGTCCTCCTTATTAAATTGAATAATATTTCCTTTATTATAACATAAATAGAGCCAAATCAACATTTTTAGGGATAATTTTTTCGCTCAGTTATTTTTAATCTGAACTAAAATCCGCTGTTGATTTGACCGCTGAGATGAGAATTATTAAGTTATTACCATATACTATTAATTTTAAGCACATTAAAACTGTTTATTTTAATTTCAGATTTATTTGCAATTAGTTCAATTTCATTTGATTTTTCCTCTGGAAAAACTAAATCAGTAATTGAAATTTCACCCTCGTCAATAAAAATCTCTAGTGACGATTGATCAACTAAAATATCTACTATTAAATTATTACTGCTGCTGATTCTATTAATTTTTTTCTGTTTCAAGTAATTATGATTAAAATTCACCAGCCCAGTTTTACTTAAATCCAGGGTAAAAGTATTTGTTTTCCCATCATAATTTAATAGTGACTGCTGCTCATCTTTTTTATGTAGGGCAAGACTGAAACTGCTCTCATCACTTATCTCTAATTGTGCTTTTAGATGATAGCTTTGTAAATCACAGGGAATCGAAAGCTTATCTTTTAAGAGAAAATTTTCTTGATGATAAAATTCTTCTTTAAGCTGTTTCAGTTCCTTTACTGGTTTTTGAATTAGCCTCAATCCAGCCTCAGTTTCTTTTAACGACAGCTCTCTGGGAATTGACATCATCCCTTTCCATCCATCTGTTGGAATGTCTTCAGCATAAGCAATATTATTCATCCAACCTAGCCAGATTCTTCTTTGATCAGGCATATTAGACCAGCTCTGCAGAGCATATAAATCCTGACCAAAATCTACTTTATAACTTTTTTCTTCATTAGCTTTAAATCTCATACCATCAAATTCTCCGATAAAGTACTGGGTGGAAACTCCTGCTTCTCCCCCCTGCTGGTCTCCAATCTGTAAAATCCATTTCTCTTTTTCGTTATTACTGGCTTCAATTTTATTTTTCTTTTCAACTGGAAGTTTAAATAGATCAGGACATTCCCAGACTCCACCATGGCTCCCCAGTTCGGAACCAAACTCACTTAAATATTTCCATTTTTTTAAATCTGGAGAATTATAAAATCTAACTCTATCATAACAGGCAATAACCATTACCCACTTTTCAGTTTCCTGATGCCAGAAGACCTTAGGATCACGAAAATCTTCAACCCCATAATTTCTGATAACAGGATTTCCTTCGTATTTTATCCAGCTGCGGCCACTATCCTTACTGTAGGCAATTGCCTGCTGCTGTAATGGACCTTCTTCTCTTTCAAGATGAGTGGTATAAACTGCTACAAGTCCCTCACCACCATCAAAAAATCCGGTAGTATCATTTTTATCTACAACTGCAGACCCCGAAAAAATCATACCAAGTTCAGCATCAGGTTCAAGTGCAACCGGTAAATGATCCCAGTGAATTAAGTCTTTACTGACAGCATGTCCCCAGTGCATTGGTCCCCAGACAACATCTGCTGGGTTATACTGATAAAAAAGGTGGTATTCTCCCTGATAATATACCATTCCATTTGGATCATTTGACCAGTTTTTTTCCGGGCTAAAGTGATACTGCAGTCTGTATTTTTCCTTATATAAATTATTTGCAATCATTTTATCCATCCTTCATATTTTAAATAATATCCATTTTTTCATTTAATTTATGCTCTTTTTCTATTTTTTATTCCTTTTAATTCAAGTGAATCTTTGAAATGACAGGCCGCAAAATGCTCTCCCTTAATATTTTCCCACTCAGGTTTTTGCTCCGCACACTTCTCTTCCGCATAAGGACAGCGTGTCCTGAAAATACATCCTGATGGTAAGTTAATAGGATCAGGTGTAGAACCCTCTAGCACTATTCTATTTCTGCTCTGTCCTGCCCTTGGAACTGCAGATAAAAGCGCTTCAGTGTAAGGATGATGAGGGTTTCTTAACAACTCTTCCCTTTCTCCAATCTCCACAATATTTCCCATATACATAACAGCAATTCTATCTGAAACATAACGAATAACTCCCAGATCATGAGAAATAAATAAAAATGTAAGATCAAGTTCTTTCTGTAGTTTTTTTAATAAATTTAATATTTGAGCCTGAACTGAAACATCAAGTGCAGAAACAGGTTCATCGGCAACAATAAACTGTGGTTTAATAGAAAGGGCTCTGGCTATTCCAACCCGCTGGCGCTGACCTCCACTAAAACTGTGAGGATAACGACTTAAATATTCTCTTCTTAAACCAACCTCTTCTAATAAATCTCCTGCTCTCTTTTTTCGACTGGCTTTATCCCCTATCTTGTTAACCACAAGCGGCTCAATAATATTGTCCATTACTGTCATTCTTTCATTTAGTGATGAAAAAGGATCCTGAAAAATCATCTGCATATTGGCCCGAACTTTACGCATCTCCTTTTTATTTAACTCAAGAACTGAAACTTTTTCATTTTCCTGATTAAAATAAACATCACCAGCAGTTGGCTCCTGCAGTCTTAAGACTGCCCTACCTAAAGTAGATTTACCACAACCACTCTCTCCAACGAGGCCCAGTGTTTCTCTCCTTTTTATTTTTAAATTAACTCCATTTACTGCCTTAATCTCACCAACCTTACGATTAAAAATCCCTTTTTCTATAGCAAAATATTGCTTTAAATTATCAATTTCAACTAATGTATCCTGCTGCATTAATTTTCCTCCTTTCGCTTATTCACTATACAGAAAACATCGAACAAAGTGGCCTTCTTCCACCTCGATTTTTTCTGGTGGATTACCCTGATCACAAACTCCAGCCATCATTTCCGGACAGCGATCAGCAAAAGGACATCCAGCAGGGATATTTATAGGATCAGGAACTGTCCCCTTTACCGGCTTTAATTCTTCCAATTCACCATCTAAAGAAGGAATTGAATTCCATAAGCCTTTAGTATAAGGATGAAGTGGATTATCTATAATTTGGTCTGAATCGGCAAATTCAACTTCTCTACCTAAATACATTACTGCAATTTGATCGGCCACTTCGGAAACAACCGCCAGGTTGTGAGTAATAATAATAATCGACATTCCGGTTTCATCCTGCAGTTCTTCTAATAATTCTAGTATTTGGGCCTCAACTGTTACATCTAAAGCAGTTGTGGGCTCATCAGCGATTAAAAGTCTTGGTGAACAGGATAGAGCCATGGCAATCATCGCTCTCTGCAGCATACCTCCGCTAAACTCGTGGGGATAGGAATCTATCCTCTCTTCTGCCTTTGGAATACCTACCTGATCTAATAAATTGATTGTCTTATTTTTTGCTTTCGTTTCTGCCATTTCAGGATTATGAATCAATATAGCTTCCATTATCTGATAACCAATTGTATATTGAGGACCAAAAGATGTCATCGGTTCCTGGAAGATCATTGAAATCTCATTTCCCCTTATCTTTCTGATCGTATCTCCTCTGGCATCCAATTTGGCCAGATCTATAATATTATTATCTTTCTGCTGATATTGAATACCTCCATCGACAATTTGACCGGGAGGAGATGGGATTAATCTTAAAATGGAATGAGCAGTTACAGATTTACCACAACCACTTTCTCCAATAATCCCCAGAGTTTTACCCCTTTTAACACTTAAATTAACTCCATCCACTGCTTTGACCGTACCGCGATCGGTAAAAAAATGTGTTTTTAAATTTTTCATCTCTAAAATATTTTCATTATTATTCATTATAAACTCCCCCCTTCTATTTGCTGGAATATGGATCGGCAGCATCTCTGAGTCCATCGCCAATAAAGTTGAACATTAAAACTGTTACGATTACAAAAACAGTTGGAATTAGATGCCAGGGGTAATCTGCTAAGACTGTAAGATCCTGTGCGTCCTGCAGCAGTGTTCCCCAGCTGACAGCAGGAGGCTGAATACCGAGCCCCAGAAAACTCAGGGTAGTTTCGCCTAAAATCATTCCTGGAATTGCTAGAGTAAGGTGAACAACTAAATAACTGATAAATGCAGGAAGTAAATGTTTGGTGATGATTCTGAAATCACTGGCCCCTGCAGCCCTTGCCGCCATTGCAAACTGTTCATTTTTTAAAGACATTAATTTACCGCGAACAACTCTCGCCAGACCTGTCCAGCCCACTAAAGCTAAAATCATAGTAATCGCAAGATAAGTTTGAACAGCAGTCCAGTCTCTGGGTACAGCTGCAGAAAAAGCAATCCAGAGAGGAATTTTAGGTATGCTCATCAATAATTCAACAGCCCTCATAATTATTTCATCAATAACTCCACCAAAATAGCCTGAAATACCTCCAAGTAAACTACCTATAATAAAACTTAAAAATACTCCTCCAAAACCAACAAATAATGAAACACGACCACCAAATAAAATTCTAGAAAATATATCACGGCTCAAATTATCTGTACCAAATAAAAATACAGGTGCATCTTTATCTCCGGTTCCAAATAGTTTATGTTCCATTGGTATAAAGCCCAATAATTTATAGGGCTCAGATTTTACAAATAGTTTAAGAGAATATTCTTTAGTTTTATCAATTACATATTCATACTGAAAAGTTTCGGTATCTAATTCTTTACTGTAGCTGTAAACAAAGGGAGTTCTTAAACCATTTTCTTCACTTATTACATGAATTTCAGTTGGTGGAGCATATTTATAATCATCAATTCTTTCAGTATGAGCATAGGGAGCCACAAAGCCCGCAAAAATGGATGTGACATATAAAATTGCAAGAACTGTCAAACCAAGCGACGCCAGTTTATGTTTTTTAAAACGGTACCAGATCAGCTGACTTTGCGATGCATATTCTAAACTCCTATATTCTTCTTTTTTATTTTTAGAAAATATATTTTTAATATAACTGAGAAACTTTTTGAAAATAGAACTTTTAGATTCAGCCATTTCAACACTCCTTTCCTAATTATTTATACCTTACTTTTGGATCTACCCAGGCTAATAAAATATCTGACAGCAGAGTTCCAATTACCGTCAGTGAACTTAAGATCATTATAATTCCACCTGCAAGATACATATCTTCACTTTTAACTGAACCCAATAATACTGGTCCAAGTGTTTTTAAATTTAATACCTGAGATACAACAACCTCTCCCCCGACAATTGCCGGAAGCATCCAGCCAATTGTACTAATTAAAGGATTTATTGCAACTCGAACAGGATACTTTAAAATCAATTTTCTTTCTTTCATCCCTTTTGCTCTGGCTGTGGTAACATACTGCTTTTTTAATTCATCAAGCAGGGTTCCTCTTAAAGTTCTTATCAAACCTGCAGTTCCAGCTGTAGCAATTACTACCAGTGGAATCCAGAGGTTTTTCATCATATCCAATAATTTAGCAAAAGACCAGGATGCATCAACAAATTCAGGTGAGAATATACCAACAACTGCCCAGCCTGTATGAACATAAACAAAATACATTAAGACAAGTGCAAATAAAAAGTTTGGTAAAGCCAGACCAATAAAACCAAAAAAAGTGACAATATAATCAAAAATTGAATATTGATAACGAGCTGAAAATATTCCAATTGGGACAGCTACAATCCACTGCAATAACATTGCCATCATAGAAATCATAATTGTCATTGGTGCTCGCTCAGCTATGATTTCGCTGACCGGCTGTTTATAGACAAAAGACCTCCCCATATCACCTTCAAAAATCATGTTTTTCATCCAGGTAAAATATTGTATATAGGCCGGCTGATTTAGTCCATATCTACTTTGAAGCCTTTCTATTTCTTTTTCATCAGGTTGATATCCCTGATTTTTTAAATTCTGAATATATGTTTCAACATAACTTCCAGGCGGTAATTGAACTACTATAAAAGAAATAACTGAAATAACTACTAGTAAGGGAATAATCACTAAAAATCTTCGTAAAATATAATTACCCAACTCTTCTCCCCCTCTTTAAATTTTATTTAATAGCAGCCAGGTCGAACCCAGCTGCTACTTTATTAAATTACTGTTCTATTTTTTAAAATATAACTGATCAATATTTCTTGGAATATCAAGTCCCCATGGATAACCTTCAGCAGGCACATTTCCTAAATCTTTTGAAATAATATTAGGACTTGTAACGTCTGCTACAGGATAGAGCATTACAAAATTGTTATCAAACCAGTTCTCCAGTTTCGCAAATAATTCTTTACCTTTTTTAGATTGAGCAGGATATTTCTTTCTTGCTGTATGGATATCAAAGAATTTCTGCAAATATTCTGGTGGTGTTCTGCCTCCCAAACCAAGATAGTTATCATAAGAAGCTGGAGCCCAGGAACCTTTAAAATCCGGCAGATAATCTTCGGAAATTCCGGAAGGCCAGATTGGACCATCATTCCAGTGAATTGAGCCCATAAATTTATTATTATAGTTTCGCTGCCACCATAAATCTATACCCATTTGATCAACTGTAGTTCTAATTCCTATATTCTCAATATGCTGTTTTAAAAGTATAGATAGTGGCACAATATCTGGAGCATGATCAGTAACGGAAATCACAAACTCAAATTTGCTGCCATCAGGTGCCAGTCTATAACCTTCATCATCAAATTTATCCATCCCAATTTCAGCTAATAATTTTCTTGCTTTTTCAGGATCATGAGTTGCAGTTAAACCTTTTTTGCCATAACGACCAAAATAAATACTGTTATTCACATCTTCAGAGTCAATAGCTAAGGCCAATGCTTTTGCGAATCTCTTATCTGGATCCTGCATTAAATCCTGCCAGACACTATCTTCTTTTTGATAATTGTAATCTTGATTTAAAAAGAGAAGGGGAGGATTATTTATTGAACCAGTAAGAATAGTATTGTAATTCCCTTTTACTTCATTCTGCTTATATAACGACATTTTATTTAAGGTTGCACTCTGAGAAAGAAGATCAACATTGCCAGAGATGACTCTCATATCAATTGATTCCTGTTTATTAACTTTTGCTACCTTTATGTTATCAATATATGGAAGCTGATTTCCCTCTTGATCAACTTTCCAGTAATATGGATTTCTTTGATACTTCATTACATTAGAATCAATTTGTACAGGCATCCAGGCTGTAAGTACTGGTGCTCCAATAGAATATGGTTGATTTAATTCCCAGTGGTTTATATCTTTCAGGGTTAATAATTCTGACCAGCTTGTTAAACCTTCCTCATCAATTTCTGCCTGCATTTCTTCTACTGGAGTAAAATCTTTGTGAAATTGTTTTAAATAATGAGCAGGTTTGAATATTTTTGTATAGTCAGTAATCCAGGAAGCTAACTGAGTTTCAAACCAGCCGAATTCTTCTGAAAACTTAACTTTAAAACGATATTTATCAATCACTTCTAGCTGACCGGGGTTGCCATTTGGATCTTTTAACATGGCAGGAAATTGCTCAGCAACATCTTCGTCAGCATAAAAATTTTCAAAAGCAAATCTGACATCTTCAGTTGTAACTTCTACTCCATCAGACCATCTTAATCCTTCACGGATTTTAAACTCAAATTCTGTATAGTCTTCATTATGCTTATATTCACTTACAATCGCAGGTTTAGGATTTTCAGTCGTTTGACCGGGAGCTCTCAAAACAGGAGTTCCAAATCCTAAAAACAATTCATGCACTACTGCATCTACAGAAACAAGGTTAAGGGTCCCCCCATATTCACCTATCTGATAGTCTAGATATTTTTCGGGTACCTGGGTTCCAGTCTGAACTACAAAAGGTTGATCTGGTAGTCTATTCTCTATTCCAGGTAGATCACCACTCTCAACTTTTTCATCTAATACAGGTGATTGATTAAAATCTGCCGCCATAACAGTTTGTCCCACCAATAATACAGAAACTAAAAGCATAAAAACTAATAATTTTTTACTCATTATTTTCCTCCTAAATTTTTTTATTAACTAATTTCAATCTAAAAATTATAATTTTAAAGATATTTTTTAATCACCTCCATTGTTTTTGCACACGCGTTCAAAAATTGAAAAAAATTATTTTATTTTATAATCACTTGATTCTCTAACAATTAACTCTGGTTCTAAAAACTTATGTTCAAAATTTAAGTTGTCTTTGTCCTTTAATCTTCTTAGTAATATATCAATAGTAACCTTTACCATCTTATCAATTGGTTGAGCAATAGAACTTAAAGTTGGCCTACTTTCAGAAGCAAAAAATGTATTATCAAAACCTACAATTGATAAATCATCTGGAATCTTATACCCGGCATCATAAAAAGCATGGATAGCTCCAAAAGCTCCAAGGTCATTGCCAACAAAATAAGCGGTAGCCTTAAGTCCGTAATCATTGAGATATTTACTAACTGCATTATAAACTTTTTGAGAAGCGGATCTTCCAGAAAAATTACATTCTATATAATTTTTTTTATCAATTGAAATATTCTTCTTCTCTAATTCTTTTTCGTAACCTTTAAGTTTCCCTTCTAAATCTGGATGTGGGCCAATAAAAGCAAATTGTTGATGTCCCATTTCCATAAAATGTTTTGCAGCCAGAGCCCCACCTTTTTGATGAGAAATTAAAACTGAATCAAATTTATTAATATCTTTAGTTAAGGTTACAACAGGAATATCATTATCTTTTAATTCCTCATAATGACTTAGCTTAAATTTTGAAGGAATAATAACTATTCCATCTACCTGACGACCAAATAAAATATCAATATAATTTTCTTCTTTTTTTATATCACCAGCAGAATTACAAACAATAATATTATATCCTTTATTATTTGCCTCAATCTCAAGTGCTTCAATAATTTCACTGTAAAATGGGTTAGAAATATTAGGTGCAATGACACCTATTAAATAAGATTGATTGCTAACTAAACTTTGAGCAACTTTATTTGGCTTAAAGTTCAGCTCTTTAACTATTTTTAGTATTCTTTGTCTTTTTTCTTCCTTCACTGAATCATGACCATTAATAACTCTAGATACTGTAGAACGTGATACCCCTGCTTTTTCTGCAATGTCTTTCATAGTTGTCATCTAAAACACCTCATTAGTCTTATGTAAATTATAAACTTATATATCAACTTTTTGAACACGTGTGCAAAAACTTTTAAAAAAATATTGATTCAACGTATTTTAAGTATAAATTAATTAATTATAATTGTCAAGCAATTTCCAAAATTAATTAGTTCTTTAATGAAATACTTCCCTGTAAAATTAAATACAACAGACAAAAATTTAGAGCCGCAGCTAAAACCTGTTCTGATATAAGGACCAAAGCAAATCATTTGAAGGTTTTAACTATGGCTCATAATAAAAATAATAAATTCCCTTAAATTTATTTTCTGGTATACAGTATCTTCTCTCCCGGCTCAGTGATCTCAGCAACTCGGGTCTGATTTGAATTAAATCGATCTCGAAAAAATTTTGTCACATCATAATTATCAGCAAAATGAATTGGCACAAAAAGCGCCGGCTTAACCTGATCAATAAAATACTCTCCTGCCAGATAATAATGCTCCTCTAATCTTGGATCAACCGGAACAAAAGCAATATCTATCTGCTTATCTTTAAATTTTTCTACTTCTCTTTTATATTCTCTTGCTTCTCTTTTTTGAACTTTTTCGGTAAATTTCTTCCATTTCCACCAGTTTAAATCTCCGGCATGAAAAATTGATAAATCCTCAAGCTCAACCAGAAAAGAAACACCTTTATCTGTGCTGCCATAACTTGAAATATTAATATTTTCCAGCTGCAGTTTTTCGTCTTTTTCCATTAAATAAAGGTTATCCTTATTTTTTAGCTCTGTAGCTGGTTCTACCTCAGCTGCTAAAATGTAATTTATCTGATTACAATATTTTTCCCAATCAAATATAACCTGATTGTAGTGATCGTGGTGACTGTGAGAAACAAAAACATAGGCTTCTGTTATATTTTTAAAGCTGTCTTCTCTCACTATTCCTTTTTCCAGAGAACTCTGCAGAGTCTTTTCCTGCTGGGGCTGATCTTTATAATAATCAAATATAAATAATTTATTTTCAACTCTAACTGCGGTTCCACTGTGAAACAAATGATATATTTCTGTCTGCATATTATCATCTCCTGAGTTTAAGGCTAACAAAGAAATTTTGTTTTATCAAGTGTAGAAATTACAATTCGTTTTAAAAGTAATATATTTTATTCTGGCAGCTTTCAAATTATTTTAAATCTATTTTTTCCATTTGACTGCTCAATAGATCAATGTGCAAAAGCTGATTTTCTAGATAATCATCAAAAGCAAGCAGATACTTTAAAGCTTCCAGCACCTGAATCGAAGCTGTAACTGTTACAGCCGGGGAAAAAACTGCGGGGGCTTCTTGCTTATCTGAACCGGTAAAAACATCTTTTAAGCGCAGCTCACTTTCGGGCAGTACCAGCATGATCTGGGCAAAAAATTCTTCTATCCCGGCATGGATAAAGGGAAGCTCATTTTCTACGGCCAGCTGATCTAAAATAAAGCGCGACTCAAAATTGTCCATGCCGTCAAAAATGATATCTATATCTTCTGGAACTTCAGTCTCCAGAGTTATCTTTTCATTTCTGGCAATAATCTCAGTCTCTAAATCAAATTCATTTAAAAATTCAGCTGCTGCCTCTACTTTTAAGCGGCCAATATCCTTTTTCCCATAACAGAGCTGTCGATTGAGGTTACTGACTTCCACCTGATCATAATCATAGAGATAAATTTTATTGATCCCAATCCGCTGCAGCTGTAATGCCTGATTGGTACCCAGGCCCCCGGTACCGGCAATCATAATATTTAATTCTTCCAGCCTCTGCTGCTGTGCTGCAGTAAATAATTTCTGCTGTCTTTTTAGATAATCTTTCATAATTAACCTCCTGCCGATGGAGGAAAAAGAGTAACAACATCTCCATCAGAAACTTTTGTCTCAAGTTTATTAAGATGAAAGATATTTTGACCATTTACTAAAATTATTGTTCCTCGAGCAATACTGCCATCTTTCTTCAGTAATTTCTGGGTAAAATAGCCTTCAAAATCCTGATCCAATTTTTTGATTAACTCAGTAATAGTAATATCACTTTCAAGTTCATATTCAACACTCTTTGTATTCAAATTAATCCTAAATAAGGAATAAAGTTTAACTTTTAATGCCATATTTATCACCCTTTAATATTAAAATTCCACCCAGTTCCCGGCGGAGAACTGGATGGATTTACGAGGCTAAGTTAATTTAATCTAGACTGCAATTTATTTTTCGACTATTTAATCTTCATCTCAGTTAATTTCTGATCACTAATCCAGCCATCTTCCTGCCAGCCTCTGACCTCATAATACTCCGGTAAAATTTGTCTATACTCTGACTTTTTACCTTTTTGAGGGCCTTCAGGTAGTGGTTCATCAAAACGGGCAGGTAATTTATCTTCCTCTGGCAAAATTCCAGCTTCCAGGTTAAACTGACGCTCTAAGTTATAGATTCTCTCCCCGGCTTCAAGTAAGGAATCAGAAGTATAGTCAAATTGGGTCCCGGCATTAACTATCTCTCTGTAATCATCAAGTCCCAGCGCAAAGGAAGTAAAAAGACACATTCCAACCGAATCAATAACAGCTGTTAAATCCTGGAATGTTTTAACCCAGCCAGCTTTACCTTCCAGTTCCTGTGGATCCAGTTTTTCGGGAGAACCTAAAACCTCAGGTGAGATCATATAACCTCGAACATGACAGCCGCCGCGGTTAGAAGTTGCATAATTAAGTCCCTGGCCCTGAACTCCTCGGGGATCATAGGCAGGAAGTTCCTGTTTTTTAACACTCATTGAAAGTTCAGGCTGTCCCTTAGACTCTGCCAGGCGATATGAACCTTCTGCTAATTTATCACCTAATCCTTTGCGGTAAGCCATCTTTTCAGTGTAATAAATTATTGATTCTGAAGAACCAAAATTTAATTCTGGACCATTTTCCAGTTCATCTTTATCTATATACCCTTTTTCATATAACTCCATGGCACAGGCTATAGTTGTACCTGCGGTAATAGTATCCATGCCCAGATCATTACAGAGGAAATTAGCTTGAGTAATTGCATTTAGATCATTGACTCCACAATCAGCTCCAAATGCCCAGCCTGACTCGTATTCTGGACCTTCTCCCTGCTGGCCATTAGGGAGTTTAGTATTTCTGGCACAGCGAATTGGACAGCCATAACAGCCGCTATTAGACTGCAGATAACCTTTTTCGACAAGTGCTTCTCCCGAAACTTCGTCTACACCAGCAAAGGTACCCTGCTGAAAATTGTGGGCCGGATAAAGACCAGTAGAATTAATAATATTATCCAGTACTTTGGTACCTAAAGCAGGTAATCCCTCTCCAGTAACTCCATCTTCTTTCAGCATCTTAGTCTGCTTTTTGACAACCTTCATCATTTCATCTTTAAAATACTCAACCTGTTTTTCATCTGCTTTAACCACAACTGCTTTTAAATTCTTGGAGCCCATTACTGCACCGACTCCAGTTCTACCGGCAGCTCTGTCTTTTTCATTCATAATTGAAGCAAATTTAACTAAGTTTTCACCGGCCGGACCAATACAGCTGACTCTTGCATTTTTATCTCCGGCTTCTTCAATCAAAAGATCAGTGGTCTCATAAACAGTCTTACCCCAGAGATCAGAGGCATCTTTTAGTTCAACCTCTTCTCCTTTAATTGAAAGATAAAGTGGTCGTTCAGCTTTACCTTCAAAAATTATAATATGATTGCACTGCGAAAAGTCTAAAATAATTCAAAAAATAAAAATCTAAAAAATTAAATAATGGTATTAGGACATCTGTCCGGTGATATTTGA